>CAVKGN010000001.1:0-63687 GCA_963655595.1 uncultured Oscillospiraceae bacterium
AAATTAGGGTAGAAAAAGGGAACCGTCTACAAAAGTAGTTTACTAACGGGGAAAGTGTCTACTTTAATAGGGGATAGTCGACTTCCCCGCGAGCAGAGAATTACGGAGCCTGCGCTGGTAAAAATTATCCCTGCGCTGGTGAAAGTCCTCCCTGGGAGGACTCGAATCCTCCTTGGGGGGACTCCAGTCCTCCCTGGGGGGACTGCAATCCTCCCGCGGGGGACTGGAATTTCCCCGCGGAGGTCAAAAATTATAGGCGTGCATGAAATTTCTTACCCGGGCGGTGTATTCGGCGGGGTAGAGGTGGTAGCTGCGGGCGTGGGGAGCGCCGGGGGCAAGCCAGAGGGCCTTGGGAGCGGGTTTGGCGCGGTAGAGGGGGTAGACCATGCTCGTGGGGACGAATTTGTCGGCCGTGCCGTGGATGAAGAGCATGGGCTTGTGGCAACGGGAGACCTGGCGAAGGGCTGAGGCCTCGTTGAAGTTCCACCCGTAGCGCAGTTGGCAGAGTGCCGAGGCGGCGGGAATAATGGGGAACTCAGGCAGATGGAAACGTTCGGCGAGTTCTTTGGTGAACTGGTCGTGCACGGAGGTGTAGCCGCAGTCCTCCACGTATGCCTTGACGCTTGCTGGCACGTCGGCGTCGCCCGAGAGCATCATGGTGGTGGCGGCACCCATCGACACACCGTGAACCACAATGCGCACGCTGTCGGAGAAGAGCCGTGGTGCGACATCTACCCAGCGGCGCACGTCGAGGCGGTCGAACCAGCCCATCTGGAAGTGGTCGCCCCCGCTGTGGCCAGCGTTTCGGAGGTCGGGCACGAGGATGTTCATACCCAGGCTGTCGAGGTACATTCGTCCCAGCGGGAGCATACGTACGGCGTTGTCCGTGTAGCCGTGCACAAGCAATGCCGTGCGTGCCGTGGGTTTAGCCGCACGTACGTAGTAAGCGTGCAGACGTGTGCCGTCGGTGGCCAGGAGCATAGTGTCGCGCAAGGCATGGGCGGCGATGAGCGAGTCGCGCCATTGAAGCATGCCAGGATAAAGGGAGTCCACCTGCTGCCACGCCAGTTGCTCGTTGCGGGCGCGGTCGCCGGGTTTGAGGGCATAGTCAATCATGTACCACGAGCCGCCGAGCGTTGCGGCGACGAGGAGCAGGAGGATGAGCAAGAGGGCGGTCAGGAGTTTCTTGCTGCAGCGTTTAGTCATGGGGTAGGGGATGAGATGTTTGAGAAAAAAGGAGCGACCCAAGAGCCGCCCCTGTGTAGGTTGATGCTTAGAAACGAGCCGTTACCTGTACGTCGAACGTGTTGTAGTGCGAGTCCTTGGGCGTGGCAGCATGGCGCGCCGAGCGGTCGTCAGTAAACGTGTAGTTGAGCTGGAAGATGAGGTTCTTCCCCAGCGTGTAGTTGCCCGAAAGCCCGTAGTTGGTGCAGAGCGACTTCCAACTGTGTTTGTCGTTGCGGTAGCAGTCGTAGCGACCGTATATTTTAAGTCCTTTCACCACGGGTACACCCAGCGTAGCGTACCAAGCATCGGAGTGGTCGGGCGCTGTGGCGTCGGTGACTACGCCGCCCACCGAACTCATGTATTCCCCGCGCACGGTCCAGTCGCTCTCGTACTTCAAGCCCGCGCCCCAGCGCACGCGCTTCACGCTCTTGAGCGACAGAGGATCGGCGGCGTTGTACTTCTCGTTGGTGTACTTGCCGTTCCACCCAAAGCCGCCGATGCAAAGGTTCTTGATGGGCGAAATCCAAAGGCCCCCGATCACGTCCTTGTGGTGGTCCTTGTCCGTATGGTTAATGCCCTGCCCGTTGAATACGCCCAGCTGGTAGTGAACCCACTTGTGGCCGTCGGCGCCAGGGATGAAGTCGCCCTGAATCTGCACGCCCACGTCGCGCCCCGAGCTCTTGTTGTAGCTGCCCTCGCCGTTGCGGTCGCTGATGGAGGCGAGCTTCATTGTAGCCTGCGAGTACGAGCCCATACCGATGGCAAGCGGACTCATAGGATTCTCAAAGCCGAACGAACGCTTGAACTGTCCGAGCTTAATGCGCAGGAAGTCGAACTTCTGCCACTCCACAAAGGCATCGAGCACGCGTGGTCCCTTGTTGTCGCCGGGGGCGCCGTTCACCTCCATCTGCAATTTGTAGTAGAAATCCTTGAACACGTGACCATCGGCGTAGAGGCGGATGAAACGCAGGTCGAAGCCGCCGTTTGTAGCCTCGCCGCTGCGGTCGGATATAGAATATTTGCCCATGATGTAGCCGCCAAACTTGATGCTCGGCTGCATCTTTTCAACCACGGGGCTGTGACCCTTGGCGCGCAGCGTGTAGCCAGGCGTTTCGTAGTCAGGATTTTGGAAGGACTGCGCTGCGAGGCTATCAGCCTCTTCGGCGTGAAGGCCGAGACTGGCGAGCGCAAGAGTGGAAAGGAGTATGCTTTTGCGTATCATTCTGAGGATTTTGTTTTGTAAGCGTGGCAAAATTACCATAAAAATGCTTATTCCCCCTCCGCAGCACGGCAGTCGCAGCGGCAAAGGCGCCGAAAACACGGCAAAAGTGGCCCTTTCGCAAGAAAAAGCCCCCGCGGCGGCCGTTTGCGAGGGAAATCTTTATTAACTTTGCTCTCGAAAGTAATGGAAGCGGCGCACCATCGTGCATAGCACCGAACGGGAAACGCCGCATGTCGTTAAGAATGCGCAAGCCCGCGGCAAAGGACGGCGGAATGAGATTCGCCAGCCGCAAACGGCAACCCACAACAACGCGCATGGCAAAGGACTACCTTTCTTCGTTATTCTGAAAGTCCTTTGCGCTTTTCCCCAAGAATAAATCACACATCCTTTCGCTCATTCCCCCCAGTTTAGAACCCTCTAAACGCTCGCTGCGCTATGCGCATATATAATATATGTGTGCCCTGCGGCGGGGAGAAGAACGGAACATAGGTTTCACCGATTTGCCAAAAAACACGTTCCGCCAGCTACGGACGGTGCGGAACACTATACCCCACACAAGAAATAGTAATACCTCTATATGTTGAACTTAACCAAAGAACAGCTCCTTGAGCTGAGCGACGCTGAACTTCTTGCCAAAGCGCAAGAAATGGAAATAGAGAATACCGACGGGAAAGCCAAGAGCGAACTCGTTTACGAAATACTCGATGCGCAGGCCATACGGTCGGCCGCTGAGGCAGCCCCTGTGAAAAGGCGCACCCGCATTGTGAAGAAAGCCGAGGCCGACCGCGTGTTCACCTCAGCCGAACCCGCTGCCGACAGCCCCGCACCCCGCAAGCGCACCCGCATAGCCGCAAAGGACAAAGTGGCCCTCGACGCCATTGAAACCACTGCCGCAGCCGCTGCTGCCGAAATGGCGGAACTCACCGCCGCGGACAAGGCCGAGAGCCAGCCAGCCGCTGTTGAACCAGTTGCAGAGACTGCCGCTCCGGCCGCCGAGGTGCCCGACTTCGTGGCAGAACAGATACAGGAGTCCAAAACCGACGTGGCGCTGAACAATGTGACCGACGTGTTGGACATGGAAGAGGTGAAGCGCACCTTGCAGAAGAGCACTGCCCCCGAACCCATACAGCGCAACCTGCCGCCCGTGACCGACAGCGCCGAAAATCCCAACAATAGCACCGACTTCATCATTACCCGCGACGTACCCGCCGTGTACGAGACCGACGATACGCAGATTGTCCCCGTATCTGGTCTGCAAGCCGACTTGGCAGCAGGCAACGATGAGGCTGTCGACGGTGCCGCACAGAAGGTGAAGTTCCACCGCTTCAAGGACGACCCCATGATGCAGGGCAACGCCCCCGAGAAGGCCGAGGCAAAGCCCGCTACTGAGAAGGCTAAGCCCGCCCCCCGCACTGTCCGCGCCACCAACGGCAAAGAACCGCAGAGCGCAGCCGCAGCCCAGGTGGTGACCCACTTGCTCGATGGTCGCGGCGTGTTGGAGATTGTCCCCGAAGGCTTTGGTTTCCTCCGCTCCTCCGATTACAATTACTTGGCCTCGCCCGACGACATCTACGTGTCGCCCACGCAAATACGCCAGATGGGACTGAAACCCGGCGACGTGGTGGAGGGCAAGGTGAAGATACCGCGCGAGGGCGAGAAGTTCTTCGCCCTGGTGAGCGTAGACCGCATCAACGGACTCGCCCCCGCCGAGGTGCGCGACCGCATAGCCTTTGAACACCTTGTGCCCCTCTTCCCCGAAGAGAAATTCAACATCTGCACGGGGCGCAACGACAGCATATCATGCCGCATCGTCGACCTGTTCACCCCCATCGGTAAGGGACAGCGCGCACTCATCGTGGCGCAGCCCAAGACGGGTAAGACCATGCTCATGAAGGACATTGCCAACGCCATAGCCCGCAATCACCCCGACACGTACCTGATGATGCTGCTCATTGACGAGCGCCCCGAGGAAGTGACCGACATGATGCGCACGGTGAACGCCGAGGTAATTGCCTCCACGTTTGACGAACCAGCCGCTCGCCACGTGAAAATAGCCGGCATCGTGCTTGAAAAGGCTAAGCGCATGGTAGAGTGTGGCCACGACGTGGTCATCTTCCTCGACTCCATCACTCGTCTGGCTCGCGCCTACAACACCGTGGCGCCCGCATCGGGCAAGATACTCTCGGGTGGTGTCGACGCCAACGCCCTGCAAAAGCCCAAGCGCTTCTTTGGTGCGGCTCGAAACATCGAGGGCGGCGGTTCGCTCACCATCATCGCCACAGCCCTTATCGACACAGGCTCGAAGATGGACGAAGTTATCTTCGAAGAATTCAAGGGTACGGGCAACATGGAACTGCAACTCGACCGCGCGTTGGCAAACAAGCGCATCTTCCCGGCAGTCAACATTGTGGCATCGTCCACACGTCGCGACGACCTGCTCCAGGACGAACTCACGCGCAAACGTATGTGGGTACTTCGCAACTACATCGCCGACATGAACCCCCTCGAGGCCATGACCGACGTGAAGAAACGCATGGAGAACACCCTGGACAACGCCGAATTTATGGCATCTATGAACGGATAGCCCGCTCAAAGCTTTCCGCATTGCATACACGGCAACCGCCGACAGCCACTCCCCAGTGCAAGCAAGCACCAAGGGATGTAGCTGCCGGCGGTTGCCGTTTTCGTGCTCCGTGGTCGCGTTTTTGTACTCCGCGGTTGCCGTGTTTGTGTTCCGTGGTCGCAGAAAATCCCGAACGTTTGCGGCGTATTGTCAGGTAGGCTTGGTAAAATGGCTCGCTAATGTCAGGCAGGTCGTGCCGAAAGCCTGATTATTTGCGCAAAGTGTTTGTCAGTGTGCAAATTGTTCCTACTTTTGCCGCCGTTTAGAACAACAAAAGCGAAATAATGAAAAGAACTCTCCTCACCGCGGCACTCGTTGCCACAGCCTTTGCAGGGGCAAAGGCCGGCGGTTACCTTACGAACACGAACCAGAGTGTAAGTTTTCTGCGCAACCCGGCACGCGATGCCGTGATAGCCATTGACGGCGCATATGCCAACCCTGCCGGCATCGGTTTTATGGGGACTGGCTGGCACCTGGGTTTTGACCTTCAGAGTGCCTATCAGACCCGTACGGACAAGGTGACGTTTGAACCCTTCGCCCTCGGTACGGTGAACGGCGTGAAGAACGGAACCTCTGGCTACAAGGAGTTTGAGGGAAAGGCAAAGGCGCCCGTTATCCCTTCGTTCGACTTGGCCCGCGTGGGTAAGCACTGGTTTGCTTCGTTCCACTTCGGCGTGACTGGCGGTGGCGGCAAGTGCAACTTCAGCAATGGCCTGCCCTCGTTCGAGAGTCAGGTGGCTATGCTCCCGCTCATTGCCGATGCCATGCAGCCCGGCGCGGTAGAGGGATACACAATGGACACCAAGATGCGCGGACGTCAGTACTACTTCGGCGGACAGTTTGGCGTGGGTTACAAGGTGACGCCCGACTTCAACGTGAGCGTAGGCGGTCGCGTGGTGTACGCACAGTGTAACTATTACGGCTACGTGCGCAACATCGGCGTAGTGGTTGGCGGACAGCAGATGCCGGCAACGACGTTCTTGGAGAACGCTGGCATGGGAGAGTACACGGCTCTCGTGTCCGACCGTGAGCTCAACTGCGACCAGACGGGTTGGGGCTTTACGCCCATCGTGAGTGTGAACTACCGCCTGGCTAAGAAGGTGAACCTGTCGGCACGTTATGAGTTTAAGACCCGTCTGCGCTTGAAGAACCAGGCCGGCGTAAACACCAGCGGTCTTTCCGAGTACGACGACGGGAAGAAGGTGAAGGCCGACATACCCGCTATCCTTGCTGTCGGCGTGGCCTACGAGGCTCTGCCCAGTCTGCGCTTGAACGGCGGTTTCCACTATTATTTCGACCGTCAGGCTACGCAGCACGAGGACAAGCACAACTACCTGAAGCATGGTGGTTGGGAAGTGCTTGCCGGTGCGGAATACGACGTAACCAAGCGTTGGACCATCAGTGCCGGTTGGCAGACCACCCACTACGGACTGGGCAAGGACAGCAAGTTTATTAGCGACATGAGTTTCGTGACAAACTCTAACTCCATGGGTATTGGTGCACGCTTCCAGCTGCGTAAGAAGGTGGCGCTCAACATTGCCTACTTCAAGACGTTCTACAAGGAGTACAAGCGCACGCAAAACGACTTCTACGGCTTGAACGCGAAGTACAAAGATATGCTCACGCCGAAGCTTGCCCCGGCCTTGCAGCAACTCAGCGCGGGTAAGGCACAGCTTGAAGCCGCCCTGCAAACGCCCGGTCTGCCCGACGATCAGAAGTCCGTTATGCAGCAGAAGCTTAACGGCATAAACAGCCAGCTTTCCGCCGTGAACAAGATTGTAAATCCTATCTCGGGCACCGAAACCTTCCACCGCACGAACGATGTGTTCGGTTTGGGCTTGGAGATTGACTTCTAAGAAAAACGCAATAGCCACGGCTTACTATAAATTGTGACGAAGCCGCTCCCAACGAATGGGGGCGGCTTTTTTGAACCCCGACGTGCAGACAGACGGGCGTTTTAGGTTATCTTTGTACGCACAAAAAAAGATAAACTGAATGGAACTGTTTGAAATGTCGTTGTGTTTATGTGCGATAACCGCCTGTGTGTTGCTCACGGTGACGCTGCTGGTGTGGCGGGCCGACGAGGAAACAGCCCCGGTGCGCAGTTCCTGTCCGTTGGCCGCCTTGGTCTCGTTTCTTTATGCCGTACTGTTCGGCACGGTGTTCTGGGTTACGCCTTTTGCGTCCCGGCCAAGGGTTATCGACGTGTCTTTCCTCCTTATTTACGTGGCGCACCTTGTACTTACGGTGGCGATGAAAAGGCTGCTGCAAGGCACACCGCTCCGTCGGCGGCAAAAGTCGTGGCTACTGCTCCCCGTGTTGGCAGTGTGGGCATTGGCCTTCTTTGCAGAACTAACGGTGGCGCGCATAGCGTTGGCTTTTCTGACCTTGTTGGGAATAGTAGGCATGACGATCAGTCTGGGTATCGACCTGCGCCAACATGCTAAAAGGAAAGGATATGACCAGGACGTGCGCAAGTTCGAAGCCGTCGTTTTTGTGTTCTATATATTAATAGGAGTGCTGTCGTGGGTAATGGCCCTTTTGCAGGGCATGGCGTTCCTGGTGGCAGCGTGGCTACTTACGGCGATGAGCGTGGGGCTTTCCGTATGGTTCTACAATAGGCAGAGCTTGTACCTCCCCCACTTTTCAACCAACGACGTAGAACCTATGCCCGTAGCCGAAGAGCCCGAAGAGCCGACCGAAGACGAGGAAGTGCCGCTCTCGCTGAGGTTGGTGCGGTGGGAACGCCAAGAAAACCGTCCCTACCTGGAGAAGAGCCTAACCTTGAAGAAGGTGGCCGAACAGTTGGATACTACACCGCGGCTCCTGAGCGAATACATCAACCGTCAGCTCGGCGTAAACTTTAATACTTACGTCAACCAACTGCGTGTGCGCTATGTGGAGCAGGAACTCAAAGAGCACCCCGAGGCACGCTTGCAGGACTTGGCGAGCAAGGCAGGTTTCACGGACAGTTCCGCCCTGCTGAGAGTGATGAAGAAAATGTCGGACAACTCATAAGGCCCTGCCTCTTGTATAAATTCTCTTCCCAAATGCTTAGTTTGCGCTGACCACGTCGCCGCCGTTCTCTCCGCCCAGTTCCACGAGGCGGTCTACGACGAGGCGACGCACCTCAGCGTTCGCCATCCGCGGAATGTCCCGGATGGCGCAGCCGCTGAATGCCGCCTGAATGGTACGGTTGAATAGCCCGTGGCCAACGGCAAGCACACGTTTCCCTTCATAATTAAGGTACACGTAGCGGAGAAACTGTGCCGCCCGTTCAAACATCTGATCCACCGTCTCGGCATCGTCGGGGATAGGCTCGCAGTGCGCACGGGCGATGCTCACTCCCGTAAAACTACCCCAGTCACGCTCGCGCAGCAGCGGGCAGGGCACGATGGGCAGGTGCAACTCCTTATTAATAATGTGTGCCGTGTCGAGCGTGCGTTGCAGGTCGCTTGCCAGGATAAGGTCGTAGCCCCTTGCGTCCCCTGCCAACGCATGTGCCAGTTCGCGGGCCTGCTCTCTGCCTTTTGCCGTGAGGTGTCCGGGCAGGTGCCCTTGAAGTATTTGAGCCACGTTCTCTTCCGTCTCGCCGTGCCTCGCTAAAAACAGTTCTACCATGCTGTGTGTTACGTTTTACCCCGGCGAAGTTACGATTTATACATTATATGCAAGAATGCGCATTTGATATGATAAAGCAATGTACGCGTATCATAATGCACGAAAAACGGGCTAAAAAGTAGAAAATTGAGATTTTTTAGTCGCAGAAGTAAGAAAAGTGAAGAAAACTGCGTGCAGACGACATGAATATTATATCTTTGCAGCATTAAAACAAAACCAAACAGAATGAGCAAGCTGATCCACTTCACGAAGATGCACGGTGCGGGCAACGACTACATCTATGTCAACACGCTGAAATATCCCGTGGAGAACCCCGAACACCTGTCCGAAATTTGGAGCGACAGGCACAAGGGTATTGGCGGCGACGGCCTTGTACTGATTGGCGAAGGCGCAGACGGAGCAGACTTCTCGATGCGCATATTCAATAACGACGGCAGCGAAGCCCGCATGTGCGGTAACGCCTCGCGCTGCGTTGGTAAGTACCTTTATGAATATGGTCTTACTACGAAAACGGAAGTAAAACTCTCTACGCTCTCTGGCATTAAGATCCTGAAACTCCACGTCGATGAGGCGGGTCATGTGGAGAGCGTGACAGTGGATATGGACGCGCCCAGTCTTGCCGTTCCTTCGCAGATAGCTACGCCCGACGGATCGATGAAGGAAGGTAAGGTACTTAGCATCACGGGGCATGAATATACTGGAACGTTTGTGTCGATGGGCAACCCTCACTTTGTAGTCTTTGTGGACGACGCAGCAAGTTTCGACGTGGCTGGCGTGGGTAAGAGCTTGGAGTTTGCCTCCATCTTCCCCGAACGATGCAACATCGAGTTTGCCACCGTACTGCCCAGCGGCGACATTCGCATGCGAGTGTGGGAACGAGGTTCCGGCATTACGATGGCCTGCGGAACGGGTGCCTGCGCAACGGCAGTAGCGGCAGCACTTACCAACCGCGCAGGGCGTGAAAGCAACATCGTGATGGACGGCGGCACGCTGCATATTGTCTGGGACGAGACTACGGGACATGTGCTTATGACGGGTCCAGCAACAAAGGTCTTTGACGGTGAAATAGAAATATAAAACAAACATCTGTGGGAGCGCGGTTTTGAACAACGAAGCAACGTTAGCGCGAGTTCAAAACCGCACTCCCATAAAAGTTTCCATTAAGATACACATGACAACCATTAACGAGAATTTCCTTAAACTCCAGAAGAATTACCTGTTCGCAGACATCGCTCAGAAGGTGGCAGCCTACAAAGAGACTCACCCTGAGGCAGCAATTATCCGCCTGGGCATTGGCGATGTAACTCGTCCGCTTGCTCCCGCAGTGATCGAAGCCCTGCACAAGGCTGTCGACGAGATGGCAAGCGGCAGTACATTCCGCGGCTACGGCCCCGAACACGGCTATGAGTTCCTGCGCAAGGCAATTGTGGAGAACGACTTTGCGCCCCGCGGCATCGATATCGACGCTGACGAAATCTTCATCAACGACGGAGCAAAGAGCGATACAGGAAATTTTGGCGACATATTGGGTACGGACAACAGCATCTGCGTGACCGACCCTATCTATCCCGTTTACATTGACTCCAACGTGATGGGTGGACGTGCCGGCGAGGTGAGCAACGGCTCGTGGAGCAAAATCACTTACTGCCCCTGCACGGCTGAGAACGGCTTTGTGCCGCAGCTGCCCAGCCATCCCACGGACATGATATACCTCTGCTACCCCAACAACCCGACGGGTACTACGCTCAGTCGCGAGGAGTTGGAAAAGTGGGTGGCTTACGCATTGGCAAACAACAGCCTTATCCTCTACGATGCCGCTTACGAGGCCTACATCACCAGCGAGGGTGTGCCTCACTCTATTTACGAGATTGAGGGAGCCAAGAAGTGCGCCGTTGAGTTCCACTCTTATTCCAAGACGGCTGGATTCACGGGACTTCGTTGCGGATTTACCGTAGTGCCCAAGGAACTCACGTTCACCTCGAAGAGCGGCGAGCAGGTGCAGCTCAATCAGCTGTGGAACCGTCGCCAGTGCACCAAGTTCAACGGCACGGCTTACATCGTGCAGCGCGCAGCCGAGGCTATTTACAGCCCCGAAGGCAAGCGTCAGATTCGCGAAACGATTGACTACTACATGACCAACGCCCGCATCATGCGCGAGGCTCTCACCGAGGTGGGCTTGCAAGTATACGGCGGCGTAGATGCCCCCTACATCTGGCTCAAAACGCCCGAGGGCGTGGGTAGCTGGGAATTCTTCGAGCAACTCCTCACGCAGATCAACGTAGTCAGCACTCCGGGCGTGGGCTTTGGTCCTGCTGGCGAGGGATATATCCGCCTCACCGCCTTTGGCAACCGCGAGGACTGCGAAGAGGCCATGCGTCGCCTGAAAGCCTGGTTGAAATAACTCCGGGCAAGCAAATACAAACACAACAAACTGAAACACAAAACAATACGTGGCGGCGGGGCAACAGGGCACCAGTCCGTTTCCCTTTGTCGTTAGTTACTTAACCCTTCAAAAACAATGAGCAACCTTCGATTTAAAGTCGTGGAAGAGGCGTTCAAGAAGCGTCCCCTCGAAGTTAAGGCTCCCAAGGAGCGTCCGTCAGACTACTTTGGCAAGTATGTCTTCAACCAGGAGAAAATGTTCAAGTATCTTCCCTTGAAGACCTACCAGCAACTCCGCGAGGTGATTGAAAAAGGCACACCGCTGCCCCTCTCTGTAGCCAACGACGTGGCTAAGGGCATGAAGCAGTGGGCCATCGAAATGGGCGTGACGCACTGCACCCACTGGTTCCAGCCCCTTACCGAGGGCACGGCTGAAAAGCACGATGCTTTCGTTGAACACGACTTCAAGGGCGGCATGGTAGAGGACTTCTCTGGCAAAGAACTCGTACAGCAGGAACCCGATGCCTCTTCGTTCCCCAACGGCGGTATCCGTTCTACGTTCGAGGCTCGCGGCTACTCTGCTTGGGACCCCGCATCGCCTGTGTTCATCGTGGGCGACACGCTGATGATCCCCACCATCTTTGTGAGCTACACTGGTGAGGCCCTCGACTACAAGGCACCTCTGAAAAAGGCTCTCGCTGCTGTCGACAAGGCTGCAACGGCTGTTTGCCACTACTTCGACCCCAGCGTGACGCGCGTTACGGCAAACCTCGGTTGGGAACAGGAGTACTTCCTCGTAGACGAAGGCTTGTATGCCGCACGTCCCGACTTGCTCCTCACGGGCCGCACCCTCATGGGCCACGACTCTGCAAAGAACCAGCAGATGGACGACCACTACTTCGGCGCCATCCCCGAACGCGTTCAGGAGTTCATGCGCGACCTTGAAATCCAGGCTCTCGAACTCGGCATCCCCTGCAAGACGCGCCACAACGAGGTTGCTCCCAACCAGTTTGAGCTGGCTCCTATCTTCGAGGAGTGCAACTTGGCCGTTGACCACAACATGCTCATCATGTCGCTCATGCGCAAGATTGCTCGCAAGCACGGCTTCCGTTGCCTGCTCCACGAGAAGCCTTTCGCAGGTATCAACGGTTCGGGTAAGCACAACAACTGGAGCCTTACCACCGACACCGGCGCGCTGCTCCACGGCCCTGGCAAAACACCTGAGGACAACCTCCGCTTCCTCGTGTTCATTGTAGAAACCCTTATGGGTGTTTACAAGCACAACGGCCTGCTCAAAGCCTCTATCATGAGTGCAACCAACGCACACCGCCTCGGTGCCAACGAAGCTCCCCCCGCAATCATTTCGAGCTTCCTCGGCAAGCAGCTCAGCGAATACCTTGAAAAGGTGGAGAACTCCACAAAGGACGAACTCTTCACCCTCGAAGGCAAGCACGGCATGCAGCTCGACATTCCTCAGATCCCCGAGCTGATGATCGACAACACCGACCGCAACCGTACGTCGCCCTTCGCCTTCACTGGTAACCGCTTCGAGTTCCGTGCAGTAGGCTCTATCGCCAACTGCGCAAGTGCAATGATCGTGCTCAACACGGCTGTTGCTGAGGCTCTGGCCAACTTCAAGACCCGCGTAGACGCACTCATCGCCAAGGGCGAGAGCAAGATCAGCGCCATCCTCGAAGTTGTTCGCGAGGACATCAAGGTTTGCAAGCCCATCCACTTCGACGGCAACGGTTACAGCGACGAGTGGAAGGAAGAGGCAAAGCGCCGCGGCCTCGACTGCGAGACGTCGTGCCCCATCATCTTCGACCGCTACCTCGACGCTGACTCTATCAAGATGTTCGAGGACATGAACGTGATGAAGAAGAATGAGCTCGAAGCCCGCAACGAGATTAAGTGGGAAACTTACCAGAAGAAGATCCAGATCGAGGCACGTGTGCTCGGCGACCTTTGCATGAACCACATCATCCCCGTGGCTACAAAGTACCAGAGCGAACTCGTGGACAACGTACACAAGATTCAGGCCACGTTCAGCGATCCTGCTAAGATTAAGGAGCTCACCGCTTACAACATCGACCTCATTGAGAAGATCAACAAGCACGTAAGCTTCGTGGCTGAGAACGTTGAGGCCATGGTAGAGAAGCGTAAGGTGGTGAACCGCATTGAGGACATCCGCACGCTCGCAGTGGCTTACCACGACGAGATTGCTCCTTACTTCGACGCCATCCGTTACCACATCGACAAGCTCGAACTCATCGTTGAGGACGAGATGTGGACGCTGCCCAAGTATCGCGAACTCCTCTTCATCCGCTAAACTGCGCACGGCAGCGCAGCCTATGCTTGCGCCAAGCCGGCTGATGAATACCGAAATCCCCTTGCAAACCGCCCCGGCGGACTTGCAAGGGGATTTCCCTTTAACCCTGCGTTGCAAATGCGCGCAATTTGTAAGGAGCATTTGCCAAATAAAATCTTTGCGCAAAAAAAAAGCAAAAACTTGGCCGATTTATTGAAAAAAGAAGGGGCACGACTTGCACCGAATGAAAAAGTCCGTACCTTTGCAGCGTTTCAAAAAGGCAATTGATTGTTTTACTTAAAATTTTAATTCACACAATGAAAAAGTTAGTTTTCATGTTCGTAGCTATCGCAGCTATCTCTTTCGCTTCTTGCGGTAACAAGACTTCTGACGCTGCTGCTACTACTGACAGCGACTCTGTAGCTGTTTCTGACAGCGACAGCGCTGCTACTTCTGACAGCAATGCAGTTGCTGGCGACAGCGCTGCTGCTACTGCTGACACTACTTCAGCTGCTCAGTGAGAGCCTGCGGCTTAACTAAGTATCTTAGCTAAGCAAACTCGCTACGAAAACGAGAGAAACTGAAACCTGTGGGACCGCGTTCCGCAGGTTTTTTTAATGCCCTTTTGTTCCTTCAGCGGCGGAAAGGGGCATACAAAAAAGCATACGCCGGGGGACTATAATTCCCTGCGTATGCTTTTCTTGCTTATTTCGTAGGACGTCAGTGCGCCCCGTAGAAACTCGTGCGGTCGGCGAGCCGCTCCGCCCAGAGAGCGGTGCAGTAGCCCTCGGGGTAGGGGGAGAGGCGACCTTTGCGCTTGTCGTTCATAATGAATGCGGTGAGTTCGGCTGCGGTAGTGATGCCGTAGCGGCTAATCATGTGGATAACAGATTCTTTTTTCATGGCTTTCGTTGTTTGTTGATGCAAAGGAAAAGCCAGCCTCTTCCATTTTGTGGTACAGGCTGAGAAAAATATTTTAGCCGCGGACCAGTCGTTCCTGCCCCCGATGTGGTTGTCGTTCATCGTACGATTGACGTGTGTAGCTCGTACGACGGACACATGGAAATCGTACGACAGACGTGTGTCAGTCGTACGGTAAACGTCAACATCATCAGAGGTGAGACTGGTTTGCTGACGGCCGTGAATGGCAGGGCGGCTCAACGGTTTGATACCGAAAGTGATTGCGCTTTTGCAAATAGTTTGTGCATTGCGCATAGTGCATAAAAAAAAGCCGTAATTTTGTAACGATTTCGCAATGTCTTTTGCTGCAGCTCGTGATACACAGGGCTAAAAGCGCCCTCGTGGTTCGGTGCGAGGCAGTTGCGATGCATGGAGAAAAACAACAAAGAAACAAACGATATGTCTGCAACAAAAAAAATCAAAACGGCTTTGGTATCGGTGTTCCACAAGGACGGACTTGAAGAACTCCTGGCCAAGCTCCACGAAGAGGGCGTAGCTTTCCTGTCGACGGGCGGCACGCAGAAATTTATTGAGTCGCTCGGCTATCCCTGCCAGAAGGTAGAGGACGTAACCACCTATCCCTCCATCCTCGGTGGCCGCGTGAAGACGCTCCATCCCAAAATTTTCGGTGGCATCCTCGGCCGTCGCAGTCTTGAAGACGACCAGAAGCAGATGGCACAGTACGAAATTCCCGAAATCGACTTGGTAATCGTCGATCTCTACCCCTTTGAGCAGACCGTAGCGAGCGGAGCCTCCGACGCAGACATCATCGAAAAGATTGACATAGGTGGCATTTCGCTCATACGCGCCGGTGCAAAGAATTTCAACGACGTAGTAATAGTTCCCTCAAAGGCCGAATACAAGCCCCTGCTCGACATCGTATCGAAGAACGGTGCGCAAACTGAACTCGAAGAGCGCCGCTGGTTTGCCACGCGTGCCTTCGGCGTAAGCAGCCACTACGACACGGCTATCCACGCCTGGTTCGAAACGAAGTAGCACCCGGCAGAACCTCTGAGACACCCCATCCGTTTCCCAATAGACACAGCACACACATAATATATTATGGGACTGTTTTCCAAGTTCTTCTCTTTCACCCAAGAGCTTGCCATCGACCTTGGCACGGCCAACACGGTGATTATATCCGATGGCGAGATTTCGGTCAACGAGCCGTCGGTCGTGGCGCTCGACACCCACACGGAAAAGATGATTGCCGTGGGCGACGCTGCGAAGAAAATGTACGAAAAGACGAACAGCAAGATACGCGTAATCCGTCCGCTGCGCGACGGCGTGATTGCCGACTTCAATGCCTGCGAACAAATGATGCGCGGACTTATCAAGAAAGTGCATTCCGGCAAGCGCCTTTTCTCGCCCTCGCTGCGCATGGTTATCGGCGTGCCGAGCGGTTCGACCGAGGTGGAACTCCGTGCCGTGCGCGACTCAGCTGAGCACGCTGGCGGCCGCGACGTGTTCCTGCTCTACGAACCTATGGCTGCCGCAATAGGTATCGGCATTGACGTGAACGCCCCCGAGGGCAACATGATTGTCGACATAGGCGGTGGCACCACGGAAATTGCCGTCATCTCGCTGGGCGGAATTGTTTCGAACAACTCCATCAAGATGGCAGGCGACGACTTCACAAGCGACATTCAGGAGTACATGAGTCGCCAACACAACGTACGCGTGAGCGAGCGCATGGCTGAACGCATCAAGGAGAACGTCGGCGCCGCACTCACCGACCTGCCCAACCCTCCCGAGGACTACGTAATTCACGGCCCGAACCGCATCACCACGATGCCGATGGAAGTGCCCGTGTGCTACCAGGAAATAGCCCACTGCCTCGAGACGTCCATCGCCAAGATAGAGCAAGCCATTGTAAATGCGCTGGCCAATACCCCTCCCGAACTCTATGCCGACATCGTAAAGAACGGCATCTACCTTACGGGCGGTGGCGCATTGCTGCGCGGCCTTGACAAGCGCCTGAGCGACAAGATCAACATCCCCTTCCACGTGGCCGATGAGCCTCTGCTCTGCGTGGCACGCGGTACGGGCAAGGCTCTGCAAAACGTGTCGAACTACACGTTCCTCATGCGTTGACGCCAGAGGCCTCAATCCCCGAAAGAAACAGTTTTATCCTCCCCCTGTATTTGTTCCCCGTAGCGTCAGACCTGCGAGCCGCGTTCACCCAGCCCTTCGTGGCGGTGCGGCATGAGGCAGCGCACAGCGGAGCGGCGGCATAGGGTGGATAAGACTGTATTCTTGTATAATAAAGCACAACACAAAGCACCGAGCTTGCCCCCCGTTGCGGCAAGCCCCCAATAAATCCCCACAATGAGCGCAAGCGGTTCACGCAATAATCTCATAGACCTTGCCAGCAAGTACAGCCATATGCTGCTCTTCGTCGTGCTCGAGGCGTTCAGCCTGTTCCTGCTCTTTCGGTTCAACAGCTATCAGGGCAGCGTGTGGTTCAGCGCTGCCAACTCCGCCGTAGCCGGCGTGAACGGCGCCTATTCCGAGGCAGAGTCGTTCGTTAAATTGCAGGATGTCAACCGAGAACTCACCATGCAGAACGTGGCCCTGATGCGCGAGACCGAAACCCTGCGTCAGGCACTTGCCAACGCCACGCGCGACACCACGATAACCGAGCGCCTCATGCGCGAAAAGCTTGTTGGCTACACGCTGCTCCCCGCCACAGTGGTGTCGAACAGCGCCGAACGTACCAACAACTACCTGGTGATTGACAAAGGACAGGACGACGGCGTGAGCCCCGAGATGGGTGTTGTCGGCGGCGGTGGCGTAGTAGGCATCGTCTACCTCACTGGGCCTCACCACTCCCTCGTGATCCCCGTGACCAATCGCAAGTCCAGCATCAGCTGCAAGGTACGCGGGCAGAACTACTTTGGCTACCTGCAATGGGACGGACAGAGTATGACGTCCGCCTACGTGGACGACGTGCCGCGCTACGCCCGTGTGAAGCCCGGCCAGGCCGTGGAGACAAGCGGTTACTCAGCCGTGTTCCCCCCTGGAATCTTTGTGGGGCGCGTGCGCCGGGTTCGTAACTCCTCCGACGGACAGTCCTACCGCCTCGACGTGGCACTCGGCACCAACTTTGCCAACCTTCGCGACGTGCTCGTGGTGACAACCCCCTACAAGGCAGAGATTGACACCCTGCGAGCCCATGCCGCCCAGGCCGATGAAGGCGATCAGGGCGCAGCCCATTCCCTAAGCAACTAAGACAAATGGTACAAACAATCCTTTCGCGCGCCGTGTGGTTCGTAGTGCTTGTGCTTTTGCAGGCACTCGTGTTCAACCACGTACATATCCTGGGCTACGCCACACCGATGCCGTGCCTCTTCTTTCTGCTTACGCTCGACAGCGGTACGCCTCGGTGGGTCTATGTGGCTACGGGCTTCGCCCTGGGCTTGGTGGTCGACCTTTTCAGCAATACCCCCGGCATGTCGGCAAGCGCCATGTGCCTCCTGGGCCTGGTGTGCCCCCTCGTGCTGAAAGTGTTCTCGCCCGGCGATAAGAAGTACGGCGGCACGGACAACAACGAAACGTTCAGTCCCTCGCACGTCACGATGGAGTGGGGTAACTTCGCCCGCTACGCTTTCACGTGTGTAGTCATCTACTGCGTAACGTTCTTCCTCATCGAGTCGTTCTCCTTCTTCGACTGGCAAACGCTCCTGCTCAATATCGGCGGCAGCACGCTGCTCACCACACTCTTTGTGCTGGCTATGGAGCTGGTGCGCAAGAGCAAGTGACGGCGCTGTCCCAACGGCAGCAACCCCCCAACGACCCTCAATCATAAAGAGACGTGGCACTATCTGAGAAACGCTTTGAACTGCGCAAATACGTCATTGGCGGCGTGGCCATCGCCATTGTGCTGGCCTACATCGTGCGGCTCTTCACCCTGCAGCTATGGAGTGAGGACTACAAGAAAAACGCCGACTCCAACGCCTTTCGCAAAGACATACAGTACCCCTCGCGCGGACTCATCCTCGACCGCAAGGGGCGCATCCTCGTGTACAACGAGCCGGCCTACAACATCATGGTGGTGATGAACGACCAGCGCGGTGTGGACACGCTCGACTTTTGCCAAACCGTGGGCATCAGTCGCGAGGACTACATCAAGCGAATGGAGGAGATAAAAGATCCTGCCCGCAACCCCGGCTACTCCCGCTATACGCCGCAACTCTTCATGGCGCAGATACCAGCCGAGGAGTTCTCGCAGTTTCGCGAAAAGCTCTTCCGTTTCAAGGGATTCAGCGTGGAGAAGCGCACCACCCGGCAGTATTCCAGCGGCATCGCCGCCCACCTGCTTGGCGACGTGGGCGAGATTAGCGAAAAGGAACTCCTGCAAGACTCAACCAACTATTACGCCTCGGGCGACTACATTGGCAAGCTCGGCGTAGAGCGCGCCTACGAAGAACAACTGCGCGGCGAAAAGGGCATGCGCATCATGCTGCGCGACGTACACGGCCGCACCCAAGGACACTACCAGGACGGCAAGTACGACAAACAGGCGCAACCCGGCAAAAACCTTACGCTCGGCCTCGACAAAGACCTGCAAACCCTTGCCGAACGCCTGCTCGAAGGCAAACTCGGAGCTATCGTTGCCATTGAGCCGCAGACGGGCGAGATACTCTGCATGGCCTCGTCGCCCAGCTACGACCCGCGCATCATGACCGGCCGCGACCGCGGAAAGAACCACCAGCGACTGAGCAAAGACCCTATGCGCCCCCTGCTCAACCGTGCCATCATGGGTACATATCCGCCAGGCTCAACGTTCAAGATTACGCAAGCACTGACCGGCTTGCAGGAGGGCAGCATCGACCCCCAAATAGCCTTCCCCTGCCACCACGGTTTCAACTACAAAGGTCTGCACGTAGGTTGCCACGGCCACTCATCGCCCATCAACCTCGTTCCAGCCATCGGAACGTCGTGCAACTCCTACTTCTGCTGGAACCTTTACCGCATGCTCAGCAACAAACGCAAGTACGGCACGGTGCAGAACGCCATGACCACGTGGAAGGACTACATGGTGCGCATGGGCTACGGCTACAAGCTGGGCGTTGACCTTCCCGGCGAGAAGCGAGGCATGATTCCCAACGCCGACTACTACGACAAGGCTTATAAGAAGTCGTGGAACGGCCTCACCGTTATCTCCATCGCCATCGGACAGGGCGAGGTGACGGCCACACCGCTGCAAATATGTAACCTCGCCGCCACGGTGGCCAACAGGGGCTACTTCATCACGCCCCACGTGGCGCACGCCATACAAGGCGGCCAGCTCGACCCGCTCTACACGGAGAAACGCTACACGGGCGTAGATAGGCGTTGGTATGAATACTGCGTGGCTGGTATGCGCAAGGCCGTGCTCGGCGGAACGTGTCGTGCGGCCAACCTGCCCGGCTACGAGGTGTGCGGCAAAACGGGTACAGCCCAGAACCGCGGCCACGACCACTCCGTGTTTATGGGTTTTGCCCCGATGAATAGTCCGCGCATCGCCGTTTCCGTCTATGTGGAAAACGGCGGCTTCGGCAACGTGTACGGCGTGCCTATCGGTGCGCTCATCATGGAGCAGTACCTCAACGGCAAACTCTCGAAGGGCTCGGAGGCTCGGGCGCAACACTTCCAGAACATGCACATTAAATACGGCGACTACGCCCGCTAACCGCACACGGTAGCCTCTCGCCGTAAAGAGAACAAACAAATATTCCCCCTCACCAACACATCCTATGCAAAACGAGAACAGGAAATACCCTTTGTTTCACGTGGACTGGGTTGTCCTCACCCTCTACGTCGTACTCCTCGTGTGCGGCTGGTTCAGCATTTGCGGAGCCACGCACGAGATTGGCGACGTGAACTTCTTCGACTGGGGGGCGCGCACGGGCAAACAGCTCGTGTGGATAGGTTGTGCCTTCGGACTGGGGCTTTTCATCCTTTGCACGTCCGACCGCTACTACGACACGCTGGCGGGCTTCTTCTATTGGGGCATGATGGCCGTGCTGCTCATTACCCCCTTCATAGCTAAGGATATCAAGGGCTCGCGCTCGTGGGTGAGCCTTGGCTTCTGCAACGTGCAGCCGGCGGAGTTTGCCAAGTGCGCCACTGCCCTCGCCGTGGCAAAGCTCATAGACCAGTACGGCTTTACGCTCGACAAGATGCGCAACTTCCTAAAAGCCGCCGCACTTGTGTTGCTCCCAATGGGACTTATCGTCATGCAGAAGGAGACGGGTTCGGCCCTCGTCTACCTGGCCTTCTTCCTGATGTTCTACCGCGAGGGCATGCCCGGCAGCATCCTCTTTGTGGCTGTGGCGGCCGTGGTCTACTTTGTGGTGGGCATACGCTTCGGCGAAACGGAACTCCCCGGTACCCACGCCTCGGTGGGTGAGTTCTCCGTGCTTGTACTCATCTGGCTGTTCACGATGGGCTTTCTGCAAGTGTACGCACCAAAAGTAAAGTGCCGCCGCCTGTTCCTGTGGGTGGGCTTGGCAGCCATTGCCCTGCCGCTGCTTGTGAGTGAATTTATCGTGCCGTTCGATGTGTCGTGGGCCTTGCTTGCCCTCAGTCTGTTCATGGTGTGCTACCTGTTGTGGCAGTCGCTGGGGCAAAGGGCGAACACGTGCCTGCTCATCGCCGTGTTTGCGCTGGGCAGTACTGCCTTCCTCTATACGTCTGACTTCGTGCTGAACAACGTCCTTGAACCCCACCAGCGAGTGCGCATACAGGTGCTGCTCGGAATGAACGAGGACAACAAGGCGGCAGGCTACAACGTGAACCAGAGCAAGATTGCCATCGGTTCGGGCGGACTTGAAGGAAAAGGCTTTATGAACGGCACGCAGACAAAGCTCAAATACGTGCCCGAACAGGACACCGACTTCATCTTCTGCACGGTAGGCGAGGAACAAGGTTTCCTCGGTTCGGCTGGCGTGCTGCTGCTCTTCCTCACCCTCATACTGCGACTAATCTACCTTAGCGAACGGCAAGTGACCACCTTTGCGCGAGTCTACGGCTATTCGCTTACCAGCATACTGCTCTTCCACCTGTTTATCAACGTGGGCATGGTGATGGGCGTTACTCCCGTGATTGGCATTCCGTTGCCCTTTTTCAGCTACGGCGGCTCGTCGCTTTGGGGCTTTACGCTGATGCTTGCCATCTTCCTTAGGATGGATGCCTCGCGCAAATGTCCCCTTACGTGAGGCGGGAGTTGAAAACACAAAAATACTTAGCTTATGAACTACAACAACAATAAGCCCCCAAGGGCAAACGGCCGGAACATCATTCTGTTCGTCCTCGTCGCCGCACTCGTGTCGATGGGGATTATCTACATGAAACGCTCTTCCGCCGAACAGAAAACGCTCGCTGCGCCCGCGGCAGCCGGACAACAGCAGCAGATAGCCGTGCCCGACACCACCACCGAGCCGGGTAGCGTCCCCCTGACGCCCGACACCGTGCAGCCGACCGCTCTGCCCGATACCATTCTGGGTAAGGACAAACGCAATCCCTACGAGGCCGGCAACGAGGACGGATACGCCGCCGGTTGCGACGACGGAGCTGCGGGCAACGAGCGGGCAAGCTACGACGAGACGAACAACTTTGCCACCGCCGCCGAAAAGCAGCGATACGCCCAAGGCTACCGCGAGGGCTACCAAAAGGGTTTTGAGGACGGCAAGCAAGGCAAGCAGTTCAACATACAATAGGCGCAGGGCAACCACCCTACAAAAACAACTGTCCGCCGACGCAATTCATCACTGAGAGAATTGCGTCGGCGGACAGCCGTTTTTTGCTTGTTTACTCCTCGAAGCCAGCAGGCAGACGGAGCGACTTGAACTTCACTGCGAACGTCAGCGTGGTAACAACCACGGCTGCTGCGCCTATGCCGAAGCCGATGGGAGTGGGCAGCCCGAAGGCGATGTCGGCCACAAAGAGGAACGTGACGCACACCATCGTCATAAACAGAGCCGGAATGAGCGAGATGAGGAAGGGTTTGCGCCTCTGCGCCAGGTAGACGGTGATGGCCCAAAGCGTGAACACCGACATGGCTTGGTTAGCCCAGCCCACGTAGCACCAAAGCGTGTTGAAGCCGTTGAGGTTTGTTACTTGCCATACCAGCATGCCGAATGTGAGGGCAAAGATGGGCAGACCCACATAGAGGCGGTTGAGGCGCGGACGCTGGTCGAGGCGAAGGGCCTGCGCAATGATCATACGAGCCGAACGGAGCGACGTGTCGCCCGTGGTGATGGGGGCAGCCACCACACCGAGCAGGGCAAGGATGCCGCCCGCTGTGCCGAGCCAGTCTTTGCATACAATGTCCACAATGACGGGGGCTGACGTGTTGTAGCCTGTGGCTTGTGCGCCGGCCATCGTCTCGAAGCCCGGCTGCGGCGAGCCGTAGAAGAACCACATACCAATCGTTGCCCACACCACAGCTACGAGGCCCTCAGTGACCATGGCGCCGTAGAAGATGGGGCGTGCGCGCTTCTCAGAGGCTATGCAGCGCGCCATCATGGGGCTCTGCGTGGCGTGGAAACCGCTGATTGCGCCGCAGGCTATGGTGATGCACAGGGCAGGGAAGATGTCTTCCTTGAATGTGTCGGGGTGCGTCAGCTTGCCCAGGTTGCCAAAGCTGTCCCAAATTTCGGGCAGGGTGGGGAACTTCACAAGCAGCACAATCGTTAGCGACACCGCCATGAAGATGAGAGCCACGGCGAACACAGGATATATCTTGCCGATGACCTTGTCGATCGGCAGCATAGTGGCAATGATGTAGTAGATGAAGATGACAGCCATCCACGTAAGTTTGCCGCCCCAAATGTTGCTCAGAATTTCAGCCGGGCTGTAAACGAACACCGCGCCCACCATGAGCATAAGGATGACGGTGAACACCATCAGCGAGTTGGCGGCCGTCTTGCCAAGGTACTTCCGGATGAGCGTAGGCAGGTCCAAACCGTTGTGGCGCATGGAGAGCATTCCCGACATATAGTCGTGCATAGCACCAGCGAAGATGCAGCCGAAGACAATCCAGAGGTAAGCCACGGGACCGAACTTTGCGCCCATCAGCGCACCGAACACGGGACCCGTTCCGGCAATGTTGAGGAACTGTATCATGAAGATTTTCCAGTAGGGCATCTTCACGTAGTCCACGCCGTCGGCGTGGGTGATTGCCGGCGTGGGACGGTCGTCAGGCCCGAACACGTGTTCAAGGTAACGCCCGTAGAACACGTAGCCTGCCACGAGGGCGCACAGGCTAATGATGAATGTGTACATTTGGTATGTGTGGTTAAGAATTTCTTGACAAAGCGGTATGCTTTCTGCTGGCAAATTTACAAATAATATATAAAGGGAGGCTATTCCTTACTCATTGCCCCTCGTTACGGGACGGGAATGACCTCGTTCTTGTCCGCGGACACGTACCATAAATAGCCCTTTACAGGCTTTTGCAGGAGTTGTCCTATCTTTTCCATATACACCTTCACCTGTTCTTCGTGCTCCTTCCTCCGGCTGCCAAACTTATAGTCTACGACAATCGCCTCTTCGTTGTTCACCATTACGCGGTCGGGGCGCTTCGTCACGACTACGCCGTTTTCCTTGTAGAGGATGTTGCATTCCTTGAAGAGCTTGTAGCTCCCGTTGAACCACTTGTTTACTTGTGCGTCGCTCAGCAGTTTGCGAAGTTCTTGCTCCATTTCCTGCGCCTCGCGCTCGGTGTCGATGAGGCCCTGGCTGGAAAGTTGCTTGATGGCTTGCGGTATGTCCGCCTCCGTATCAATGTATTCAAAGAGGTGGTGATAGAGTTTGCCACGGTTGATGCATTCCTGCGTGTGTTGCTTTGCGTCCGTATTGCCCTGGGCTTCCTCCTTTATGTCCGTGAGGAAGTCCTTTGCCTTGCCCGATTGCCGGAACTCAGCCTTCGTCAGATCGCCGCTCTTGAGCGTGACAATCGTTTCTGCGCCTGTCGCAGACTTGAACGGATTCTTGTCCTCTTTCTCGTTCCCGGCGTTCTCTTCTTTCTTCTTGTTCTCGAAGACCGCAGGACAGCCATATTCCGTGATGAGAGGCGGATCCGTCTCTTTCAATTGGGTCGGGGCGTCGCCAGGTTGGCGGTCGTTCACGAAGGCATCGATGAGTTTGTACGTGCTATCACCCTTGTAGTTGCTCCAAACGAGCAGGTTATACCGTGCACGGGTAAAGGCCACGTAGAGCGTGTTGATGTTGTCAACGTGTTGCTGCTCGCGCTCCTTTTCTAAGTCGTCGGCAAAAGCGGATGCCTCCACTTTGGTCGTAGATCGAAACTTCACGGGCAGGATGGGGAAGGTGTCGAAAACTCGTGAAATGGCCTTACGTCCCGACTCCTTGCCTTGCGTTTCGCACCACACGAGGCTGTTTCGAAAATCTTCAAGAACGAAGTTGGCAAAGGGAATGAATACGGTGTGCGCCTCCAATCCCTTCGACTTGTGTATGGTGAGTATTTGTATTGCTTCGGTTGAACTGATGGAGAGGGCTTTCTTGCACAGCTTGTCGTCCCAATATTTGAGGAATTGGTCAATGTCTGACACGTGGCTATCGAGAAAGCCCACCAACTCGTCCATGAAACTGTATAGGTAGGCAGACTGTCCCATGTCATTGCCCTGCTGCTCAATCTCCTCAAAGCGAAGACGCTTGATGAGGGCTTGCACCAGTTCGTAGAGCGGCATTTGGCGGTAGCTGTCCGCCTCCTTGCCTTCGGTGATGTCCTTGCACAAAGTGTCGAACTCCTGTTTCAGGCTCTCGTCGGGCATCTTGTCGAGCAGCGAATGGTAGTTCTGTCTGAACAGCTCGGCAGACACTTTGTCCTCCTTTTTGTGCAGCACCTTGAGCGCAAGGATGAGGCAGTTGACCATCACCGAGGAAGAGAGCAGAAACGCCTCGTCTGAGGTGAGCGGGCAGTCGGGGTATTTCTCTGCGAAGTACTCCACAATGCGGTTGCCCTCGTCATTCTTGCGCACCAGTATCTTCATCTCGCTTAGCGGCACATGTAGTTCCTCGTGCAGCCGCTTGATTTGCTCGTACATGTCGTCTAGGATGGGGGCGTCGTCTTTCGCTCCGAGCGTCACGAGTCGCACGTAGCCTTCGCCCTGCTTGTTAGGCTTCTGCACCACGTCCTGGTAGATTGCCTGTATCTGTCCCTTTGGCTCGCCGTTTTGTTCTGGTTTGAGCGACTCGATGGGGAGCGTTTGCCAGTCGGCGGGTACGTTCTGCGGAGTGTTGTCGAGGTAGGCGGCTACTTTGGTGAAGAATGCGTCGTTAAAGCGCACAATGAGCGGCATGCTTCGCCAGTTGGTGTCCATGGGGTTTACCTTGGCTTTGGGAAAGTCGCGGCGGATGTTTTGCAGAATATTCCAGTCGCCGCCTCGCCAGCGGTAGATGCTTTGCTTTACGTCGCCCACGAGCATACCCGTCTTCCCCTCCGCCAGGTTGTTGATGAGCAACGTGCGAAAGTTGTTCCACTGCATGACCGACGTGTCCTGAAACTCGTCAATCATGATGTGGTGATAGGTGGTACCTGCGCGTTCAAAGATAAACGACGAATCGTCCTCATTAACAAGCTTGCTGAACAACATTGGCGTGCGAGCCAGCAGGAAAGATCCCTGTTCGGTAGTCACATCGCCCACCTTGCGGCTGATGATGCCCAGGAGGCAAAGCATGTCCAGATATTCAGCTACCAGTTCGCACGTGTAATAGTCGCTGCCGCTCGTTTGTATAAAGTTTACGATGCGGCTAAATACGTCGTTGAGCTGGCTCAGTATGGCTTCCGTGCTGGCGCTGGGGCAGCTGCGCTTCTTTGTCGGTATCAGGCTTGTGTTGTCATCGAGAAAACCGGGAATAGTCTTGCCAAGGTCTTTTATCAAGTCAAGGAACTTCGGCCCCTTCACCTTTTCAACGAAAGACTTGAAGTTTTTCAGCGATTTGAGATCTTTGTCGCCTTCCGCCTCGCTGAGTGCTTGTTCTGCCTCTTTGCACAGGGCGTCGCGCTCTTCCTCTATCTGCTTCTTGGTACGTCGCAGTTCATTCCCAAGTTGCTCCATGCTTTCGGCATCGCCCGTCTTCTCTTCAATAACTTCCTCGTTCTTGCTGTATTCGGTTGAGAAGAGAATTTTTTGTGCAAAGGCTTTGAGCGTTTTGGCGATGTTCCAGCCCTTGTCGTCGTTGAGATTTTTCTTAACTAAGCCGTTCACCAGTTTCCTCGTCTGGGCGTTTCCCTTGTCGCCAATGGTGCGTAGCATTTTGTCGATGGACTTGGCGACGAACGCTTGGTCATCGAGTTCCACGCTGAAGCCTCGCGGCAGGTCCAGCTCGTGGGCAATGCCTGTGAGGAGCGACTGGAAGAAGGCGTCGATGGTCTCCACCTTAAAGTGGTCGTAGTCGTGCAGAATGGCGTCGAGCGTTTTGCTTGCCCGCTGGCGTATCTCCGTTTGGCTAAGTCCCGTCTCTTTTTTCAAGTATTCCAGCAGCGTATCCTCGTTGGGCTCCTCTTTGCTCAGGTCGTAGAGGTTTTCGAGGATGCGCTCCTTCATCTCGCCCGTGGCTTTGTTCGTAAAGGTTACGGCAAGGATGTGCGTAAAGTAATTAGGGTTTTTGTCGCTCAGGGCAAAACGAATGTATTCCCGTGCCAGCGTGTAGGTCTTTCCAGAACCTGCCGAGGCGTTATATACTTGTAGACTCGGAGCGGTGCTTTCTTGGTTGTTCATGGCTTGTGCGTTGTGTTCTGTGACAAATATAGTGTGTCCGGAGCTAAAAAAGGAAGAAAGGATGCCCTATGTTGTTTTCAGGACATCCTTTCCTATGTTGTGTGGCTTACGGGCGCAGGGTTTATTGCGTCTGGAAGCGCTTGCTTGCGCGGAGAATATGGCGTGCGGCTGCCATGAGCTCCTGCGTCTCCTGCAAGGTCGACAGGTAGAGCAGCGCCACCTTGATGTTTGAGTTCTCGCGCTGTATGCGGTCTTGCTGGGCGTGGCGTATCTGCGATATGCGGCTCTTTATGGCGTTGCCCTCCACGAGGAGTTCGTCCACGCCGTCGAAGTTGCCCGACGTAATCATGCGCTGCGTGCCTTCAAGGAATTTGTCCACGTCGTTGCACAGGGGAGTGAACTCGTCCACGTAGTCCTTAGGCAGCGGGTTGAAGTTGTTGTCGACGTGCTCCACGCAAGGTTCCAACATACGTTTCAATCCGTAAATCACCTGCGTGATGTTGTTGCACCCCAGGTGGAACCACGTGTTCTTCTCCACGGCCATGAGGTAGTCAATCTTGCGCATGCCGAGAATTTCCTTGCGGCGGTAGCGCTTCCACGTGCTCTTCTCGTTCTCAATGTCGTGCGAGGCGGTGCGGAGCTGGCGTATGTTTTCGTTCATCAGTCCCTGCGTAATGTTGCGGAACGTGTTGCGCGTAAATTCAAGCACGTCGTTTTGCGTGTTGCGCACGTGCTGCAAAAGCAGCTGCCACGTCTCGGCCTTGTCGTGCGAGCGAACGAGTTGGCGGAACAGCGTGTCCACGCCTTCTTGCTCACGCTTGCGCTTGAACTTGCGGTTGTTGTTGATGACTACCAATGCCACGATGCACATCACAGCGATCATAGCGATGAAACCGCCCAAGTGGTTCAGCGTAGCGATGCAGAAACTCATGATGAACGCTGCACCAGCCGTGATGAACCATCCGCCGATGACGGTGATAACGCCCGTGATGCGGTACACGGCGGTTTCGCGGCCCCAGGCGCGGTCAGCCAGCGACGAACCCATTGCCACCATGAAGGCCACATAGGTTGTGGAGAGCGGAAGTTGCAGCGAAGTGCCGACTACGATGAGCAAGCCAGCCAACACCAGGTTGACGGCTGCGCGCACTTGGTCGAAGGCTGCGCCCTCAGAGAGCGTCACGCCGTCCTGCTGGAATCGGGAGTTTATCCATGCCGAAACGCTTGCTGGCACGTATTTCGAGATGGCATTCGTTGTGTTGAGTACGGCGCGAACCGTGCGGCGAGCCAGGCGCGACGATGAGAACACCTCTTCGCCCTCGTCCTGACGCGACAGGTTCACGGTAGTTTCTACTACCTTGTGCGCCTTCTTCGAGGTGAAGATTGCCACGGTCATAATCACGCCGGCGGCAATGAGGAAGAGTTGCTTAAAGGGAAGGTGGTTTTCGCCAGCGAGAACGCTCACGGTGTAGTTGGTGGGCGTGTGTCCTGCGCCGTTGTTCGTAAAGTCAATGTACGATTCCAGGCCAGCGAGCGGCGTACCGATAAAGTTCACAAGGTCGTTGCCCGCAAAGGCCATTGCCAGGGCAAACGTGCCGAAGAGTACGACTACCTTGAAGATGTTCACTCGGAGCAGGTGGAGCACTTCCATCAGCACGGTAAACACGCAGAAGCTCACGAGAAGAATTTCTATGTTGTGCGCATCAATAAATTCGGGCGTCCAACCGATTTCAGCAAGCAGCGGACTGGTGCGCAGGCCGCTTACCAGCAGGAAGTAGAATATGGACGTTACGCTCAGGCCGCCGAAGATGGCTATGCTGTAGCGTAGGTGTTTTTCGTAGTGGAACGTGAACACCACGCGGGCAATCCACATCACGATAAGGCCGAATACAAAAGCGATTGCCACCGAGAGGAATATGCCGATGATTACGCTCAGCGCCTTGTCTGTGTTGATGAGTTCGGCGTAGGTGTGTCCGTCGCTAATTATCTTCGAGAACGCGAGTGCCGTGCTACCGCCCAACAGGCCGAACACCATCGACACGGTGGTCGAGGTAGGCATTCCGAGCGTGTTGAAGATGTCCAGCAGAATCACGTCCGTGGCAGCCACGCCCAGGAATATGCACATCACGTCGTCGAGCGTGTAGTAGTGCGGGTTAAGTACGCCGTGGCGGGCAATGTCCATCATTCCGCTCGAAGTACTTGCGCCGACAAAGATGCCGACGGCGGCTACAATCAAAATGGTTCTGAATTTTGCGGCTTTTGCGCCTACTGCAGGGCTTAGAAAATTTACAGCATCGTTTGCCACACCAACCGACAAATCAAATGTGGCCAACACAAAAAGGAATACGAGTATTCCCAAATAGAAAAAATCCATATTACGTGGGTTTCGGTTTGTGATGTTGCAAAATTAGTGCATGACCCCAAAAACGCAAAGGCTTTCGTTAATTTATTGTGACAATTCTTTTAAGAAATCAATAATGCCCCGTGTGCCGCAAATGTCGTCCTGCCCTTCGTGCAATACTTGTGGAAAAACGCTGAAAATTCGTGTGATTCAATAGAGTAGGAGTGATGTAAAAGCTATCCTTTCCCGTATAGCGAGGCCCATATTGATAAAGCCCTAACGCCCGTCCTGAAAAAATGCAGGACGGGCGTTAGGGCGATGATGTGTGCGGATGTCGTTGCGATTACCGAGGTAGTCGTTCGTATCCGCGGGGTAGTTGTTCTTACCTCCGAGGTTGTGGATAAATACTTGGCAAGTATTCACGTTACCGCTTGCCAAGTATTCACGTTACCGCTTATCAAGTATTCAATATGCTGCTTATCAAGTATTTATCCACTACCCCGTATGTAGGAACGAGTAGGGCGCATGTAGCAACAACTATATCCCTACTATAAATAGGTGTCTTAGGCCACCTTTTCTTCCTTGTGCTTAAAGACAAGTGCGAAAAGCACGAACACCACGAGGGCATAGCCAGCGAAGATAAACCAGCAAGTTGTCCAGTCGCCCACAAGGTAGCCGTTCTCCCACGTGCAGTAGTGGTTGATTATCTCGCCTGCCAAGAGCGTGCCTATGGTTGCCCCGAGGCCGTTGGTCATGAGCATAAACAGGCCCTGTGCAGAAGCCTTTACATCGGGGGCGCACTCGTTGTCGACGAACAGACCGCCCGACACGTTGAAGAAGTCGAACGCCACACCGTAGACAATGCAAGAGAGGATGAAGAGCAGCACGCCCGGCATGAGCGGGTTGCCCAAACCGAAGAAGCCAAAGCGGAGCACCCATGCCAGCATGGCGATGAGCATAACCACCTTGATACCAAAACGTTTGAGGAAGAAGGGGATGAGCAGAATGCAGAGAGCCTCTGCCACCTGCGAGATGGAAACGAGCAGCGTGGCGTTGTTGGCGGCAAACGAGTCGGCCGTGGCTGGATTGCCTTGGAAGCTCGTGATGAAAGGCGTAGCATAGCCGTTTGTCACTTGGAGCGACATGCCGAGTAAGCCCGAGAAGAGGAAGAACAACGCCATTTTGCGCGTGCGGAACAGTTTGAACGCGTTCAGACCGAAAGCCTCGGCCAGCGACTTGCCCTTCTCAGCTGCGCGGCGGCAGTTGGGCAACGTGAAGCAGTAGGCAAAGAGCAGCAAACTCAGTATGCCCGACACGAGGAACTGCATGTGCGAATACTGAAACTTAGCATCGTTCTGTCCGAGCGTGAACGTCAGCGATCCGTCCTGCCACACGGCGCAGTTCACAAACCACATGGTAGCGATGAAGCCCACCGTACCGAACACGCGGATAGGCGGAAAATCCTTCACCGTGTCGAGCCCGCCCTGTTTAAGTACGCCGAAAGCCACTGTGTTCGACAGAGCCAGCGTGGGCATGTAGAAAGCTACGCTCAACGTATAGATAGTAATGAAGAGAGCCTTGTCGGGCTGGCTTGACAGCATGCCCAGGGCGCAGAGTCCTATCATTGAAACGCCCGCCAGCAGGTGGCAGATGCCCAACAGACGCTGCGGTTGCACAAAGCGGTCGGCTACGATGCCCATGAGCGTAGGCATAAAGATTGACACGATACCCTGAATGGCATAGAACCAGGAAATCTCGCCGCCCATGCCGGCGCGGCCCAGGTAGTTGCCCATCGAGGTGAGGTACGCCCCCCATACGGCAAACTCCAAGAAGTTCATTACCGTCAGGCGGAATTTTAAGGAAGAGGAATTCATTGGTTATTAAAGTTTTTCATGATGTTGCTTAATCATTCGGGCTAACCGTCTCCGCTGTGTCCGCCCCTGCGGTTCGCAGAGCGTTTTCGAGAGCTGTCTGCCCCATTGTCTCCTTGAAGATTGCCCGCACTACACGGCTCGAATCGGACACGTAAATGCGCGGAATGGTGGCAGTGGCAAATAGGTTGTACACCGTGCGGTCAGTCTGCGCAGAGTAGGGTAGGGAGAGGCCGTTAGCTTGCCAGTAAGCGGCAATTTCGCTGTCGCCCTGCGCACGGCTGATGCATACGAACGAGGCCAGTCGGCCGTATTGCTCATAGACCTTCTGCAAGATGGGGAGTTCGCGCTGGCAGTCCTTACACGCCGTGTTGAAGAAGACGATTATGGCAGGCTGGCTCAGTGGTTGAGCCGTACTGAACTCGCTGCTGTCGTTGAGCGTGACGGAGAACGAGGGCAACGTCTGCCCCACGCTCACCAGTTCGCTTTGCCGTGCCGACGGCTCCACTTCCCCCAGGCACGAAACAAGCAGGGGAAGCAGCAAAACAAGGGCAAGGCGTATATACTTCATGTTGCAAAAGTACGAACCAAAAGCTTTTTGGGGGTAGAAATCAGGGCAAATGTTTTGCGAAACCTCCCGTATGCCGTAACTTTGGCTTCACTTTCGGGCAGCCTCCGGCCGCTGTGCGGGGCTTGTCCGGCAAAGACCATTGAGCCTTATGTACGAAGACTACAAGCAAATGATACTCGAAGGGCTTACCCAGTGCCGCGACTTCGAAGATACCTATATTCTCCTCCTCCGCGAGAAGGAGGGACACCGCTTTCTGCCCGTACTGATTAACGGCGACGAGTATCAGACTATATACCGTGCTGTGAGAGAGAACGAATACCCAAGCACACGGCTGATGAACCGCCTTGCCACCCGCCTTGGCATGCCCCTGATGGGCATACGCGTGATGGTGCCAGCCAACGGGCACACCAATGCGCTGATAGACTTTGACCGTAACGGCGAACTCGTGTCCATTCAAGCCCCCGTGGACGAGGCCGTGGCAGCCGCGCACGAGGTGAAAGCCCCGATATGGGTGCCCGCTGCCGAGCTTGACCTTCGTTTGAAGATGCCCAACGAAGAAGGGAAGATGAGCGTGCCCATCAACTCCATGAGCAACGAACTGCTTGAGACCGTGCTCCGCGAGGCCGTGGAACACGACAATTTTGAACTGGCCACCGTGTTGCGCGACGAACTTCGCAAGCGCAACTGAACAAAGGAGACGCAAGTCCCCACAACTGCATGAAAGAAACACATATATTCTACGCCCCCGACTTTACCACAGAGAACACCACGTTGCCCGCCGACGAGGCAGCGCACGCCGTGCGCGTGCTGCGAATGCGCGAGGGCGACGAAATCCTCGTGACCGACGGTCGAGGCACTTTCTATAAAGCCGCCCTCACCCTTGCCACACCCAAGCGGTGCGAAACCACCGTCGTGGAAAGCTGGGCCGACACAAAACTCTGGCGCGGAGAAATCCACCTGGCCGTAGCCCCCACGAAAAATATGGACCGCCTGGAATGGTTCGCCGAGAAAGCCACTGAGATAGGCGTGGACCGCATCGGTTTGCTCAACTGCGACTTCTCCGAGCGCAAGGTAGTCAAGACAGAACGCCTCGAAAAGATTGTCGTTTCCGCCATGAAGCAGAGCCATAAAGCTTTCAAACCCGTAGTAGACGAGCTGACCCCCTTCCGCCAGTTTGTGACGCAGCCGTTCGATGGGCAGAAGTTCATAGCCCATTGTTATTCTCCCGAAGAAGTAGCCGACGAGGGGCAAGCCGTCCACCTGTCTGGCCGCAATTTCCTGGGCGAAAAGGTAGACGAAACAGGCAAGAACTTGGTGCTTATTGGCCCAGAGGGCGATTTCAGTATAGATGAAGTGAACTTTGCAATAAACAATGGTTTTCAGCCAATAAGTCTCGGCGAAAGTCGTTTGCGCACAGAGACAGCCGCCCTCGTGGCAGTCCACTTGATGTATTTGGCGAAAAGAGTAAAGTAAAACATGAGCAGAAAAGGAAAGAAAACGTGTGCGATAGCCGTCCCGCTGTTGGCAGTGGTAGTAGCCCTGTGCCTGTGGGCATTTTACCCGAAGAGCTACGACGCCATCATCCCCGAGGAGGCAAAGGCCGTTGTACAGATCACACCGAGTGAACTCCCCGAAATGTTGCAAAAAGATTTCCCCCTTGCAAAGACGCTGGGGGTAGGTGCCGACGGGCTGGACCTCAGTTCGCCGCTCTACGCCTTCATTACGCCCAACGAGTATGTAGGCTTCTGCGCAAAGGTGGCAGACTATGACAAACTCGCGGCGCAGTTTGCCCAACTGGCAGCCCAGAAAAAGGTGCAGCTGCTCGACGATAGCGACGGCCTGGCGTGGGCGTGGATGAACGAAGGTTGGCTCGTGGCTTGGAATGGTCGACTGGTGTTTGCCCTCGGTCCCGGTACTGCTCAGGAGCGAGACGAACTGCAACACACCATGAGCGCAATGTTGCGCAGCGGAAAGACGTTCAAGAAGACCGAAAAGTTCAAACGCCTTGAAGAACAGAAGGGAGCCGTGAAGCTCTTTTCCCAACTCGATGCCATACCTGCTCCTTACAATATGCTCTTCCGCCTGACTGTTCCAGCCGACTGCGACCTTGCAGCCGTCAACGTCTTCTCCTCAACCGAGTTCAGTCAAGAGGACAACGGCCTCGTCACTTGCATGGAGAGCCAGTTGACAAGCGATAACGAGGACGTGATGCGGGCGATTGACGCTTACGAGAAGACGAAAACGCCCCTTGACTTTGAAGCAAGCACCGATATATTATCAGGACTCTTCAACCTTGTTACAAGCACCCAGGGTGAGTCCCTGCTTGGTTTGCTCAAAACCGATGCAACTCTACGAGGGCTGCTGATGGGCATTAATCAGACGGTGGACGTGGACAAAATGCTCGGAAGTACTGATGGGCTGCTGGCATTGCGGATTGATTCGCTGGCGAAGGACTGGACACCCTCCTTCTGCCTCACGGCTGAAACGCAGGCCAACGACCTCTTTGCCGATGCGGACTATTGGCTGAAAAGCGCTGCCAAGCAGCGAAACGTGACGCTAAACCGCCTTACGCCCGTAGACTATCAACTGAGCAGCGACGGCAAACAACTCTATTTTGGACAGGACAAAAGCTGCGGAGTACTCTATTTCTCATCTGCAAAATCAAAGGATATGGCCTTGGCGAATACGAAGTTGAAAAAGGGGAGTAACAACGGACCGCTCGTACTTTTTCAACTGGACCTTAGAAAACTTGCCGAGCAACCCTGCGTGAAGCAAGGCGGAGCAGCGCAGCTGCTGCTGAACTTGTTGCCCGGCAAGGAAGGTATGTCTTTCTATGCAAGTAGCGGCGGAAAGTCCCACCTGATCATATATTAAAAGAGAAGAACAATGCAGACCATTACACTCTCAAACATCCTGCCCCACGTGTTCGCCCAGGCCGACGGACTCGTGAGCGAGGTGTGGAAACAAAACGTGTGTTTCGAGAAAGGCAAACTCTACCTGGTCGAAGCCATGTCGGGTACGGGCAAGTCAACCCTTTGCAGCTACCTGCTCGGCTACCGCCACGACTACACCGGTACGCTGCTCTTCGACGACAAAGACGTGAGGCAGTTCAGCGTGAGCGACTGGGTGAGGATAAGGAAGCAGAGCGTGAGTCACCTATTCCAGGAACTGCGTCTCTTTCCCGAACTTACTGCCCTCGAGAACGTACAGATAAAGAACAACCTGACACACTTCAAGAGCGAGGACGAGATAAAAGAATGGTTCTCCCTGCTCGGCATTGCCGATAAACTGACGTCGCTGGTGCGGTATATGAGTTTCGGACAGCAGCAGCGCGTGGCTATGATGCGCGCCCTGGTACAGCCCTTCGACTTTCTGCTTGTGGACGAGCCCATCAGCCACCTCGACGACACCAACTCCGCCATCATGGCCAACATCATGATGGGCGAAGCCAAGCGCCAGGGAGCCGGCGTGGTGGTGACGAGTATCGGAAAACACATGAACCTTCCCTACGACAAAGTGTTCAGACTCTGAACAGAAAAGCGCAAACCAAAAACAAACTAAGACCGTGAACCTAATTTGGAAGTTGCTTCGGCAACACATCAGCATACTCCAATTTGTGGGCTTCTTCTTTGCCAACCTCTTCGGCATGTGGGTGGTGATGCTCGGCATACAGTTCTACAAGGACATCGTGCCGGTGTTTACGGAGGAAGACACATTTATAAATAACAACTACCTCGTTGTGTCGAAGCGCGTGACAACTGTTGGCACGCTCTCGGGACGCAGCAACGCCTTCTCGCAGTCCGACATTCAGGACATCAGTCGCCAGCCCTTTTGCCGCAAAGCAGGTGCGTTCACCTCGTCGCAGTACAAGGTGTCGGCCTCAATGGGCATGAAGGGGAGCGAACCTTTCAACACCGAAATGTTTTTCGAGGCCGTGCCCGACAGCTTTGTCGACGCGCCTGAGAAGGACTGGACGTATAAGCCCGGCGATCGCGAAGTACCCGTGATACTCCCCCGCACTTACATCGCCCTCTACAACTTCGGCTTTGCCCAGAGTCGCAACCTGCCCAAGGTGAGCGACGGGCTGGTGGGGATGATTGATATGCACATCTTTATCAACGCCAATGGGCGGCACGAACAGTTCAAGGGACGCATATTGGGATTTTCGAGTCGTCTCAACACCATCCTCGCCCCCCAGAGCTTCGTGGACTGGAGTAACGCCGAGTTTGAGCCCGGAAAGACAGAAGACCCCTCGCGCCTGATACTCGAAGTGAGCAACCCCACTGACTCGCGCATAGCCGAGTATATGCAGCAAAAGGGCTACGACGTGGAGGACAACAAACTCGACGCTGGAAAAACGACCTACTTCCTCAAAGTGGTGGTGAGTATGGTGATGCTCGTGGGCTTGCTTGTGAGCGTGCTGTCGTTCTACATCCTTATGCTCAGCATCTACCTGCTCGTGCAGAAGAACACCCAAAAACTTGAAAACCTCCTGCTCATCGGTTACAGCCCTGGGCGAGTGAGCGGCCCGTATCAGTTGCTCACCGTGGCAATGAATGCCGCCACCTTCGTGCTTGCCTTGGTGCTGCTCTGCGTGGTGCGCAACTATTATATGGACATGATAGGACTGATATTCCCCACCATAAAGAGCGGTAGCATGATGCCCGCCGTGCTGACGGGAGGTGGACTGTTCGTAGTCGTGTCGATCATCAATATGATAGCTATTCGCCGCAAGGTGATGAACATCTGGCACCGCCGCAACTAATGCTAAACGAAGAACACATGGACGAAATAGTAAAACTCTACACGCAATGGAGCGGACATGCGCCGCAAACGGTTGAGGCCCTGCCCAAGGCTGGGAGCAACCGCCACTATGCACGCCTCTACGACGCAGCGGGCAACTCCGTTATCGGAGTGAACGGTCCGTCGGTGGACGAGAATAAATGTTTCGTGTACCTTGCGCAACATTTCGCCTCGAAGGGACTGCCCTTCTCCGAAATTCTGTCCGTCAGTGCCGACAGCCGTTGCTACTTGCAGCAGGATCTGGGGCGCACCTCGCTCTACGATGCGCTAAAATCCTCGCGCGAGAACGACTTTGCCTATACCGACGCCGACAAGCAACTCCTTGCGCAGACGCTGAGGCAGCTCGCCCGCGTACAGGTGGAGGGAACGCAGGGACTGGACTATACAAAGTGCCTCTCGCCCGTGCGCTTCAACGCCAAGGCGGCGATGTTCGACCTCAATTACTTTAAGTACTCGTTCCTGAAAACCACCGACGTGGACTTCGACGAGATTAGGCTTGAAGAAGACTTGCAACGCATGGCCTCCGACCTGGTGGGCGACGAGGAAGAGCGCCACTTCTTCCTCTACCGCGACTTCCAGGCTCGCAACGTAATGTTGTTGGACGGCAAGCCCTGCTTCATCGATTTCCAGGGCGGCATGGAGGGACCACCACAATACGACGTGGCCTCCTTTCTGTGGCAAGCCTCGGCACGCTATCCGCAGACGTTGCGCGACGAACTCATTAATATATACCTCGACGAACTCAAATGTCTTCTCGGCTCGTTCGACGAGGCTCGCTTCCGCCGCAGGCTCCACCTCTTCGTGGTGTTCCGCACGCTGCAAGTGCTTGGGGCGTATGGTCTGCGTGGCTACTTTGAGCGCAAGGCCTACTTCCTGAAAAGTATCCCCCTTGCCATTGCAAACTTGCGCACGTTGCTCACCGAGGACATACGGGTGGCATATCCCTACCTCTTCGAGGTGTTGCAGCGCATGGCGGCTCTCCCGCAGTTTGCCCCGTCCACGACAGAAGGCATGAAGATGTCGCAGTCGAAATACGACGGACAAGGTCCGCTCACCGTGCGCGTGTTCAGTTTCAGTTACAAGAAAGGAATACCGCAGGACGAGTCAGGCAACGGAGGCGGCTACGTGTTCGACTGTCGCAGCACGCACAACCCCGGACGTTACGAGCAGTACAAACCCCTTACGGGTCTGGATGCGCCCGTTATCAAGTTCCTTGAAGACGATGGCGAGATACTTACCTTCCTGCAATCAGTCTACGCCCTTGCCGACGCTCATGTAGAGCGGTACATAAAGCGCGGTTTCACCGACTTGATGTTCTCCTTCGGCTGTACGGGAGGGCGGCACCGCAGCGTGTATTCAGCCCAGCACCTTGCCGAACACCTGCACGCAAAATATGGCATCGAAGTGCGTGTGTGTCACCGCGAACAAGGCATTTCGACCACCCTCGAAAGAGCGTAATAAGGAACTGCCAGCTCACGCCGGAGCACCCTGCCGTGAACTGGTTAAGGTTTACTAAAAAAGCCCGCAAGTTATACCCGTTACCACGGGGAAAATGTAACTTTGCTTTGCATATGTGGTAAAATGGAAGAGAAAAACCGCTATAAAGACATTGAACAGGCGCTCGCCTCTAACAGTATGGAAAAGGTCTGGGAGATGCTCGAAGAGGTAAAACGCAGCGAAGGCGAAACCGCTGCCTACTTCTATTTGCTAGGAAAGGCGCACATGAAAAAGTCGGAGTGGGGCAAAGCCATGTCGGGTTTCCTCAAAGCCGAGGAACTTGACCCACAGAGTCCGGCGCGCGAATGCCGCGCAATGCTCAACGACATCATGGCGTTCTACAACAAGGATATGTACAATCAGTGAGGCAAGCTGCGGTCGTTTGTCCGCGAGCAGCCGAAGCATGAAAAATAGAAACACAAAATGAGCAAGGTAAAAGGAGCTCTTGTGATAAACACCGAGCGGTGCAAGGGATGTTCACTCTGCGTAGTGGCTTGCCCCACGCATACGTTGGCGTTGACCCAAAAAGAGGTAAACCACAAAGGATATGCCTACTGTGAAGAGGTGAACGACAGTTGCATAGGTTGCGCCTCGTGCGCCATTGTTTGCCCAGACGGCTGCATCAGCGTTTACCGCGCCAAAGAATAATGTACTCCGAACGCCTCCCTTGGCAAGGCGATATGTTTGCCAACGGACGCGTTCTTCCCCAAATACATTCTCAACACGACTTCAATGAAAGACGACAACGAAGTTATACTACTGAAAGGTAATGAAGCTATAGCCCATGCGGCCATACGCTGCGGCTGTGACGGGTACTTTGGCTACCCCATCACGCCCCAGAGTGAGGTGCTCGAGACGCTTGCTAAGCTCAAACCGTGGGAAACCACGGGGATGGTGGTGCTGCAAGCCGAGAGCGAGGTGGCTTCTATCAATATGCTCTATGGCGGCGGCGGCACGGGCAAACGCGTGATGACGTCGTCCTCTTCGCCCGGCGTGGCGTTGATGCAGGAAGGCATTAGCTACATGGCCGGAGCCGAAGTGCCAGGACTTATCGTCAACGTGCAGCGTGGCGGTCCTGGCCTGGGCACCATCCAGCCCTCGCAGAGCGATTATAACCAAGCTACCCGCGGCGGCGGCAACGGCGACTACAATGTGATAGTGCTTGCCCCTGCCTCGGTGCAGGAAATGGCTGACTTCGTAGACCTCGCCTTTACGTTGGCCTTCCGTTACCGCAACCCCGCGATGATACTTTCCGACGGCATCATTGGTCAGATGATGGAGAAAGTGACGCTCCCCCCGTATAAGCCCCGTCGCACGGAGGAAGAAATCGTAGCGGAATGTCCCTGGGCAGCCAATGGCCACGGACTGAAAACGCGCGGGCCGCAGGTAATCACCTCGTTGGAACTTGACCCCGCAAAGATGGAGGAGAAAAACCGCCACTTGCAGGAGAAGTATGCTGAGATAAAGGAAAAGGAAGTGCGCTACGAAACGCAGTGCACGGACGATGCGGAATACCTGATCGTAGCTTTCGGCTCAGCCGCCCGCATCTCGCAGAAAGCAATGGAGAATGCCCGCGAGCAAGGCCTGAAAGTCGGTCTTTTCCGCCCCATAACTTTGTGGCCTTTCCCCGAAAAGGAGATAAAGGTTTTGGCAGAGAAAGTGAAAGGCATCCTCGTGGTGGAAATAAACGCCGGGCAAATGATCTTCGACGTGCGCTACGCTGTGGAAGGCCGCATCCCCGTGGAACACTACGGCAGACTCGGCGGCATCGTCCCCGACCCCGACGAGATAATCGGGGCTTTGCGCAAACTCCAGAAATAATCAATTCCTTGAACCCCTATGACTTACGATAGTTTATCGGAACGCAAATCGCCTATGCAGCGCAGGCGCGAGGAGCAACGGCAGAACCGACTGTTCCTACGCAACATCCTCAACGTGGCGTTCATCATCGTGGCGTTAGTGGCGATGGTGGGCATCCTTGTGGCGAAAGAGTCCGTCATGACGTGGTATATGGTCGGACTTGTAGCGGTGATCATTAAGATGGTCGAGGTGATGCTGCGCATGCCAGGGTTTAGGAAAAAGTAAAGCAAGGGAACTCATGACGAAAGAAGAGATAATAAAGCCGGAGAACCTGGTCTATGAAAAGCCAAGGCTCTTGAACGACACCGATATGCACTACTGCCCGGGATGTTCCCACGGCGTTGTGCACAAGCTCATTGCGGAAGTGATTGCCGAAATGGGAATGGAGGAGAAAACAATCGGCATCAGTCCTGTGGGCTGCGCCGTGTTCGCCTATCGCTATGTAGACATTGACTGGCAAGAGGCAGCCCATGGTCGTGCGCCCGCACTTGCCACTGCGTGCAAGCGCCTCTGGCCCGACCGCCTCGTGTTCACCTATCAAGGCGACGGCGACTTAGCTTGCATCGGTACGGCCGAAACAATCCACGCCCTGAACCGTGGCGAGAACATCACGATGATATTCATCAACAACGCCATCTACGGCATGACGGGCGGGCAGATGGCTCCCACAACACTCGTGGGGATGAAGACGGTGACCTGCCCCTACGGTCGCGACCCCAAGCTCCACGGATATCCCCTCAATATTACAGACCTTGCTGCTCAGTTGGAAGGCACAGCTTACGTGACGCGTCAGAGCGTGCACAGCGTTGCAGCCATACGCAAGGCCAAGAAAGCGATAAAGCACGCCTTTGAAAACTCTATGCAGGGCAAGGGTTCTAACCTTATCGAGTTCGTTTCCACTTGTTCTTCGGGCTGGAAGATGTCGCCCGTCAAGGCCAACGAATGGATGGAGGAACACATGTTCGACTTCTACCACGTAGGCGACTTGAAGGACAAATAACACCCACTCTCATGAAACAGGAAATAATCATATCGGGCTTTGGCGGACAGGGCGTGCTCTCCATGGGGAAAATCCTTGCCTACGCAGCCCTGATGGAAGGAAAGGAAGTCACTTGGATGCCAGCCTATGGTCCTGAACAGCGCGGCGGAACAGCCAATGTGACGGTGATAATAAGCGACGAGGCTATTTCTTCGCCCATTCTCAGTAGCTACGACACAGCGATACTGCTCAACCAGCCCTCGCTCGACAAGTTCCAGCCCAAGGTGAAGGCGGGCGGCACGCTTATCTATGACAGCTTCGGTATTCTCGACAAGCCCACCCGCACGGACATCACCTCGTACCACATACCTGCGATGGAGGCTGCGGCAGAGGCAGGGCTGATGAAGTGCTTCAATATGTTCATCCTCGGCGGCTTCCTCAAAGTGCACCCCGTGGTGTCAATTGAGAGCGTGATGAAGGCTCTTCGCAAAACGCTCCCCCAACGTCACCACGACATGCTGCCGATGAACGAAAAGGCGATACTTAAAGGCCGAGACATCATCTCGGAACAGGAATAAACACCCCCCAAAACATTACAACCATGGCAAACAGAAGAAGACTCAAGAAAAGCGTAAAAATGATTACAGGCGACCTCTTCGCCGACTGCGTGGCTCTGAGTATGTGCCAGCAGGCTGACCAGAAGGTTCTCGACGAAATCATGACCGAGGTGCTCTGCATTCACGGCGATTTCGTGGCGCGCATCAGCCACACCGAGAAAGGCTCCGAAAAGGTATTCTACAGCAAGCTGAAGAAAGAGTTTACCGAGAAGGTGAACGCCCTTAACGAACGGATTGTCAAAGCCTGACAGAAAATCACGGTCTGTACCCCCTACGGCGTGTAGACCATTATGCCAAATTGTCCCGACATCAACAAAGTTCTCACACTGATTAGGATGATTTTGTTGAGGCCGGGACTTTCTTTGCTTTGATTTATGTTGCGAAAATTTTGTAATAAACTCCTCTTCTCCTGGATGGGATGGGAGGCAAACGTCACCGAGCCAACTCCCGACAAATGCATCCTTTGCATTGCGCCGCACACAAGCAATTGGGATTTCCTCATGGGCGAACTCTACTACACGGCCATCGGGCGAAAGTCGAACTTCCTTATTAAAAAGGAATGGTTCGTCGGACCTCTGGCGCATTTGTTCCGCAAACTGGGCGGCATCCCTGTGGAAAGGAGCAAGAAAACAAGCTTGACCGACCAACTTGCGGCAAAGGCCATTGAGGCAGACCGCTTCTCGCTGGCCGTCACCCCTGAGGGCACGCGTTCAAGAGTGACGAAGTGGAAGCGTGGCTTCTATTTCATTGCCCTCAAAGCCAACCTCCCCATTCTCCTCTATGCCCTCGACTACAAGGAAAAGCGCATCATCTGTACCCGCACGCTTGTGCCTTCGGGCAACGTCGAGGAGGACATGAAGATCATCATGGACTACTACCGCAACGTCCAGGGACGGCATCCCGAGAAGTTTGCCGTAGAGGAATTGTAAGCCCGTTGAGGCTCCCAGAACGCGCGAAAGGCGTGAGACTGAATAGTTTTTGTTAGTTCAAAAAAATGAAGTAATTTTGCCGTGCTTTATTTTTACACATAGCGTACAGTTTTTTCTATGAATATTTCTTATAAATGGCTTAAGGAATATGTGGACTTCGACCTTACGGCACAAGAGGTTGCCGACGCGCTTACAAGCATTGGGCTTGAGGTAGACGGCGTTGAGGAAGTCCAAGCCATTCGTGGCGGGCTCAAAGGTCTCGTCGTAGGTGAGGTTCTTACATGTGAAACACATCCCAACAGCGATCATATGCACATTTGCTCCGTCAACGTGGGCGAGGGCGAACCGCAGCAGATAGTATGCGGCGCTCCCAACGTTGCGGCTGGGCAAAAGGTTATCGTTGCTACTCTCGGTACAAAACTTTATGATGGCGACGACTGCTTTACTATCAAGAAGTCGAAGCTTCGTGGCGTAGAGAGCTACGGTATGATATGCGCTGAGGACGAAATTGGCGTGGGCGAAAGCCACGATGGTATCATCGTTCTGCCGGCCGAAGCAAAGGTTGGTACTCCCGCAGCAGAATACTACGGACTTGAAAGCGACTATGTGATTGAGGTGGACATCACCCCCAACCGCGCCGACGCTTGTTCGCACTATGGCGTGGCGCGCGATTTGTATGCTTGGCTTGTACGCAACGACAAGCAGACCGCTCTCCACAAGATGGACGTATCGGCGTTCCAAGTAGACTCCCACAACCTTGATATTGATATTGACGTGCAGAACACCGAAGCCTGTCCGCGTTATTGCGCCGTGACGGTGAAGGGCTGCGAGGTTAAGGAAAGCCCGAAGTGGCTCAAGGACAAGCTCAATACAATCGGCTTGCGTCCTATCAACAATATCGTTGATATTACCAATTACGTAATGATGGCTTACGGCCAACCCCTGCACTGCTTTGATGCCGACATGATCGAGGGCAACAAAGTTGTGGTGAAGGCTATGCCCAACGGCACGAAGTTCCAGACGCTCGACGGCGTTGAACACGAACTCACCGACCGCGACCTTGCCATCTGCAACGCCACTGAGCCCATGTGCATCGCTGGTGTGTTCGGCGGAAAGGGTTCTGGCACGTACGACACCACGAAGAACGTTCTTCTCGAAAGCGCCTACTTCAATCCCACTTGGATCCGCAAGAGCGCACGCCGCCACGGACTCAGCACCGATGCGTCGTTCCGCTTTGAGCGCGGCATTGACCCCGACGGACAAATCTACGCCCTGAAAGTGGCCGCTTTGCTCGTGAAGGAACTCGCCGGCGGAGAGATCGCCATGGACATAAAGGATGTGGAGAAAGGCGAACTTGTAAAGAGCTTCGACGTGGAACTCGATTATAAGTACGTTCACGACCTCGTAGGAAAGGATATCCCCGTTGACACAATCAAGAGCATCGTTACGTCGCTTGAGATGGAAATCACCAGCGAGAGCGCAGAGGGCATTAAGCTCCGTGTGCCTGCCTATCGCGTTGACGTGCAGCGTCCTTGCGACGTGGTAGAGGATATTCTCCGCGTCTACGGCTACAACAACGTTGAGATACCCACATCTGTCAAGTCAAGCCTTACGATCAAGGGCGAGGCCGATCGTTCCAACAAACTTGAAAACCTCGTTTCTGAGCAGCTTGTGGGCGAAGGCTTCCGCGAAATTCTCAACAACTCCCTTACAAAGGAGGCATACTACGACAAACTCGCCACTTATGCCCCTGAAAACCTTGTGCGCGTGTTGAATCCGCTCAGCAGCGACCTCAACGTGATGCGTCAGACGCTCCTCTTCGGCGGTCTCGAAAGCATTGCGCACAACGTGAACCGCAAGAACGCCAACTTGCGTTTCTTTGAAACTGGCAACTGTTACTACTACAACTCCGCAAAACATACGGCCGAGCACACGCTCAACGCCTATTCGCAGGCACAATTCCTCGCCCTTTGGCTCACCGGCAAGCGCGTGGAAGGTTCTTGGGCGCACCCCAACGAAAACTCCTCTGTCTACGAACTGAAAGCGTATGTTAAGAATATCCTCCTGCGCCTCGGCGTAGAGATGGGCGGCTTCAAGGTTGTGAACGGCGAGAACGACATCTTTGCCAAGAGCATCGCCGTGACCGACCGCAGTGGTAAACTCATCCTTGAACTTGGTCTCGTGGCGAAACCCATTCTTGCTTCGTTCGACATTGAGCAGGAGGTTTACTACGCCGAAATCAACTGGACAGCCCTTATGAAGAAGTTGGGCAAAGGCACGGTTTCGTTCAAGGAAATCGCCAAGTTCCCCGCCGTAAGCCGCGACCTGGCACTCCTCGTCGACAAGAGCGTGGAATTTGCCCAGATTGAGCAGATCGCTCGTTCGTCGGAGAAGAAGCTCCTTAAGAAGGTAGAACTCTTCGACGTGTACGAAGGCAAGAACCTGCCCGAGGGCAAGAAGAGCTATGCCGTCAACTTCGTGCTTCAGGACGAGAGCAAGACGATGAACGACAAGCAGACCGACAACGTCATGAAGAAGATTGTCCAGAACCTCGAGAAGCAGCTGGGCGCAACGTTGCGTTAATCTCACCACAAGCAATACATTAAATACAACAAAATAAAACGATACTCCCATGGGAAGAGCTTTTGAATACAGAAAAGCCACAAAGATGAAGCGTTGGGGTCACATGGCCCGCACATTTACCAAACTGGGCAAGCAGATTGCCGTTGCCGTAAAGGCTGGCGGTCCGGAGCCTGAAAACAACCCGACGCTTCGCGCCATCATAGCCACTTGTAAGCGCGAGAACATGCCGAAGGACAACATCGAGCGTGCCATCAAGAACGCTTGCGGCAAGGATCAGAGCGACTACAAGACAATGACTTACGAGGGCTATGGTCCTCACGGCGTGGCCATCTTCGTAGACACGCTCACCGACAACGCCACCCGTACCGTGGGCGACGTGCGTTCTGTGTTCAACAAGTTCAACGGCAACCTCGGCACAATGGGTTCGCTCGCTTATCTCTTCGACCACAAGTCAGTGTTCACCATCAAGAAGAAGGATGGCGTTGACATGGACGAGCTTATCCTCGACCTCATTGACTACGGCGTAGAAGATGAGTTCGATGAAGACGATGAGGAAGGCAGTGTAACCATCTACGGCGACCCTAAGTGCTTCGCCCAGATTCAGAAGCATCTCGAAGAGAACGGTTTTGAAGTGCTTGCCGCCGAGTTCACTTACATCCCCAACGACTTGAAGGACGTTACCCCCGAGGAGCGCGAGAGTATAGACAAGATGGTTGAACGCCTCGAAGAGTTCGACGACGTGCAGACTGTTTATACCAACATGAAGCCCGCAGAGGAGTAACAACCTACTTCTGAGTGCGTCTCCCTGCTGAGCCATAGTGTGGCAATGTGAACGGAGATGCGCGAAGACAATAAATGCACAAACAAATGAAAAAGGAATTTCGTGTAAGCCGTTGTTTGCACGAAGTTCCTTTTTCCGTTATCTGAGAGGGCAGACCTCTCACAATCCGTCTACAATGAAAACATTTGATTTCCGTCCCTCTGGTGTATGTTCGCGTTGCATCCACGTCAGCATCAGCGATGCCGATGTGGTGGAGAGCGTATCCTTTGAAGGGGGCTGCAACGGCAACCTCAAAGGTCTTGCCCGCTTGGCCGAGGGTATGCCTCGCGCAGAAGTTATCCGCAAGTTGCAGGGCATCACCTGCGGCATGAAGGGTACGTCCTGTCCCGACCAGCTCGCCGAGGCTTTGAAGAGCGTCGAGGCGTAACGTCCCCGGGGCAGTCTCTCACGCCCTCAATCAATCATACTCCTTTGCCTCAATGCGCGTGGTGAAGAACGCCTGTCCTGTCGCCTTCGACCGGTATAGGTAGGCGAAAGTTACGTGGTGTTCTTTCAGCGCTTGGTAGTTCACGTTGTCCCTCAGTTGTTGCAGCAACATCTGGTGGAGTAGGGGAATGTTGCCGTTCAGCACGTTCTCTGCATCTTTTTCCACGCTGAAATAACTGGTGTACACGTTCGCCGAGCCGTCGTAGCTGATGCTGTCCAGGTACATGCCGTCCTCCACCTTTTCGGGGCAGTGGTTGGCAGTGTATTCCTTGGCTTCCTCAGTCAGCCGCTGCTCAAAACTGCTGCCGCAAGCGGTGACGGCGGAGAGGGTGAAAACTGAAACGGCACCAAGGAGGATACTTTTCCAAGCAGAAGAAGGGAGTCGGAGTATATACATATAATAATGTGTAGGCGGTAAAACTAAAATTGAACAGGGGCGACGCAAGTTTCTTGCGCTTCTTTCGCCCTTGTGCAAAGGTAGCGTAAAATAAGGCGTTGAGCCAAACAATGAAAAACACGGAAATGATAAGCAGCAACATACAAATTACGGAGGCGGACATGAACCGCCGAGTGGATGAGGCGGTTGCACTCTTCAAGCAGGGCTACAACTGTTCTCAGAGCGTGGTGGCGGCCTTTGCCGACCTTTACGGCTTTACGGCTGAGCAAGCCTTTCGTATGGCAGCCTCGTTTGGTGGCGGCATAGGTCGTATGCGCCAGACATGTGGCGCCGCTTGCGGCCTGTTCCAGCTTGTCGGTCTGGACTGCGGTGCGGTTGATGGCGCCGACCGTGAGGGAAAGAGTCACAACTATGCCGTTGTGCAGCAACTTGCCGCTGACTTCGAGCAGATAAACGGCAGTCTCATTTGCGCCGAACTCCTTGGCTTGAAAACTAAGGAAACGTCGCCGCAGGCTGAACCCCGTACGGAAAAATACTACCAGAAACGTCCCTGCGTAGAAATGGTGCGCACTGCCGCCCAACTCTTTGCCAAATACCTGCTCAGCAACGCAAATCCACAAGCATGAAGATACTCCTGCTCGGCGAATATAGCAACGTGCACAGCACCCTTGCCCGCGGACTGCGCCACCTTGGTCACGAGGTGGTCGTAGCGTCCGACGGTGATGGGTGGAAGGACTATCCGCGCGACGTGGACCTCCTTCGCCGCTCGTGTTCTCCGGTTGGTACGCTGAGCTATCTCCTCCGCCTCACCCGTCAGTTTCGCCAATTTCGTGGCTACGACGTGGTGCAGGTCATCAATCCAGAATTTCTCAGCCTCAAAGCCAGTCGCATTCGCTACTTTTTCGACTATCTGCGCCGCCACAACCGCCGCGTCGTGATGGGGGCTTTCGGAATGGACTATTATTACGCTACGGCTTGCCTCGACTGCCGCACGTTTCGGTATAGCGACTTCAACATTGGCAGCGCGGAAAGGGACAACGAGGACAACCGTCAGTTTAAGCAGGAGTGGGTCAACGGCCCCAAGGGCGCACTCACTCGCTATGTGGCGCAGCGTAGCGATGCCATTGTGGCGGGACTCTACGAATACTATGCCAGCTACAAGGCTTGTTGCCAAAGTCCTGCGCGCCTTTGCTTCATCCCGTTCCCGATTGTTCCTTGTCAGGACGTCAAGACCTCTGATATCTCCGTTTCTGCTAAACTGAAAATATTCATTGGCATACAGCAGCAGCGTTCGGCCTACAAGGGTACGGACGTTATGTTGCGGGCTGCCGAACGCATAGCTGCCGACTATCCAGATGGGTGCGAACTCCTCGTGGCGCGCAATGTACCTTTTGCCCGCTACGTGGAACTCCTCAGCCAGTCCGACGTGATTCTCGACCAGCTCTATTCCTACACGCCAGCCATGAATGCCCTCGAAGCCATGGCGCACGGAATGGTGGCCGTTGGCGGTGGCGAACCTGAGAACTACGATATTCTTGGCGAGCAAGAACTCCGCCCTGTGGTCAACGTAGAACCTAACGAAGAAAGCGTGTACCGTGCCTTGCAGCGACTCGTGGTCAACCGTGCGAAACTCATCCCCGAGCTCAAACGTCAAAGCGTGGAATACATCGCTAAGCACCACGACTATATAAAAGTAGCCCGCCAGTACGAGAGGCTCTACCAGAGCCTTTTCAACTCGGACGAAACCCGCTCCTAATCCTCTCCCCGATGAAAAAGTACCTCTTTCCCCTCCTTCTTCCTCTTCTGTGCAGTTCCTGCTCCCTTTTCACTCCGAAGGAAAAGGAGTCCAAACCCGAATATAGCGAGGCGCGCACCCGTATGGAAAGCGAGGCGCAGACTCGTCTTGCCCAGGCTCGTGCAGCCCTTTCAGCCGGTGACTGCGACCGAGCTAAGGCTATTATCGAGAAGATGCGCAAGGACTGTTACCTTGCCCTCTCAGCCCGCAGCGAGGGTATATTGCTCATGGACAGCGTCAACATTCTCCAGTCGAAAAACGAGCTGCAACAGGCCGACAGTCTGCTCCGTGCCAACGGCTCAGCCGAGGCTCGCGAACGCTTCGACGAGGCCTGCCGAAAGGTGCAGTTTCACGAGCGCAAATTGCAGTACGACCGCAAATAGCTTTTGCCAGGCGGGCCGAAAGCTGCTTTTAATCGTTAAAATCTTTGCCTTTCAGCTCGTTTGCACTACCTTTGCTCGCACAAAAGCAACAGAAACAACTCTTTAAAAACTCATTGTTATGACTATTGAAACTTGCGATTTTAAAGGCAAGAAAGTGATTGTCCGCGTGGACTTCAACGTGCCTCTTGACGACAACGGCAATATCACCGACGACACCCGTATCCGCGGTGCCCTCCCCACTCTTAAGAAAGTGCTCGCCGATGGCGGTTCGCTCATCATCATGAGCCACATGGGCAAGCCCAAGGGTAAGGTAAACCCCAAGTTCTCTCTCGGCCAGATTGTTGACGCTGTCAGCGAGAAGCTCGGCGTAAAGGTGCAGTTCGCTCCTGACTGTGCTAAGGCTCAGGACGCTGCCGCTGCTCTCAAACCCGGCGACGTTCTCTTGCTCGAAAACCTCCGTTTCTATCCTGAGGAGGAAGGCAAGCCCGTAGGCATTGACAAGGAAGACCCCGCATACGACGAGGCTAAGAAGGCAATGAAGGAAAGCCAGAAGGCTTTTGCTAAGACGCTCGCCTCTTACGCTGACATCTACATCAACGACGCCTTCGGTACGGCTCACCGCAAGCACGCTTCTACCGCTGTGATTGCTGACAGCTTCGACGCTGACCACAAGATGCTCGGCTACCTCATGGAGAAGGAAGTACAGGCTGTTGACAACGTGTTGAGCAACATCAAGCACCCCTTCACTGCTATCATGGGTGGCTCTAAGGTGTCTACTAAGATCGGCATTATCGAAAACCTCCTCAGCAAGGTGGACAACCTCATCCTCTGCGGCGGTATGACTTACACGTTTGCTAAGGCTCTCGGTGGCCATGTAGGTAAGTCTATCTGCGAGAACGACAAGCTCGACGTAGCTCTCGACGTGATCAAGAAGGCTAAAGAGAACGGCGTGAACCTCGTTCTCGGCACTGACTGCATCGCTGGTGACGACTTCAGCAACGACTGCAACACGCAGGTTTGCCCTGCCAACGCCATCCCCGAAGATTGGGAAGGTCTCGACGCAGGTCCCGAAACTCGCAAGGCTTTCGCCGCTGTCATTGAGAACGCTAAGACGATCCTCTGGAACGGTCCTGCCGGCGTATTCGAGATGGACAACTTCGCAGGCGGTTCTAAGGCTATTGCCGAGGCTATTGCAAAGGCTACTGCCAACGGCGCATTCTCGCTCATCGGTGGTGGTGACTCTGTGGCTTGCATCAACAAGTTTGGCATGGCCGACAAGGTGTCTTACATCTCTACCGGTGGTGGTGCCCTCCTCGAAGCAATCGAGGGCAAGGTGCTTCCCGGCATTGCAGCCATCAAGGGCTAAAATCTCATACGCCGCCGCCTCTGCACACTGCTCTGTGAACGGTTAGCAACGCTCCGTTCGCCGTGCCAAACCGCAGGGGTGACAGGCACAAGCAAAGTTTAGAAGTTTGGGACGTGCGCCGTGCGCTCAGCGTCCCGACTTCTAAACTTTTTTCTTTCCCTCCGATGTACATGAAACACACTTTTCCTCTCCTTCTCCTCTCGTTCGCCCTTTTCTGCACCGTTGTTTCCTGCAAGAAAGAGCAGTCCGCTCCTGCGTTCAATTTTGGTACGGAACGTTATGACTCCGCTGCGCTCCACCTGGCCCTTGTGCCCAACCGCGACTGCCTGCCTGTTTACTATGCAGAGCGTGCTGGCATCTACGATTCCCTCGGCCTTCACCTGCAAATAGCCTCCTATGCCTCGCAGATGGACTGCGACACCGCACTCATGGGACGATTTGCCGACGGAGGCTGGGCCGACCTCGTTCGCCGCGAACACTACGGCAAGCGCATGGCGGGCCTTGAAGTGATGTGGACGGGTACGCAACGTTGGGAGCTATTCACCAGCGGCCCTCTCCGTCTCAACACGCTCAAGTCGCTCTCTGGCCACACTGTGGCCACGGCCCGCGTGAGTGCGGAGGACAAGTACCTCTCTGCGGTTGTCAAGGAAAGCAAAGTAAGTGCCGACAACGTCTACCGTCCGCTCATCAACGACCTTCGCACCCGCGCCCTCATGCTCAACGGTAGCCAGGTCGACGCCGCCGTCCTCACTTGGCCTTATACGTCGCTGGCCCTGTCCGCCGGAAATCGCTGCCTCCATGCACAACGTTTCGCCGATGCCAACGAGTGTTTCGTGATGAAGAGTCGCTCCCTGAGCAACCCCGCGCGCAAGCGCCAGTGGCAACTGCTTGAACAGGGACGCAAGATGGCACTCGACTCCATCCGCCTCAAAGGTCTGCGCGTGTGCGCCGAAGTACTCCGCCACGACTACGGACTCCCCAAGGCAGTGACCGATACCCTGAAATATTAACGGCCGAAAGCCTTGACTGAAAACCGACGAGGCATTCTCTCGCCCCCGAACGACAAGGAACACACCTATGAACAACGATACCTACAAATACCTCCACAAGGATGCGCTCACAGCCCTTGGCCAGAAGCGCCTGCTCCCAGCCTTGGAGTCGCTTAGCGGCATGGCCACCAGCCTCGGTGCGTGGAGCGCAAAGGAGGAACTCGAACAGCTCGCCGCCTCGTGCCGGATGCTCCTTACCTATATGACAAAGGGGGCGAACGACCCCGCACGCGAAACGATGTACGTCAGCTTCCTGCGCCGTGCCTTCGAACTCTCCGACGCCCTTGCGCGTCAAGCCGAACTGGCCGACGCCGACTCGTTCTATACCCAGAGTTTCCGCACGCTCGAACAGATAACCGGCTCCACCGACCTGCTCGCAGCCCAGCTACCCCTCACCACCGACCTGCGCAACCTCTTCGACCTGTTGTGGCTCGCCGGACCGCTCACCCGTGACGACGAGACCGAGGTGGCCAACCTCCTTGTAGAGCCGTCGCGCCCGGTCGAGGCCAAACTCCTTGCCCTGAGTGCGCTGACGCTCTCCGCTATCCAGTTTTTCGACATTGCTAAGTATCGTCTTCTGCTCGACAACGTGCTGACCGACGACGATGCCCTGCGTGTTCGCGCCCTTGTAGGACTGGTGTTTGTTCATCTGTTCCACCATGACCGCCTTGGGCTCTATCCCGAGGAGGGCGATCGCCTTTTGAGGCTTCTCAGCGTGCCCGATTTCAGGGAGGAACTCGAATGTTTGCAGACACTCCTTTTCGTCAGCCTCGATGCTAAGCGCGTCGCTCACAATCTGCAAGAGGAGATACTGCCGGGTATGCTCAAACAGATGAATACCCTCAAAGACGAAGTGCTGCGCAACAGTGCCGACATGCCGCTCGACGACGATGCCGCCGCTCTCAACCCCGAATGGCTCAATGAGGAGAACGTGGAGAAGTTGAACCATTTTGCCGAGATGTTTACCGACCTGCGCGAGCGCGGGGCTGATCTCTACCTCGGCGCATTCCGATCGTTCAAGGGGCGTTTCCCCTTCTTCCGCTACGTGCGCAATTGGTTTTGGCCCTTTACCCTCAACCACCCCGACGTGCAGAAGGGTGTAAAGCTCCACGGGGTGACAAAGGCTGCCCTTGCCGACGTGCAGCTGTGCGACTCCGACAAGTATTCCTTCTTCTTCCTCGCCTCGCAAGCCGCCTCGTTGCCCCTGCCCGAAGCCATGAGTCAGGCTCTCGAAGAGCATTGCGCAGAAATTAGTGAGGTGAAGCCCACTTTTGCTGAGTTGCTCCGTTCCTACGTTCAGGACTTCTACCGCTTTTGCCACCTTTACGCCCACGGCGGAAGTTTTCCGAACCCCTTTAAGCTCAATCTGCTCCTTGCCGACACCGTTCCCTTCGACAATCTGCTCGACGACAGCGCATACGTGCGCCGCATGGGCGATTTTGTGTTTAATGACAAGAACTACGGCATGGCTCTCCGTTTCTACCAGGCCGTACCCGCTGCCGAGCGTTCCGCCCTTTTGTGGCAAAAGGTGGGCTACTGCTATGAGCGGCAAGCCACTCAGGACAGCCTCGCCCAGGCCCACCATTGCTACCTCCGCGCCCACTCCCTCGACGTCGCCCCTTGGACGTTGCGCCGCCTGGCCCACCTCGACATGGCTAAGGGCGACTACGGCACAGCCCTGACGTGGTTCCGCCAGATGGAGAAGATAACTCCCGACGACGTGAAGATGCTCCTCGGACTGGCGGAGTGCCTCGTGCATACGGGGAAGAACGAGGAAGCCTTGCAGTGCTTGTTCAAAGCGCACTACCTTGCCCCCGAATCAGCCCAGGCTATCGGCGCACTGGCATGGAGCTTGCTCCTTGCGGGCAAGTACGAACAGGCTGAGAAGTACTATGGCAAAATCCTCGCCGCCCAGCCCACAAAGACCGACTACCTCAACGCTGGCCACGCCGCCTTTCTCCTTGGCAACACCGCCGAGGCCGTCAGCCGCTACCTGCGTGCCGTTACGGCCGACACCGTGTACACGTTTCTCGAAGCCGACAGCCCCATGCTCCAGCAAGCCGGTCTGTCCGAAACGTCCCTCTCGCTGATGGCTGAGGCCGTGGCCCTGCGTTTCAGCGAACCCGATACCAATCCCTAACCCCACATCCCGCCTAATGAACCGCCGAAATCGTTTTTTTCAATGCATCGCTCTCTGCGCCGTCCTCCTTTCCGCCTCTGTGGTGAACGGCAGTGCGCAGAATATTGACAGTCAGGCTAAGGACTACCTCCTGCATGCCTTGCAGGGGCAACCAGCTGCCGACGTTCCCAGCCAATCCATTCGTATCAAGAAGCTTTCTGCTCAGCGAGCCAAGGCTTGGGAGTGGTGGAAGGAGGCCAATGCAAAGTTTGCCGAGCCTTTCCTGCCCTCGCTCGACTCTCTGGGGCGCGCTCGGGGCGAATGGAGCATCCCCAGCGACCTTGAACCCCACGCCACCATGCCGTTCTACTACGGTTGCAAGGGCGAAAAGCCTAAGGAGGGCTATCCTCTGTTCCTCTACCTCCACGGGTCGGGCCCCAAGCAGCAGGAGTGGCAAACGGGGCTGTGGCTTGCGCAGCGCTTCGCCGATTCCCCCTCCGTCTACTTCATTCCGCAAATCCCCAACGAGGGAGAGTGGTACCGCTGGTGGCAGCGTGGCAAACAGTACGTTTGGCAACGCCTTTTGCGCCAAGCCATGCTCAGCCCTGACGTCAATCCCAACCGCCTCTACGTGTTTGGTATCTCCGAGGGGGGCTACGGTTCGCAGCGCCTCGCCTCGTTCTACGCCGATTATTGGGCGGCAGCAGGTCCCATGGCAGGCGGTGAGCCGTTGAAGAACGCCCCAGCGGAAAACCTGGAACACGTTGCCTTCACCTTCCATACGGGCGCGCAGGACGCGGGTTTCTATCGCAACCTCCTTACAGGCTATACGGCGGAAGCACTCGACAGCCTGCAACAGCTCTACCCGCAGGACTACGAGCACCTTGTGCAGTTGGTCCCCGGACGCCAGCATGCCATCGATTACAGCGTCACAACGCCCTGGCTTGTTCAGCACGAGCGCAACGCAGCTCCCAAGCACTTTATGTGGGAGGATTTTGAGATGGACGGACAGCACCGCACGGGCTTTTACAACCTGCTTGTGCTGCAACGCCCCGACAGCCTGCTCCGCACGCGCTACGAGGTGCGCATCGACAGCAACAACATCTACTTAACGGCAAACGATGTGCACTACACAACCACCCAGACCGACCCTTACTACGGCATTCAACTGAAGTTTAGCCGCACATACACTCCGGCGCACAACGGACGCGTGGCCATTCTGCTCGACGAGAGACTGGTAGACCTCTCGCGCGAAGTGTCAGTCTACGTGAACGGACAATTTTCCTACCGTAAGAAACTCACCCTCGACGTGGCAAACATGCTCCGTTCCCTCACGGCCTTTGGCGACCCTGAGCGAATCTATCCCGCAGCGGTCGAGATCTCGTTCTAACCCCGCCGCCCGTCGCCGTTCATCGTACGGTTGACACATGTCACACGTACGATGCACACATGTCTGTCGTACGAGTGACGTGTGTGCATCGTACGACGAACGTCGACTATCCCGGGGCTAATTTCCACTAACACGCCTACGAATTTTAACCACATGAAACGTCTTCTGCTCTTCCTCCTTGTTCTCGTCTCCGCTTCGTCGGCCCTTGCGCAGAGCGCCACACCCGTGGACAGTCTCTTCGCACGGTTCAAAAAGTCGGCGCGGTTCGACTACGATTTCCCCCGAGAGAAGGTTTATCTCCACTTTGACAACTCCGCCTACCTGGTGGGTGACACCATCTGGTACAAGGCTTACGTGACGCGCGCCTCCACCTTTCGCCCCACAGCCCTGAGTCGTGTGCTCTACGTGGAACTGCTCAACGCCGAGGGCCAACAGGTGGAGAAGCAGACGCTACGCCTCGACAGCCTGGGCACGGCCAACAGCGCATTCTTCCTGAAAGAGCAGGTGCATGCCGGCTACTACGAAGTGCGAGCCTTCACCCGCGAAATGGTAAACTGGGGTGGCGAGGCCTGTTTCTCGCGTGTGCTGCCCATCTTCGGCAATGCCAACCTGAACAAACAAGTTGACCGCACCGCAGCGTCGGACATCACAGCCCTTTCCATACCACGCCCTGAGGATCGCGAGAGCGGTAACACGCTCGGTGCGCCGCGTCCCTACGAGATGAAGGGCAGTCGCGACCGCTTGCTCACGTTCTTTCCTGAGGGTGGGGGACGCGTTGCAGGTGCAGCCCAGCGCATTGCCTACAAACTGACGGACGGCCGCGGCTTCCCCCTCGACGAAACGGTGGAGGTGTACGACAGCCTTGGCCACCTCTGTGCCACTTCCATCCCCGACTACGATGGCATGGGCGACTTCATGCTCCCGTCCTCGTTCGTCAGCGGTAAGGCGCGCGTAAAGCAAGCTGAAAACTACTATGCCAAGGACTTCCCCCTGCCCGAGGCAACCGCTGCCTACGCCCTGACGGCCGACGAGGAGGAAGACGGCCTCAACGTGCTGATAGCTCCGGGCAAGGAGGCAGCTCGCCGCGAGCGCGTGCTGGCACTTGCCTTGTTCAACCGCGAAAACGCCTGCTACTTCGACACCGTTACCGTGGGGAGCGAACCAGTAGACTTGCTCATTCCGCGACAGGCCTTGCGCGGCGGCGTGAACCGCCTTGAACTTTTCGGCGCATCGGGGCTGGGACTTGCTACGCGTCTGCTCTGGCACCCCCTGACGGCGGAAGATTCGCTGCGCCGCATTGAGGTGGACGTTAGGCAGAATGAACAAGCCTACGAACCTTTTGCCCCGGCCGTGGTAAAGGTGAGTCTGCACGACAAAGCCGGACGCCCTGTGAGTCGAGCTTCGGTCTCTGTGGCCGTGCGCGATGAGAGTGGCAACATCCTCAGCAACCGCGACGGCGGCATGGGGGCTGATCTGCTCCTTTCCTCAGAGCTTCGCGGCTACATACACCGTCCCGACCTCTACTTCGAACGCGACGACGCGGCACACCGGCGTATGCTCGACCTCCTGATGCGTGTGCAGGGCTGGACGGCCAACCGTTTCAGCGTGATGAGCGGTGCGGAGAAGTTCGACCTACGTCAGCCCATCGAGGACAAACTCATTGTGCGCGGCACGGTGTTCAAGGACAACTCCAAGAAAGACCCCGCTGCCGGCATATTGCTCAATTTACGCGGCTACCGCTACGAAAACGACTCACTCAAAGCCGGCAACATCAGTGGCGAGGCCGTGACCGACGCAAACGGCAACTTTGCCTTCCTCTCCAATTGCGATTTCGAGGGCGAGTATCTCACGCAGTTCTCCATGCGTAAGCCGGGGAACGATAAGCGGTTCTGGAGTCGCTTGGCCTTGGATCGTTGGTTTGAGCCCAAGCTTCGTCCGCTCTTCTCGCCCGAGCTCGAACTCTCCCTCTACAACGGTCACGACAGCGCGAAGGAGATGCAGCCCGTCAAGACGTTTGAGTGGACCGACACGCTGGGGCGTGCCATCACCAACATAACCCACGCCGCCGAAGTGGTGGCGCGCAAAAAGTACAAGGGCTTCACTGGCAACCGCTACACTTGGGGCGGTGGCGAAAAGACGGGAAAGGAATACGCCACCAAATACTTCAACATCCAAAAGGAGTGGGAACACTACAAGGACCTGGGTGGCGGCATCATCGACGTGTTTACCATGCTCTCCTTCCTCGATAACCACATGGAATACGACCGCTACGGCGTGATGGATGACTCCCGCCTCGTAGACCAAGTGAACGGCGAGGACGGAGAAGGCCTTGCCGGCATTTACAAAAACGAGACAGCCACCACAAACACCGACGGCAATTCAACCAAATCGGCTTCTACCATCACCTACAAGGGACGCCCCATCGAGGTGCTCGAAAACAATTCAAGCGGCGGCAGTGGTCTCGGCAACTTGCTCGTTGACGAAATTCAGTCCATCGCCATTGTGGAGGATAACAAGCGGGTGGACAACCTCACCAACGAGGAAGTGCGCACCGTGCCCGTTAAGTATACCATGTACGTCTATGAGGTGAAGGACAAATACCGAATAAAGAACCGCAAGGGCGTAGAGTATCGCCACATCGATGGGTTTACGCCCGCGCGCAACTTCTACTCGCCCGACTACCGCCGCTTCGACCTCCCCACCCAGACCGACGTGCGCCGCACCCTCCTATGGGCTCCCAACGTAACGTTTGACGAACACGGCCAGGCCAATCTCCTTTTCTTCAACAACGCTCACGACGGCGTTACCCTCGACATCACTGTCCGCGGCATCACGCCCCTCGGCCAGTTCGTCGATTGGCAGTGACACTACGCCCGTACAAACAACAACTCGCACGCAAGGCACCAACCAGTGAACCTTGCGTGCGAGTTGTTTTGAGGCGTTTATGCTGCCGTCAGAAGCTTACATTTAGGAGCGACTGCCCAATAGCGTGAAGAGTGTTGAGTATCTGCGTCTTTTGTTCACTCGAAGGCTTCTTCGTCCCCTTGATGTAACTTGCCAACAAACTCTGCCTCATACCAATCCTTTGCGCTACGGCTGAGATATTCAGCTCAGGATTTGTCAGGAATGCTGACTGTAAGCCCGGCTGCGGCTCTTTCGTTTCGGGATAGCGGAAGCTTTCGTAGCTCACGTCTTCATCGAGCGACTCCCAGTGTATGCCGTCGTCCCACAACTCACAGTCGGCCAACTGTTCGGGGGTAGCGTGTAAAAGGCGAGGGTAGAAGTAGAGCGACTGATAGAGTTCCTCGCCGTCAGTCGTCTGAATATAAATGCGGTTGTCCGCAAACCAAAGCTTTCTTACGTTCATGTGAATCCTCCGTCTTATTCGCCGTGAATATTGTACCACTCCTGCAAGAATTCCTCACGTTTTTCCTGCATGACCTCTTTGGCTCTTTTGAGGTCCTTTGCTTTGAGAGTGCTTTCTTCCATTAATGTTCCGTCAAGCAAGTTGAATTTTGCCTTGCCATCAGCACTTCGTACATGGATATGCGGCGGAACGTGTTCGTTGGTGAAGAAAAAGAACCTCAGGCCAAAGTAGAAAAATATGGTAGGCATTGTGTTCGTTAATAATTGGGGCTTATGCTTCTTAAAGTCTCGTCTTGCGAGAATGAGTCATTATAGCCTGTCTCTTACACCGCAAAGGTAGGGGCAAAAAGTGAGAGTTTGAACAATTCGGCGCTTATTATAATGACATTTCGTTCGTTTCCTGGCGCCAAATGAGGCAAAAGCGAAAAGAAAAACCTAATTTTAAGCCCGAAAGCAACCAGACACAACATTTTTACCCAAATATAATCTATGAAAGCAGCAGAAGTAGTGGAACGCCTTAACCAGCGTTTCCCCAACGAGCCTGAGTATATGCAGGCCGTGAGTCAGGTGCTCGGCACCATCGAGGAAGAGTACAACCGCCACCCCGAGTTTGAGGCGGCCAACCTCATAGAACGCCTTTGCATCCCCGACCGTATCATCACGTTCCGCGTGACGTGGGTTGACGACAAAGGACAGGTGCAGGTAAACACCGGCTATCGCGTTCAGCACAACAACGCTATTGGCCCGTACAAGGGCGGTATTCGTTTCCACGCCAGCGTAAATCCCTCTGTGCTGAAATTCCTTGCCTTTGAGCAGACGTTTAAGAACGCCTTGACCACATTGCCTATGGGCGGCGCAAAGGGCGGTTCGGACTTCAACCCGCACGGAAAGAGCGACGGCGAGGTGATGCGTTTCTGCCAAGCCTTTATGAACGAGCTCTACCGCCACATTGGTCCCGATGAAGACGTGCCTGCGGGCGACATCGGCGTAGGCGGTCGCGAAGTGGGCTACCTCTTCGGACAGTATAAGAAGTTGACGCACCAGTTCGTGGGCGTGCTGACGGGCAAAGGCCTGGAATTCGGCGGCTCGCTCATCCGTCCCGAAGCTACGGGCTATGGCAACGTTTACTTCCTTGAGAATATGCTCCGCACGCGCGGCATTGAACTGAAAGGAAAAACGGTACTCGTGAGCGGTTCAGGCAACGTGGCTCAGTACACCGTGGAAAAACTCATTCAGCTCGGTGCAGTGCCTGTTACCCTCTCTGACTCCGACGGCTACATCTACGACCCTGCCGGCATCGACGCCGACAAACTGGCCTACGTGATGGAACTGAAAAACGTGAAGCGCGGACGTATTCGCGAATATGCGGAGAAGTACGGCGTGAAGTACGTTCCGGGCGCACGTCCCTGGGGTGAAAAGGCAGACATCGCTCTCCCCTCAGCTACTCAGGACGAGATTGAACTGGCAGATGCACAGGCACTCGTTGCCAACGGCGTAATTGCCGTGAGCGAAGGCGCCAATATGCCCTCTACCCCCGAGGCTATCAAGGTGTTCCAGGATGCAGGTCTGCTCTATGCCCCTGGAAAGGCAGCCAATGCCGGCGGCGTGGCCGTGTCTGGCTTGGAAATGAGTCAGAACTCCGAACGCCTCAGCTGGACACGCGAGGAAGTAGACAACCGCCTGCGCGGCATTATGGACGACATTCACGCCAACTGCGTGAAGTACGGCACGCAGCCCGACGGATACATCAACTACGTGCGCGGTGCAAATGTGGCTGGCTTCCTCAAAGTGGCCAAAGCCATGATGGCACAGGGCATTGTGTAAGAAGTCCGTCCCAAGGACCAATAAATGCAATCTAACAGAAAGTCCGTCAAGGTGCAGAGCCTTGGCGGACTTTTGCAAATGTACACATGCCCCAGTTTGGGCGACTTCCCGTCCACTTAGTCCGTGATAGCTTCGGTCAATTAGCTGTCTCATCCCTTTTCCCCTCAGTTCCCCGAAACCCGAAAAATCTCAGGTGTACTCTGTCGCCTCCTACAAGCCATAGAACTCCCAAAAACTGCATTTTACCATAGTTTGAGTGCCGAAAAATTGCATTTTAGTAAAGTTTGAGCCGCCAAAAACTGCATTTTAGTAAAGTTTGGAGGGCTGAAAATTGCATTTTAGTAAAGTTTGGTGTGCGTAAATGCTTGAAAAACAAGTAAATAGCCTATATTTGCAAACGAACGTAGAATTATAGGCCTAAACAAGACGGAAAATGGTAGATGAAAAAGTCATTATGCAAGTGCTCGCAGAGCAGTGCGACTATGTAAGAGACTATGAGCCGAAACAGTGGGTGAAGCGGTATGAAGAGAGCCTTTTTGAACTTGACAGCCCATTGGCACAGGTGGTTGTAGGCGTGAGGCGGAGCGGAAAGTCTACGCTCTGCCACAAAGTGTTGCTGGAAAGCGGTGTGACATACGGCTATGCAAACTTTGACGACGACCGCTTGGCAAAACTTCAAACCGAAGATCTCAACACTGTCCTTTCGTGCATTTATCAAGTGTACGGCGTTGACGTTAAGTGTATATTCCTTGACGAGGTGCAGAACGTGGAAGGGTGGCATTTGTTTGTCAACCGACTTTTGCGTGCGGGAATGCGCATTGTGGTAACAGGTAGCAATGCCCGCCTACTCAGTGGCGAACTTGCCACGCATCTTACCGGACGGTACAACGAAATTAGGCTATTCCCGTTCTCGTTTAGCGAATACTGCCACTACCATCATGTGAACACTGATGGGGTGACTACCAAGGCGGAAGCCGAAAGAAAACGCGCCTTCATGACGTATATAGCTGATGGCGGCTTTCCTGAGATGCAAGGGTTGACAAACAAGCGCAGCTATGTGCAAAGTCTTATAGAAGCCATTGTAAGTAAAGACATCAAACGGCGCTTCAATATCCGCAATGTGGATGCTTTGCGAAAGATAGCCAATCACCTTATCAACAACGTGTGTCAGGAAGTGAACTATGACAACTTGTCCCAATTGTTGAGCCTGACAGGCGTAACGGCAAAAAACTATGTAGATTACCTACGTCAGGCGTTCCTTATACAGTTACTCCCCAAGCATTCGTTCAAGAGCAAAGACCGCATCAGGAACTCCAAAGCCTACATTGTTGATCCAGGATTGCAGAATAACCGAGAAAACGCCTTTGCAGCTGAAAACGTAGGTTGGCGGCTGGAGAATGTAGTCTACATAGAACTCCTGCGTCGCTGTGCGTATAACTTCATGGACATCTTTTACTTCAAGGAAACGCCGCGGTCGAAGGAGGTGGACTTCGTAGTTTGCAATCAGGACAAAGCCGTGGAACTTATCCAGGTGGCTTACGACATAGACAACGACCGGACGTTCAAGCGAGAGACCACCTCGCTTGTCAACGCTTCATCAGCTCTTCGCTGTGATAAACTTACGCTGATAGCCTTTGCACCTACACGCTGTGTAGAAGTTGGCGATAAACGTATTCAAGTTGTTTCCGCAATAGAATGGCTGCTGCAAAGGAGCTAACGGGGGTGGGGGAGGTAGATCACCATTTTCCCTCATCCCTCCTAAATGCTATGTAAGCCGTGCAATGTTTGCAGTTATTACAAAAAGGTTAAAAAAGCGTGCGGGCTTATTTGCTTTTCTATACGCTAAGGCGTACCTTTGCACAAGGTAAAAGGACAAGTTTACCCTTTTTTAATGCGCCGCTTCCGGCTGAGAATATGCGCAAGGCCAGTGATTGTCATGGGGCTTACGCTGCAAGGAAACGGCGTTGTGCGGAAGGAAACACAACACTTCGGCATTCAGCTTACTCACATTCGAAAAAATCAAACGCCGAGACAGGGCGTGCCACACGGAAAGGCTCTCTGCGCACAGAGCGGAGAACTTTGCCGCGACGAGGCTGCACGTGTTTTGGCAATTATCTAACTCTAAACCCGTTCAATAATGAATTTCATTGAAGGACTTTGGACAACGCAAATCAATGTGTCCGATTTCGTAAAGCGCAACATCACTCCCTATGAGGGCGACGCCTCGTTCCTCGTTGGGCCTACGGAGCGCACGCGCAAACTGTGGGACATCTGCTTGCAGGCACTCGAGGAAGAGCGTGCCAACGGCGGCGTTCGTTCGCTCGACCCCGACACCGTTTCGACCATCACCTCGCACAAGGCTGGATACATTGACAAGGAAAACGAACTCATCGTGGGCCTTCAGACCGACGAGCTGCTCAAGCGCGCCATCAAGCCGTTCGGCGGCATCAAGGTGGTTGAGAAGGCTTGCGCACAGCAGGGTCACCCCGTCAACGAGAAGGTAAAGGACATATTCACCCACTACCGCAAGACCCACAACGACGGTGTGTTCGACGTATATACGGAAGAAATCCGCCGTTTCCGCTCACTGGGCTTCCTTACTGGTCTGCCCGACAACTACGCCCGCGGTCGTGTGATTGGCGACTACCGTCGTCTGGCCGTTTACGGCATTGACCGACTCATCGAGGCTAAGGAGGCCGACAAGAAGGCTATTGGTAGCCCCATGACCGACGCACGCATCCGTCTGCGCGAGGAAGTGGCCGAGCAGATTAAGGCTTTGAAGGAAATCAAGGTGATGGGCGAATACTACGGTCTGGAACTCGGTCGCCCCGCACAGAGCGCACAGGAAGCCGTTCAGTGGGTGTACATGGCCTACCTCGCTGCCGTGAAGGAGCAGGACGGTGCCGCTATGTCGCTCGGTAACGTATCTTCGTTCCTCGACATCTACATTGAGCACGACCTCAAGCACAACCTCATCGACGAGACTTTCGCTCAGGAACTCATCGACCAGTTCGTGATGAAGCTCCGCATGGTGCGCCACCTGCGTATGGATGCTTACAACGAAATCTTTGCCGGCGACCCCACCTGGGTGACCGAATCGCTCGGCGGCCGCTTCAACGACGGTACGCTCAAGGTGACGAAGACCTCGTTCCGCTTCCTGCAAACGCTCTACAACCTCGGTCCGTCGCCCGAACCCAACCTCACCGTTCTGTGGAGCCCCGAGCTGCCCGAGGGTTGGAAGGAATTCTGCGCCAAGGTGAGCGTGGACACTTCGTCCATCCAGTACGAGAACGATACCCTTATGCGCGAGGTTCGCGGCGAGGACGACTACGGTATTGCCTGCTGCGTGTCCTACCAGGCCATCGGTAAGCAAATTCAGTTCTTCGGTGCGCGCTGCAACCTGGCAAAGGCTCTCTTGCTCGCCATCAACGGCGGTCGCTGCGAGAAGACTGGTACCGTGATGCTCGAAGGCATTCCCACCCTCACCTCCGACACACTCAACTACGACGAGGTGTTGAAGAACTACAAGCTCGTGCTTAAGCAGATTGCCCGCATCTACAACGACGCGATGAACATCATCCACTACATGCACGACAAGTACTACTACGA
>CAVKGN010000002.1:0-17632 GCA_963655595.1 uncultured Oscillospiraceae bacterium
GCCACTGCACAGATTGCTCAATGTACTCAAAAAGCAGGTCGGTGTCAGGCTCTTGGCGCACGGCGTGGTGCAACACTTCCGCCAGGAAAAAGGCCATTGCGCTTTTACCAGGATCGTACGGGAGCGAGGCAAACGGACAAATGTTCTGTACGCTTCGTGGCCGCTGCAACTTAGCGTTCGGCCGGTGCTCCCACTGCACGTCGAGCAGGGCGAGCGGCTGAAACAGACTGTGTCTTACTGCCGCGCGCTTGGCGTGCGTGATGCGTACAATAAAAGCCACGCGCCCCCTGCCCTCAGTAAGCAGGTCGGCAATGAGTTGCTCGTCGTTGTACTTTGTGACGTGTAGAACAATGCAGCGCATAGGCAGTTGGTGGGTATTCAGGGATTTGTTGCAAAAGTAAACTTATGCGCCGCAACCCGCTCCCCGTGCGTAGGCAAAAGAATTTAGTAATGCTCCCCTGGCACTTTTTTTACAAAAAAAAGCGTGAAAGTTTGGCGTATAAGGAAATAAGGACTACTTTTGCACTCGCAATTAAGAACGACAGCGCCTTGCTTTGAAGCGGGCGGCTTGAAGTTCCCAACGTGATGGTCCCTTCGTCTATCGGTTAGGACGAGAGATTTTCATTCTCTAAAGAGGAGTTCGACTCTCCTAGGGACTACTATAAAAATAGCATAAGAAATGGCAAACCACAAATCATCTGTAAAAAGAATCCGTCAGACGGCGACTCGCAGACTGCACAACAGATACTACGCAAAGACTATGCGTAATGCAGTGCGTAAGCTGCGCGCTACAACTGACAAAGCAGCTGCAACAGAACTTCTGCCGAAAGTACAGAAGATGCTTGACAAGCTTGCTAAGAGAAATATCATTCACAAGAACAAGGCGGCTAACATTAAGAGCGGCGTGATGAACCACATCAACAAACTCGCCTAATTTTTGGGAGGCCATATCGCTTCTTGCAAATTGATTTAACACCGAGTTAGGTCTTTCACTGGTTTTTCCTGGTGAAAGACCTAATTTTTTATCCCTCATGTGCCATATACCGCAAACGTGGTATTCCCCAGCGCACGGCATGCCCGTACCTTTGCACCAGAAAACAACAACAATAACACACACAAAGGTATGAGCAAGATTTACAAGAACCTGACCGAGCTCGTGGGTAACACCCCGCTGCTCGAAGTAAGCCACATTGAGAACGAACTTGGGCTGAAGGCTCGCGTCGTGGTGAAACTCGAATACTTCAACCCCGGCGGCAGCGTTAAGGACCGGGTGGCACTCGCTATGATTAACGACGCCGAGAGTCGCGGCGCGCTCAAGCCCGGCGGCGTAATCATTGAACCCACCAGCGGCAACACTGGTATCGGTCTGGCCTGGGTGGCTTCGGTTAAGGGTTACCGCCTTATACTCACCATGCCCGAAACGATGAGCCTCGAGCGCCGCAACCTGCTCAAGGCCTTGGGCGCAGAACTCGTGCTTACGCCGGGTGCAGAAGGCATGAAGGGCGCCATCAAACGTGCACAGGAGCTGCAAGCTGAGCATCCGGGCAGTTTCATCCCCCAACAGTTCGAAAATCCCGCCAATCCCGCCGCTCACACAAGCACAACGGCCGAGGAAATATGGCGCGACACCGACGGACAGGTCGATGCTTTCGTAGCTGGCGTAGGTACTGGTGGTACGCTGAGCGGCGTATCGCGCGGCTTGAAGAGTCACAACCCCAACATCAAGGCATTTGCCGTAGAACCCGCCACAAGTGCCGTGCTCGAAGGCAAACCCTCTGGTTCGCACAAGATACAGGGCATTGGCGCAGGCTTTGTGCCTAAGAATTTCGACGCATCGGCTGCCGACGGCATCTTCCCCATTGCCGACAACGACGCCATCCGCGCCTCGCGCCTCTTGGCTAAGAAGGAAGGGCTCCTCGTGGGCATCTCCGCAGGTGCGGCTTTGCACGCAGCCATTGAGCTTGCCAAGAAGCCCGAGTACGAGGGCAAGACCATCGTGGCTCTGCTGCCCGACACAGGCGAACGCTACCTCTCTACGGTGCTTTACGCCTTCGAAGAATACCCCGTATGATCATCATTGCAGACAATCAACCTCTTACACGCGATGCGCTGACTGGCTACTTGGCCGGTCAGCCATTGCTTTTTGCGGCTAATAAGGCCGAATTGGCCCAGCGACTCGCGGCGCACCCCGAAGCCACCATCGTGTTGGACTTTTCCCTCTTCGACTTCACCACACCTGAGAACCTGCTCATCTATATCCGCCGTTTCAACGCGGCACAGTGGTTGCTGCTTTCCGCCGATTTCACCGAAAATATGCTACGTTTGTTGGGCAGTGAGTCACAGGTGAGCTTCCTCACAAAGGATTGCAGCCGCGAGGAGGCACTGCATGCCGTTTACCAGGCCACTCACGGCAAACGGACCGTATGTGCAACCGTTGAGGCGCAGCTCAGGGAGGGACTCCACCGCAACGATACAGTCGCCAACCTTACCGCTGCCGAGACGGAGGTGCTTTCTCTCCTTGCTCAGGGACACAGTGCGAAAGCCATCGCGGAGAAGCGTAATTCCTCCGTACACACCATCGTTACCCACAAAAAGAACCTTTTCCGTAAGTTGGGGGTCTCCACCGTCTACGAAGCCACGAAGGTCGCCCTCCGTTCTGGCATTGCCGACCCCGTGGAGTATTACATTTAGCCTCTGGGAAGTCGTTCTTACCCCCGAACTCTTTGTCGTCACTCGTACGGTGGACACATGTCCGTCGTACGAGTGACATGTGTTTATCGTACGGCTGACGTGTGTACACCGTACGACGGACGTCAACAACTCCAAGGGTAGGGATGACTTGCCGTCATGTAGGGGCAATCCCGTGCGTTTAGCTTGCTTGCAGCCCTGGGGCGACGGATGCGTGCAAGGGTAGGGTAACGTTTTTTTTCGTACCTTTGCGAGACATAGGATATTACTGCGCATGAACCCTCCCGAAAGCTATACGAACTTGTTGAAGCAGACGGTGGAAGAGCTTTCGGACACGACGAAGATGAAGGGCCTCTTCCACCAGCACAGGCACGGCGACCCGTTGCCCTCGTCCGCTGCGCTCGAAGAGATTATCGGTTTGTGTCGCGCCGTGCTTTTTCCCGGTTATTACGGCAAAAGTACGCTCAACAGCGTGACTGTCCGCTACCACATCGGTATGGAGGTGGAGCGGCTCTTTTCTATGCTCACGGCTCAGGTGCAGGCCGGTCTTTGCTTCGGACAGCAGGATAGCGGCGACGTACCTGGCGCAGTGGACTACCACACGAAGGCCGAGGCCATAGCAGCCGCTCTCATCAGCATGCTGCCCCAGGTGCGCCGCACGTTGGCTACCGACGTGGAGGCCGCTTACCTTGGCGACCCTGCGGCGCAGAACTACGGCGAGGTGATTAGTTGCTACCCCGCCATCAGAGCTCTGACCTGCTACCGCATAGCCCACGAGCTGTACCGCCTCGACGTACCCTTAATCCCCCGTATCATCACCGAATTGGCCCACAGCGAAACAGGCATAGATATCCACCCGGGAGCCACCATCGGCGAGTATTTCACCATCGACCACGGCACGGGTGTAGTAATCGGTGCCACGTGTATCATTGGCCGCCACGTAAAGCTCTATCAGGGCGTGACGCTCGGCGCAAAGAGCTTCCCGCTCGACGCCAACGGCCATCCCATCAAGAACAACCCCCGTCACCCCATTCTCGAAGACGACGTAATTGTCTACTCCAACGCCACTGTGCTGGGCAGGATAACGATTGGTAAGGGCGCCGTGGTGGGCGCAAACAAGTGGGTGACTCACGACGTTCAGCCCGGCGAAAAGATTTAGACGAAAGCACTTTCCACAACGACAGGAAACACACATACTTATGCAAGAATTTCAACTCATAGCGAAGACCTTTCAGGGACTTGAGGAGGTCCTGGCACAGGAACTCACCGAACTCGGAGCCAACGACGTACAGATAGGGCGCCGCATGGTGTCGTTCACGGGCGACAAGGCCTTGATGTATAGGGCTAACTTCTGCCTGCGTACGGCTTTGCGCATTCTCAAACCCATCAAAAACTTCAAGGCGAAGGATGCCGACGATGTGTATGACGCTGTGCGCAAGATAGACTGGAGCCAGTACCTTGACCTGCACACAACTTTTGCGGTGGATTCGGTGGTTTTCTCCGAGGAGTTCCGCCACTCCAAGTTCGTGGCTTACAAGGTGAAGGACGCTATTGTTGACTATTTCCGCGACACTACGGGCGAACGCCCCAACATCCGCATCACCAATCCCGACATCAAACTCAACATACATATAGCCGACGAGGATTGCACCCTCTCGCTCGACTCCTCAGGCGAAAGCCTCCACCTTCGTGGCTACCGCGTGGCCAGCGTAGAAGCCCCCATCAACGAGGTATTGGCGGCTGGCCTTATCAAACTCACGGGCTGGACGGGCGATACCGACTTTGTAGACCCCTTCTGCGGCTCGGGAACGTTCCTCGTTGAGGCTGCCTTGATGGCGAAAAACGTGTATCCCGGCGTATTCCGCAAGGAGTTCGGCTTTGAAAAGTGGAAGGACTTCGACGCCGAATTGTTGCAGGAAATCTACGACGACGACTCGCAGGAACGTGAGTTTACGCACCACATCTACGGCTACGACCTCAACGTACCTGCCGTGGAGGCTGCCCTCAAAAACGCCCGCAGCGCCGGCGTGGACAAGGTGGTCAGCGTAGAACAGCGCGACATCCGCCAGTTTACCAACCCTGGCGGCGAGGGTACGCTTATGGTGACCAATCCCCCCTATGGCGAACGCCTCACCCCGCCCGACATCCTCGCCATCTACCAGATGCTCGGCAAGGTGTTGAAGAACGAATTTCAGGGTTGCGAGGCTTGGGTGATTTCCTCCAAGCAGGAACTCTTCGAGAACATAGGTTTGCGCCCCAGCTTGAAAGTGCAGATTTTCAACGGCAAACTCGATTGCGACTTCCGCAAATATCAGCTTTTCAGCGGCAAACTCAGTACCTTCCGCGCCGAAGGTGGCAAGGTGAAAACCGATGAGGAACGCCGTCTGATGGGCGACCAGCGCCGCTTCCGCACAAAGCGCGACGACTTCAAGAAACGCTTTGACGACGACCAGTTTGACGAGGACGACGAACAGGCACATGCCTACCGCATTCTGCGCAGTAAGCACCGCGAGTTCGAACGTCTGCAAGCTGCCCGCACCGCCAAGAGCGAGGGACACGGCAAGAGCGAACGCCCCAAGCGCAGCGGCGATGGCTTCCGCGGCAAGAAGGGCGGACTGGGCCACAAGGGCGGCGGCTTCCGCAAGGGAGGCTCTGGCAAAGGCGGCTTCGGAAAACCGCGCGGCGGATTTAAGAAATAACAGCGAACGAACAAAGCGGAATATAAACCAATGAATATAAAGCAACTTATCGGCGCGGCTTTTGCGCTTGTGTTGGGCACATCGTCGGTTATGGCACAGGAAAAGAAGAGTTTCACGCTCGAGGACCTCATGTGGGGCGGTACGAACTACGCCCAGATAATGCCCAAATACTATGGCACAGCCTTTTGGGGCGATCGCCTACTTGCAGTTGATGCCGACTATGTGGAAACCATTGCCGACGACAAAGGTCGCAAGGTAACCCCTCAAAAACTCTTTACCCTCGATGAGGTGAACGCTCAGCTCGGTACCGACAAGGTGTACCACCTCTACAATGCCTCCTTCCCCTATGCTGACAAGACGCAGGCCCTGCTCAGCACGCAGAAGGCGCGTTTCCTCTATGACTGGAAGACAAAGAAAATCACGTGGATGGCAGCCCGCACCGAGGGCGAGGGAAACAACGACTTCTGCGCCGCCTCGAAGAGCGAGGCCTACGTAAAGAACTGGAACCTCTACGTGCGTACGGCCGATGGCGTAGAACACCAAGTCAGCACCGACGGAACGCGCGAACTGCAATACGGACAGAGCGTACACCGCGACGAGTTTGGCATACGCAAGGGCACATTCTGGAGTCCTAAGGGCAATCTGCTCGCCTTCTACCGCATGGATCAGAGCATGGTGACGGACTATCCCCTTGTCGACATCAGTCCGCGTGTGGCCCAACTCGCTCCTGAGAAGTACCCCATGGCAGGCATGACGAGCCACAAGGTGACTGTCGGCGTGTACAACCCACAGACGCAGCAGACCGTCTACCTGCAAGCCGGCGACCCCACCGATCGCTACTTTACCAACATAGCGTGGAGTCCCGACGAGAAGACTATTTACATGTTTGAGCTGCCTCGTACGCAGGACAAGGCCGAACTCGTTAGTTACGACGCCCAGACGGGCGAACGCAAGGCGGTGCTTTACACCGAGACCAACGATCGCTACGTGGAGCCCTGCAACCCCATCACGTTCCTGCCTTGGGACGCCTCGAAATTCGTGATGCAGACGCGCCGCGACGGGTACAACCACCTCTACCTCTACGACGTGACGGGCAAACAGCTTAAACAGCTCACCAAGGGCGAGTTTGAGGTGACGGAACTGCTCGGTTTCAACTCGCAGACGAAGAGCGTGATCTACCAGAGCAATCAGAACAGCCCCATCCAGTACTGCTATTTCAGCGTGGCTGTGGCCAATGGCAAAGTGACGCAGCTCGACAATGGCGAAGGCTCGCACTCCGCCACGCTCTCAGCCGGTGGAAAGTTCCTGCGCGACAGCTGGTCGTCGCCCAAAAAGTTCCGTGAATACGACCTCCTGGCAACAGCGGGAGCAAAACCCGTGAAACTGCTCGAACACGCCGACCCCTGGAAGGCATATAACGTGCCAGAGATCACAGGCGGAAAGATAAAGGCCGCAGACGGCACAACCGACCTCTACTATCGTCTGGTGAAGCCCGTAGACTTCGACTCAACGAAGAAATATCCCACCGTGGTCTACGTATATGGCGGTCCGCACGCCCACAATGTGGAGGCAGCTTGGCACTACCTGGCCCGCCCGTGGGAGATATACATGGCACAGAACGGCTACGTGGTGTTCGTGGTGGACAATCGCGGCAGCGAGAACCGCGGTCTGGCCTTTGAGAACTGCACCCACCGCCACCTTGGCGACATAGAGATGCAGGACCAGCTCGAAGGCGTGAAGTTCCTCAAATCGCTCCCCTACGTCGACGCCAACCGCTTAGGTGTGCACGGATGGTCGTTTGGCGGTTTCATGACTACCAACCTGATGTGCTCCTATCCCGACGTGTTTAAGGTAGGCGTGGCTGGCGGTCCCGTAATCGACTGGAAATACTACGAGGTAATGTACGGCGAGCGCTACATGGACACACCGCAGGAAAACCCCGAGGGCTACGCCTCGACCTCCCTCTTGAACAAGGCAAAGAACCTGAAAGGCCGTTTGCAGATCATCGTGGGCTACAACGACCCCACCTGCGTCATGCAGCACAGTCTGTCGTTCCTCCGCGCCTGCGAGGACGCCGGTACGCAGCCCGACTACTTCGTCTACCCCGGCGACGGCCACAACATGATGGGGCACGATATGGTGCACCTGCACGAGCGCATCACGCGCTACTTCAACGACTACCTGAAATAAATCATTGATCGGCGCACCCCTAAGCGCCGCACCCGAAATAGGCAGACAGCCCTGCAAGCGTCCAGCAACGAGTTGGAGGCTTGCAGGGCTTTCTGCTTTTTCGTTGCCCCGTTCTTCCTTAGCTTTTGTACGGGTACGTTTTGTCCAATAATACGCCTTGTTTGATTGCCAAATTCCCTCAGAATACCTGTCTGAGAGGGGCTTTTTCCGTCTCCTGTTTTGTGCATAAAACTCAGATACTTTGCCGGGGTTTGCTGACTTTGCGTGTCAAATACCGCGGTAAACCGGGGCAAAAATTGGTATTACCTCAAAAATTGGCCGCCTCTGTTGGTTGCATAATCATTCATCTGCCACCTTTGCAGCCGCAAAACGAAAACTAAACATCTAAGAACGATTATGAAGAAACGATTGGCCGCTTTTGCGGCAGCGTGCTTGTGCTTTGCGGCAAGCGCCGTGGCGCAAACAATTGCTACAACACCGACCACAAACATTGAGAGCGGCATTTATATGCTCCGCATGAAATCAGATCGAACCACTGCCACCGACGGACAGTGGCTTTATTATGCCGACGGCTATACCTACGCAGAGGCAAACGACGTGGCAGGAACGATTGTTAACACAGCCGACATGAGTTCCGACCAGTACAACTACCTTTGGAATGTGGTGAAGAACACCGACGGCTCAATTACCTTGCAGAGCTATACGGGCAATACCTATTGGGCACAGGCAAGCGGATACAAAAATGACTATCAGCCCAACCAATTCCCTATGTCCAAGTCGTCCACTACGTTTACCACGGAAGCAAACGGTAACGCCTTCAAGTTGAAGACGGTTTGCGTACAGAAATATTTCGAATGGGGCATAAAAACTCGCAATAAGGACGTTTACGTAGTAGACAACGGCGTAAAGGGCAATAACACCGCCCGCCACGAGATGGGTTATAGCGATGCCTCTACCGACAACGGCAACCGTGCCTCTATTGAGTTTTATGCCGTCACGGACATGCCCGAACCTGTTTCGTTAACCTATAGCTTTACCTACAATGGCGAGACCAAAGGCACGGAGAGCGTAAAATGCTATACGGGCAAGGCATACCCCAGCGCAACTACTTTACCTGCCTACGTGACTGCACAGTTACCTGCTGGTAAGGTGACGGCAGCTGTGGACGGCACGACGGTGAATCTTGAATGTGTGGCTAACCTCCCCTTTGAGACGGGTAAGTACTACTACTTCTCATGCGGCAGCGACGATGCGTTGACGAGGCTCACGGGAGCTTCGAACCTCTCGTACCGCTCCACCGAAACCGCCAACGAGCAAGCATCGACCCTGAACGACGTACTGAGCGACTTGTGGTACGTGACGGGCGATCCGTTCACGGGCTTTGAGTTCCACAATGTGGCTAAAAACAATACGGCACAAACGAGTATGATAGCAAGTAATACAGGCCTTGCTGGTATTCGTTGCCAACTCACTTACAGTGGTGCTGCGGGTTCAACAAGCACGTTCAACCTTTTCAAGATTACAGACGAGACGTTTGGTATCTATGTGTATTCAAGCTGGGTCTATGACAGTGGCAATGTCGCTTGGCACCAGAATGACGCCAACAGTATCTACTTTGAGACGATTGACCTTGCTAACACTCCCACAGACGCAGCCTATACCTTCCGCCTGACTGAGCCTACGATAAGTATTCCTCTCCATGCTTCTGCTGCCGATGACTACGCAACGTTTGCGACCACCTGCCTGCCCTATGCCGTGGAGGTGGCCAGCAGCGACGCAAAAGCCTATGCGGGCAAGTTTGTTGAAGCCAACAAGATTGAGATGAACGAGGTGGCTGCCGTGCCGGCTAACCAAGGTGTGATATTGAAGGGTAATGAAGGCGTGGAGAATATTCTCCTGAAAGTGGTAAGCACAGCCGCCGACATTGACAACGACCTCAAAGGCACAACGTCGGAGCTGACAGACCTGACCTACATCCTCTCGTTCGGCCGTGCCGGGGGATCAGGCAACGTAGGCTTCTACAAGTCGACCAACTCCTCGCTCAGTGCCAACCGAGCTTACGTGGAACGCACCAGCGGTAACAGTGTGGCAATGAACTTCGGCGGACAGACCACTGGTATTGAGAGCATAGAGAGCAACGACGTACAGACAGCCACTGCGCCCGTGTACGACCTCACCGGTCGCCGCGTGTCAGCCACCGTGAAGGGGGGCCTCTATATCCGCAATGGTAAGAAGTTTATTGCGCAGTAAATGCGTTGCACGACAAGAAACATCAACAGAAGACTATCCAGACAATGAAGAAGACATATATACGTCCCGAGGCGACCCTCATCTTTTTCCATGCCGAAAGTTCTCTCATGATAGCTGCAAGCGATGGCAGCAATCAGAGCGACGACTGGAGCAACCAGCGCGAATGGAACGACAATAGCAGCAGCATCTGGGACAACGCAGACTTGGACGCAGAATAAAGACACAGCAAATCAACCCCTATACGAGGCGCACGGCGAATGAATGCCGTGCGCTTTTTTCGATAAAAGCGTAACTTTGCCCCACGATGAACGTACAGATAGACCCTACGTGGCGTGAACTGTTGCAGGAAGAGTTCGACGCTCCCTACTTTGCCGAGCTTGTTCGCTTCGTGCACAACGAGTATGCCCAAGGCCCGTGCTATCCGCCGGGCAGGGAGATATTCAACGCTTTCAACCTTTGCCCCCTGCCCAAGGTGAAGGTAGTCATCCTCGGGCAAGACCCCTACCACGGCGAAGGACAAGCCGAAGGACTATGCTTTTCGGTGAAGGAAGGCGTGAGGCAGCCGCCCTCGCTCGTCAACATATTCAAGGAAATGCACGCAGACACGGGACGCCCCATCCCCACGAGCGGCAGTCTGCGCCACTGGGCAGAACAAGGCGTGTTGTTGCTCAACTCCACCCTTACCGTACGGGCACACCAGGCAGCCTCGCACGCAGGACATGGCTGGGAAACGTTTACCGACGCCGTCATAGCCCGCCTCGCCTCCGAGCGCGAACACCTTGTGTTCATGTTGTGGGGGAGTTATGCCCAGCGCAAGGGACAGTTTATTGACCGGAACCGTCACCTCGTGTTGCTCTCCGCCCATCCCTCTCCGCTTTCCGCCTATCACGGCTTCTTCGGCAACCACCACTTTACGCAAGCCAACGAATACCTCATCAGTCACGGAATATCCCCCATTAACTGGTAAACACCCATGCAACAACGTATCCCCCCTATACTCCAAGTCGGCGACGTGCTTCTGTCGTCGGAGATACTCACCGAATGTTTCTGCTGCGACCTCGATGCCTGCAAAGGGCAGTGCTGCGTGGAGGGCGACAGCGGCGCCCCCCTGACGCTCGACGAAGTGGGTGAACTGGAAGGCGTGCTCGATGACGTGTGGCACGACCTCAGTGCCAAGGCGCAGGCCACGATTGACCATCAGGGCGTGGCCTATACCGACGGCGACGGCGACCTCGTGACCAGCATTGTGAACGGCAAAGACTGCGTGTTTACCTGCTACAACGAGGCAGACTGCTGCTTCTGCGCCACCGACAAGGCGTTCCGCGAGGGGCGTACCAACTGGTGCAAACCCATATCGTGCGCTCTTTACCCCATCCGTGAGAAGCGTTTCCAGAACGGTACGAGCGGGCTGCACTACCACCGCTGGAACGTATGCCACGCAGCCGTGAAGAAGGGACGTGAACTCAACCTGCGCATCTATCGTTTTCTGAAAGATCCCCTTATACGCCGTTTTGGTGAGCCGTGGTACGACGAACTCTGTGCCGTGGCAGAACAGCTCGGCTGTTAGCCAAAAGCCGCCATACGGGCAAAAACGGTACGAGCCGCATGACACAATGTTTCCAGTGTCATGCGGCTCGTGCCGTTTATAAGGTCTTGCGCTCTATAAGTCGGGGAAAGGAAGCTGCGGTTCGCACACGCCGCCGAACGTGCGGCGATGGTAGGGCGTTATGCCGTGGTTGAGGATGCCCAAGCGGTGCTTCTTGGTAGGGTAGCCGGCGTTCTTGTTCCAGCCGTAGTAGGGATATTCCTCGTGAAGGGCGTGCATATAGTCGTCGCGGTAAGTTTTGGCGAGTATCGATGCGGCGGCAATGCTCAGGTATTTTCCGTCGCCCTTTACAATAGTGGTGTAGGGCGTGTTGCCGTAGGGCTTGAACCGGTTGCCGTCCACAATCACGTAGCCAGGCTGCACCGTCAGTTGCTCCAAGGCGCGGTGCATAGCCAGGATGGAGGCGTTGAGGATGTTTATGTGGTCAATCTCCTCAGGCGTAGCCACGCCGACAGCCCACGCCACGGCGTCGCGCTCAATTACGTTGCGCAGGGCGTACCGTTTCTTTGCAGAGAGCTGTTTGGAGTCGTTGAGAGCGTCGTTGGTGTAGTCAGCCGGGAAAATCACAGCCGCAGCGTAGACACTCCCTGCCAAGCAGCCGCGTCCCGCTTCGTCGCAGCCTGCTTCTACAAGTCCCTCGTTGTTGTATACAGACGCCAGCATAAGCCTCAGAACATTTTGCGTACGCGGTCAATTCCTGCCACCAACGCGTCCACTTCCTCGCGTGTGTTGTATAGGGCAAACGAGGCGCGCGCCATACCTTCCACGCCGCAACGCTCCATGAGCGGCTGTGCGCAGTGGTGTCCCGTGCGGATGGCTATGCCGAGGCGGTCGAGGAGTGTGCCGAGGTCGAGCGGGTGGATGTCGCCCACGTTGAACGATACCACGGCATCCTTGCCGCTCGTCGTGCCGTAGAGATGCATGCCGGGGATGAGGCTCATCTGCTCCATGGCATACTGCGTGAGAGCGTGTTCGTGCGCTTGGATGTTGTCCATACCCAGGTTGTCCACGTAGTCCAACGCCACGGCCAGGGCGTGACTCCCCACGTAGTCGGGTGTGCCGGCCTCGAACTTGAACGGCAACCGCTCGTAGGTGGTGTGCTCAAACGTGACGCGTGCAATCATCTCGCCGCCGCCCTGGTAAGGCGGCATCTGTTCGAGCAACTCTTCACGTCCGTAAAGCACGCCGATACCCGTAGGCCCGTACACCTTGTGCCCGCTGAACACGAGGAAGTCGCAGTCAAGCTCCTGCACGTCCACCTTAAAGTGAGGAACGCTCTGGGCGCCGTCTACAAGAAACTTAGCCCCGTGCGCATGAGCCACGGCAGCCATCTGCTTGACGGGGTTGACCGTGCCCAGCACGTTGCTAACGTGGGCAGCGCAAACAAGTTTTGTATGGGGAGTAAAGAGACGTTCGTAGGCTTCGAGGTCGAGTGAGCCTTCATCGGTCATCGGTACAATGCGCAGCACGATGCCTTTGCGGTCGCGCAGCAACTGCCAAGGAACGATGTTGCTGTGGTGCTCCATGACGGTCAGGATCACCTCGTCACCTTCGCTGAGAAACGCTTCGCCAAACGAGGACGCTACGAGGTTGAGACTCTCCGTGGTGCCGCGCGTAAAGACGATTTCGCTCGTGCTGCGTGCGTTGATAAACTGCCGCACCCGTTCGCGCGCCGCCTCGTGCAGGTCGGTTGCCTGCTGCGAGAGGAAATGCACACCGCGGTGCACGTTGGCGTTCACCGAGTAGTATTCGTTCGTGATAGCCTCTACTACGCAGCGCGGTTTCTGTGTGGTGGCGGCGTTGTCGAGGTAGACAAGCGGCCGCTTGTACACCTCGCGTTCAAGTATGGGGAAATCCTTGCGGACAAGGTCAATGCTGTACATCAAGAATGTTTTGAGGGGAATGGGTGTGTTTCTCGTCTGGGCGTCAGTCCTACGCTTTCTTTCCGCAGCCGCGGCAGCCTTGGCAACTCTCGCCCAGTTCGCCGCGGAACCGCATCTCTACAAGGTGCGAGAGGCGGTCGTGCAAATGGTCAATCTCTACGTGGCGCAGTACGTCGTTGATAAAGGCGTGTTGGAGCAGCAGCTTGGCCTCCTCTTCGGGAATGCCGCGCTGACGCATATAAAAGAGAGCGCCTTCGTCGAGTTTGCCGATGGATGAGCCGTGGTTGCACTTCACGTCGTCGGCATAGATTTCGAGCATAGGTTGTGAGAAGGCGCGGGCGGACGGCGTGGCACAGATGTTGGCGTTGGTCTGTTGCGACGTCGTTTGCTGTGCATCTTGTGCCACGTACACCTTGCCGGCGAAGGCTCCGACGCTCTTTCCGTCGAGCACGTACTTATAAAGCATGTCGCTGCTGCACTTCGGCGCGATGTGTTCCACGAGGATGTTGTTGTCTACGTGCTGTTCGCCGTCGGCAATCACCGCTCCGTAGAGCTCTGTCACAGCCCCTTCGCCTCGCAGCCGTACGTCGAGACGGTTGCGGCTCTGTCCGCAGGTGAGCGTCACGGCATCGTAGCTGAGGCGGCTGCCAGCGGCCTGTTCCACGTAGAGCGTGGAGAACCGGGTAGTGCGCTCGTTCGTCTCCTCAATGCTGTAAAGGCTCAGCTTGGCGTTGGCGGCTACGTAGGCTTCGACCACCTGCGAGGTGAGGCATTTGCTCTTTCCCTCGGCATGGTCACAGAGCAGCACCGCTCCCTTGGCACCTTCTTCGGCCACGATGATGATGCGACGTACGCTCATCATATCTACGGCAGAGGCTGCCACGTTGACAATCTGTATGGGGTTTTTCAGTTCCGTTCCGGCAGGGAGGTAAACAAACAGGCCGTCCTCGGCGAGGAGCGTGTTGAGCAAGGTAACGCCGTCGTGCCCCGTGCGGAAGTCACGGTCGTTGGCGGCTGCTTTGTGGTAGTACGTTTCGAGCCATTCGGGGTGACTTTGCGCCACGTTGCGGAACGAGTCGACCACGACGCCCTGCGGCAACAAGACCTTAGTTTGCTGAGGCGCATCGCACGGCGTGTCGTTCACTACGAAGAAAAGCGAAGTGCTGAGGTTCGGCACGTTGCACTTGAAAGCCTCGTAAGGATCAACGTCGGGCTGGAGTCGCCGCGTGTTGAGCGCAAAGTCGGGAGCGAAAGCCTCGTTGGCGTCCGTGTACTTATAGCGTTCGGTCCGCGTGGTTGGCAGTCCTTGTTCTGCAAGCAGCTGGGCAGCCTCTTCGCGGCGAGCGTTCAGAGCCTCGGGGCTATGTGCTTCGAACAGAGCCTTGTGCTGGCGGTAAAGGTCAATGTATTGTCTCTCGCTGTTCATAGTGACTTACTCCTCCACGCTATTAACAATCCAGTCGAAGCCTTTCTCCTCGATCTCGTAGCCCAGGGCGGCAGTGCCGTCCTTCACCACGCGTCCCTTCACGAGTACGTGAACGAAGTCGGGTTTGAGATAGTCGAGCATGCGTTGGTAGTGGGTGATGACCATGGCGCTCGTCTTATCCGTGCGCAGCATGTTGAAGCCCTCTGCCACGATGCGCAGGGCGTCCACGTCGAGGCCGGAGTCCGTCTCGTCGAGGATGGAGAACTTCGGTTCGAGCACAGCCATCTGGAATATTTCGTTGCGCTTACGTTCGCCGCCCGAGAAGCCCTCGTTCACGCCGCGACTCATAAAGTGCGCATCGAGTCCCACCAGCTTGCGCTTCTCCTTGAGCAGTTTCAGGAACTCGCCGGCAGGGATAGGTTCCTCGCCAAAATACTTGCGCTTGGCATTGAGAGCAGCCCGCATAAAGTTGGTCATCGATACGCCCGGTATCTCTGTGGGCGCTTGGAACGACATAAAGATGCCCTCGTGCGAGCGATCCTCGGGCGAGAGAGCCAGCAGGTCTTTGCCGTTGAACAGCACTTCGCCCTCTGTCACCTCGTATTTAGGGTTGCCGACGAGTACGTTGCTCAGGGTACTCTTGCCCGAGCCGTTAGGCCCCATCAGCACGTGTACTTCGCCGTCTCGTATGGTAAGGTTCACGCCGCGCAGAATTTCCTTTCCCTCTACGGAGGCGTGCAAGTTTCTTATTTCAAGCATGGGTTCTTTTCCTTTACTTTCGGGAGCGTATGTCTTTTGTCGCTTCCGTCGTGTGTTTCATGTTCTCTTAGGGTGAGCAAAGTTAGCAAAAAAGGCAATGCCGTACGGGCGCGCCTTGCCGTTACTCGCCTTTGCCAGCCTGAACGGCAACCAATTTGCCGCCAGTCAGGGTCAGGCGGTAGGCTACGCCCTTCTTCGTGGGAAATTCCAGCTGCTGCTCGCCGTAGCGTATGCGGCACGTTTCGCCTGAGCCCGATGTGATGCGCGCCTCTTGCAGCTGTCCGCCTTGCCACGTGATGTCTACGCCGAAGTTTCCGCGTGCTCGCAGTCCCTTGATGCTGCCGCTCTGCCAAGCGTCGGGGAGGGAGGGAAGGAGGTCGATGCAGCCGGCGTGGCTTTGCAGGAGCATTTCCGTTACGCCCGCTGTGCCGCCGAAGTTACCGTCGATTTGGAAGGGCGGGTGAACGTCCCACAGGTTGTCCGCCGTACCGTTTTTGAGCAGGTTGCCGAAGAGTACGTAGGAGTGGTTGCCGTCGTGCAGACGTGCCCACTGGTTGAGCTTCCAACCCATACTCCATCCTGTTGCACCGTCGCCACGGTGTTCCAGCACCACGCGGGCCGCCTTGGCGAGCGTGGGTGTGGTGAGGGGCGAGATGGAACTGCCAGGGTGCAACCCATAGAGATGGTTGACGTGGCGGTGCTGGTCGTTCGGGTCGTCAATGTCCTTGCTCCATTCCATCAGCTGTCCGTAGCGCCCTATGCGGTAGGGCGCCAGATCGTTGAGCACCTTTTGCCAACGTGCTGCGTCGTCGCCGTCAATGCCAAGCGTTTGCGCTGCGCGGATGCAGTCGGTGAGGATGTCGCGGATAACGGCGTGCGTAAACGTTGTGCCCTCGTCAATGGGGCCGTGTTCGGGCGAGGTTGAGGGGGCAGCCGTCAACGTTCCGTCGGGCTTGCGCCAAAGGAAGTCTTCGCAGAAGAGGGCGCAACCCTTCATCAAGGGATAGGCTGTCTTGCGGAGGAAGGACTGGTCGCGCGTGTAGTCGTAGTAATCCCAGAGGTGCGTGGCCAGCCACGAAGCCGCCATGGGATTGTAGTTCCACGACATGTCGGCGCCTTCAAGCGGAGCGGTAAAGCCGAAGATGTTTGCCGATATGCCGGCTGCCCAGCCGCGTGCCCCCCAGTAGGCCTTGGCTGTGCGTTCGCCAGGCTTTTCGAGCAGACGGATAAAATCATTCAGCGGTTTGGCGCATTCCGAGAGATTCGTCATCAACGCCGGCCAGTAGTTCATTTGCAGGTTGATGTTGTTGTGGTAGTCCACTCGCCACGGGCCGTCTACGTTGTTGTGCCACATACCCTGCAGGTTTGCCGGCAGGTTCCCCGGACGCGAGGAGGCGATGAGCAGGTAACGTCCGTACTGGTAGTAGAGCGTTTCGAGCGCAGCGTCCTTCTCCCCTTGGCGGTAGCGAGCCAGTCGCTCGTTGGTGGGCAGGTCGGGGACGTTGTCGCCGTTGAGGCTGAACTGCACCCGGTTGTAGAGGGCGGCGTAGTCCTTATAATGTTCTGCAAAGAGCTTTCCGAAGCTTTTCTTCGCCGCCGCTTTCATCCACTGAGCGGTGGTCTTTACGGGGGCAACGCCCACGTAGGCGTTATCGTCCGTGAAGTCGGGGTTGTAATTGGGCTTGTAGTCGGTGTCGGCGGTGAGGAGCAAAGTCACTTCGTCGGCATTCTCCACAACAATTTTCCCATCGGCGTAACTTACGCTGCCGCCTGTAGCAAGAGCCTTAATGCGCACGGCGTATTGCATCTGGTTGTTGTCGAGCCGTGCGGTGTAGAGCAGACCGTTCGCGCCGTCTCTCTGGAATGTGCCTTCGCTCACGGGGTTGGGCGTATAGACAATGGTGAACGACTGCTTACCGGGTTTGTTTGCCGAAAGTCGCACGGCCATTACGTTGGCAGGGTAGGAGATGAACGTGCGGCGTTCGTACTGTGTGCCGTCGGCGGCGGTGAAACTTACCTTTGCGAAGGCTGAGTCCACGGATAGTGAACGGCGGTAAGCGGATATACCCGTTTCGGCGATAGGTGTTTCAATTGTGAGCTCACCCATCGTGGTGAAGGAGCCGAAACGGAA
>CAVKGN010000002.1:17858-32498 GCA_963655595.1 uncultured Oscillospiraceae bacterium
CCCATCACGTTGCAACCGATGCTGCCGTTGCCGAGCGGCAGGGAGCGGTATTCCCACTCGTGGTCAGGGTTCACGGCTGAGTCGCCGGCGCGTACGGGCTTGTTTGTCTTACTGTATTTTTCGGGGTGACCGCCCCACCAGCTTTGCTGTCCGCGGAGCGATGTAGGCTCGTTGAACCACACCTCGTTGTGCTGAGCCGAGGCGGCGAGGGCTGAAAGGAGCAGAAAGGATGTCAGGAATGCTTTTCTCATATTGTGTTGTCGTTGTTTTTCTTGTTTTCGCTGCGGTGCGTCAGGGCTAGGATATTGCGCATCAGCCCTTCGTATTTGGCTCTTTTCACTGCGCTTTTTGTAAAGAGCGCGCGGTATTGTTCAAGGGTAAGGTTTTGCCAGTCCTCCGGCTGCATTTCGAGCAATGCCGTCCGCGGTTTCAGGTCTTCGCACGGCGTGGCACGGGCAAAACGTCTGTTCCAAGGGCACACCTCTGCGCAGCGGTCGCAGCCGTAGAAGCAGTCGCTCATTGCCTGTTCTGTCCCCGAGGGTAGTTCGCCCTTGTGTTCGATAGTCAGGTACGACAGGCATCGTTCCGCATCCATCGTGCCGTCGCCGCGGAGAGCCTTTGCCGGACAAGCGTCCACACAGGCGTGGCACGTGCCGCAATGGTTCTTTGCCCGTTCGTCGTAGCGGTCTACGGCGAGGGTCAATACCAGTTCGCCCAAGAAGAAGTAACTTCCCAATCCTGGCAGGATGAGTTGGCTGTTGCGTCCTCGCCAACCTATGCCGCCGCGTTCGGCCCAATACTTCTCGTCGATGGGGGCTGTGTCCACAAAGCAACGTCCGTCCTTGAACTCTTCCAATCCCAGAGCTGCCAGGAGTTGCCGCAGTTTGTCTTTAACAATCAGGTGGTAGTCGGTAGAGTAGGCGTAGCGCGCCAAGTGCCATCCCTGCGGCAGGTCGCCAGGGTTGTAGTTCAGAGCCACACTGACAATGGTCTTCGCCCCTTCCACGAGCAGCGTAGGGTTCAGTCGCTTCTCGGTGTTCTCGTAGAGGTAGTGCATCTGCCCGAACTGGTGTTCCCTGATGCGTGCCTTCCACTCCCTTTGCCGTTCCTTGCTGACGGGCTCGGCAGGGGATATGCCGCAAGCGTGGAAACCAGCCTCGCGGGCTTTCTCCTTGATGTTGTCGTAGGAAAGTATGCGCTCGTCTTTCATGCGTTCGGGGGCGAAAAACTATCCAAAGATAAGTAAAATGCCGCTTACAAGCAGACTTGCAAGCGGCATTTGAGATGTTGGTATGTTTTGTCAAGGTACAATCACCTTGCTTCCGTTCACGAGGTAAATGCCCGTGGAGAGGTGTACGTTCTTGCTGCCTTCCACGTTCTGGTGGAACAGTGTGCGGCCTTGAACGTCGGTGATGTTCACCAGCGTAGCTTTGCCTGCAGTGAGGCTGATGTAGCCTTTTCCTGTCGTGTAGCTGATGCCGTCGGCTGCGTTGGCTTGTTTCACGCCGGTGGTGCAGTCGCCGCCATCCTTCTGGTAGAGGCGAACCCAGTCAACCTTTGTCTCGTAGGTGAAACCCGTGTCGGGGTTGCTTGCCCAGTTGCCGTTACCCACGCTCTGATTGAGGATGATGTAGAAGGGCTGGTCGAACGGCCACTGACCTTTGTCGAGGTTGTCCTGAGTGGTCGACTTGGCGTAGGAGAATACCTGCTTACCGTCTACGAACCATTTCAGCAAATCCTCAGTCCATTCCAGTCCGTACACGTGGTATTCGCCCGTAACGGTAGCCTCGCTTGATGTTTTGGTGGGGTTGCTGCTCTGGCCTTGGCATTCGGAGCCGTCGCTTGTGCTGTTTGCCCACTTGGAGTGGATGGTGTGGTAGCTCTTGTCTTCGGCGTTGATTTGCTCAAAGATGTCAATCTCGCCGCTGTAAGGCCAGCCTCCGTAGACGCTGCTGTTAGGCATCAGCCAAAAGGCGGGGAAGTTACCCGTGTGACCCGTGGTCTTGATGCGGGCTTCAACCTTTCCGTAGGTAAAGTACATCTTGCCAGCGGTTTCAATAGCACCGCTAATCATTGTGAGCTGTGCGTTGGTGTTTTTGTTCACCTCGTCGGTGTGCGTATTCTTCAAGCAGCGAAGAACCATCTTGCCGTCTTGAATATAGCCCGTCTCTTTCTGTCCGGCTTCGGTCTGTGCGGTGAAACGCTTCCAGGCGGGTGTTGCCCAACCTGAGCGGCTCCAATAACTTGAATTGGGCATTGAGCCGTCTTCCAAGTCGAACTCATCGGCAAACTTCAATGCGTAGTCAGAGGTAGTGCCATCGAAATCAGCCGTTACGCGAACTGTACCGCTCTTCACGTCTTCGGCGGGAATAACCACCACGCCGTCGGTGGGAGTTACCGTCTCTTCGGTCCACTGCGTTTCGCCGTCTACCACGCTCTCGCCGTCAAGGTTCTTGCCGTTGCGGATGGTCACGCTGCTTGCCGTGTAACCGTCTGCGGCACCTACGAGTAGCAAGGGAAGGTATTGCTGAGGCTCAACCGTTTCGGGTACGCCGCTGTTGTTGAAACCTACGAGCGAGCCGTTCGTTGTCTGCACGTCGAGCTTTACGGCCTCGGGGTATTCATCTACCACCGTCAGCGTAAAATCCACTACGTAGCCACCGTTTGCGTCAATGTCGTTGCTGCCTTTGCCATAGCGGCCAGCAGGATCGTTGTCGTTCCAGTCGAGCTTGAAACGTACGCGGTAGTCGCCAGTGGGTAGACCTTCGGGGATAGTAAACTGCGGCATGGAGTTGGTGGCGGCAAAGCAGCTTGCGCTGTTCACGTCGGCCGTTGCACCTTTGCTGTTGTAACCGTTGTTGTAGGTGTAGGAGAGCATTTCGCCGTCCCAAGCCGGGGTGCCGTCGCTATTGACGCTGGTGCTAAAAAAACCATCGTGGTCGAGGTCCATGTACAAGTAGGGGTGCATGTACTGGGAGTTGGCGTTAGCGTAGTCTACGTTGATGTTCACGTTGTCGCCACCCTTAGCATAGATGTGGTGCTTCGTGTAGTCCTGATAGACCGTGGTGGGAGCGGTGATGTAGAGGCTCTCCAAACTTGTGTGCGAAGTTGTGGAGATTTTGATGCTCCTGAGTCGGCGGTTGGTGCGGTTGTTGGCCAACGTCTTGTCGAAGTTGAGGGCGTAATCGCCTTTCTCCTTATCCGTAATTTCCACGTATTCGGGAGTGATACGCACATCGCCGTCCACATACTTAGCAGGTACGGTGTAGAGACCGTCCTTCACCATATAGGCGGGAATAGTCTCGTCCAGATATTGCGGAGTCTCGTTTACCAAAGAGTCGCCGTCGAGGTTATAGCCGTGGCGGATGGTGAAGCGGCTGAGTTTGAAGCGGTCACCGGGTACAAACTTCACGGTGTAGGGCTTGCCGAACGGAATCTTCACGCCGTCGAGGGCAGAGCCGTCTTCCTTCCACACTTCGCCGTTGGTACCGCCTGCGCTCAGTCCGCGCGAGATGCTTACCTCGTCACCGTGTACGTTCAGGCGGGTATCCACAATCACACCACCATTGCTTACGATGCTGTTAGCCTCCGAAGTGTTACCAACGGGATCAATGCAGTCCCAGTCAATTTTGAAACGCATGCGGTAGTAACCGGGAGTGAGCGTTGAAGGAATGGTAAACTTCGTCAATGCTTTTGTGTTGGAATTGCTCACACTTTGTCCTGAACTGTTCTTTCCGTTGGCATACGAGTAGGTCATTACGTCGCTGTTGGTGCCCGGCGTTCCATTGTCGTTGAGGTTGTACTCAAAGTTGCCTGAACTGTTCTGGTCCAGATATACGTAAGCGTGCATCCAGCCAGCATTGAAATTGATGCCCGGAGTGACGGTTTCGCCAGCTTTGGCAAGGAATTCCTTGCCAAGCAGATCCTGGTAAAGCAATTTGTCCGTCTTCTGGTTCACGTCAAGCGTCTGTGCACCGTCTGCGCTGGTGAGCGATACGCTTGTGGTGTAGCGGTCGCTGCGGCTCAGTGTTTGCGTCTTCTCCACGCAGATGGGGAATACGCCGTTGAAGAAGCGGGGCGACGAACTTGAATTGATTACGATGTCGTCCACGTACACTGCAAAGTCAGCATCGAGGTTGTGGGTCGACTCCACATCGGGGGCAATCACGAGGCTGTGGAGCTCCACGCCCTTGGCTGCACTGATGGGGAATATGGCATCGTACCAGTGTCCGTCGGCTTTCACCGAACTTGAAGAGGATACTTCAATCTGTACCACTTCGGCAGACTGGTCGCTCCAATCGGAACGCTTACCCAAACCGAAGAGCATTACGCGGCCGGATTTTGGCGTGTAAATCTTTGCGTGTACGTATTGTGTGTTGGGCGTGAGAGCTACGGCCTTGGGCAGGTCGATGCGCACGCCAAACGTATTGCTGCCGAAGCGCGAACGCTGGAAGGCCAGCACGTGGTCGGAGTTGTTGATCTCAGTGCCGTTGTCGTTAACTTCCTTAACGGGGTTGCTGATAATCTTTACGTTGCCTTTCAAGACGTTGGTGCGGAAGGGAGAGTTCTCCCACGTATCGAATACGCCCAGGGCAGAGTATCCTTTCACGGTGTCGGCCGCCGTTTCGCTTGTCTCGAAGTCAATGCTGACGGTTTGCGCCGTGGCGGCAAGGGGCATTGTCAGAGCGGCAAGGGCGATATATTTTTTCAGTTTCATAGATATCAAAATATTAGGTGAGTGTAGTTGGTTTGTTGTCCCACAGTTTGGTTCTTGTACAAGTACTTCTCTGTGTAAGTATTAGTATACGGCAAGAGTGTGGAGAGTGGGACAAGCCTTGCTGCTCGTGATGCTCACGCGAACGTATTTTGCCTTGTAGCCGCTGTCGTAGCTGCTCGAAGTGCTGCCGTTCAGGGGGATGATGCGCTTGTAGCCGATGGTAGTTGTCTGAATGCTTCCGCCGCGCTTAGTCCAGGTGGAGCCGTCCTCGCTGGTTTCGATGGTGAAGCCCTTCACGCGCTGGCCCAGCTGGATGTACTCTTGCAGCATCACGTAGTGAACCGTCTGCACCGAGGGGAAGGTCACAGTGATGGTAGCCGTGGTGTTAGCGTCGTTGCAAGCCCAGTAGGTGGTGGAGTCGGCGTCGATCATGTTCTTTGCATCGTAGGTGCGGTTGGCACCAGCTGTGCGCACGTCGCTTGCTTCAATCGTAGTGCCTTCTGTTTGGCAAAGGTCGTTGCCAAGGCGGGTTTTGAGCATTTGTCCAAGGCTCTTCAACTCCGTCACGTCAGCATCGGGCAAAACGCCTGCCTGGTTGGGCGGGAAGTTGAGGATAAGTGTGGCGTTGCGGCCCACTGTTTCCAGGTAGATCTTGAACATCTGCTCGGCAGTATTTACGCTTTCGCCGCTGTGCCAGAACCAGCCGCTAGAGGTAGCTTTTGCGTCGCTCTCGCCGGGGAACCATTTCCAAGCGTTTTCATTGCCGCTTGTGCCGTCGCCATAGCTCCAGCAGGTTTCGCCAGCCCAGCCTTGTTCGTTACCAATCCAGCGGGCTTCGCCGCCCGTACCCCAAAGGATGATATTGGGACACATTTCGTGGATTTTATCGCGAAGGTTGGGAATGTCGTAGTAGCGAGTAGCGTTGCTGATGTTACGCGTGGTGTTGGCACCGCCGTAGTAGCCATCGGCACCTGTTGCACCGTCGAACCACATTTCAAATTGGTCTGCGCCGTACTCTGCCATCTCTTTGCACTGGGGGATGAACACCTTCTCGGTGTAGTCGTACGAATCGAAACCATCAGAATCCTTGGTTCCCCAGTATGCGCTGTTGCGGTCCCAGGGGGAGATGTAGAAACCGTACTTCATGCCCAAATCCTTTGCAGCAGCAGCAAAGTCACGGGGTATGTTGGTGTTCTTGCCGTAGTCGTTGCCTGCATTCTTCACGCTATGTTCCGTGGTGGCGGTAGGCCAGAGGCAGAAACCGTCGTGGTGCTTCACCACGGCAATACCGCCGCGCATTCCGCCTGCCTTTACAGCCTCAAGCCATTGGCGGGGATTGGGGGCTGCCGTAGGAGCAAATGTGTCTTCACTTTCCGAACCAAGTCCCCATTCCTTATCGGTGTAGGTGTTCATACCGTAGTGGAAGAAGGCGTAGAACTCGGTTTGGTTCCACTTCAGCTGGCGTGCCGAAGGAACGGGAAATACGGGACGCGGTTCATTGTCGGCGTTGGCCGGCGTAGACGTGTCCAGGGTAAATTCTTCAGACGTCTGAGCTTGACCAGCAAAGGGTATGGCCGTCAAGCAAAGGGCTGAAAGGAGCATGGGTATCTTTTTCATAATATTGAGGTTGGTTATCGTTTAGTTTTTTGGCGAATAGGTTTTGAAGGGCCTATTCGGGGTAGACAAGGTTCTCTTCGGTGGCGCACAGGAGCGTTTCCTCCAAGTATTTACGGGCTTCGTAGCGTGCCATGGGCAGGTCGTGAAGCAGGTATGTGCCGCAGTCGCGCGCCGTAGTGCCGGGTATTTCGCCCTCGTAGTCGGCTACGAACTTGAACGTCTCTTGCATGAGCGGCAGGATGTCGCGACTCGTCAGGTCGCCCCTCATAATGAGGTAGTTCCCCGTGAGGCAACCCATCGGCCCCCAGTAAACAATGCGATCCTTCCATAGGGGATGGTTGCGCAGAAAGGTGGCCGCCAGGTGCTCAATGGTGTGGATGGCACCCTGCCCAAGCACCGGTTCGCGGTTAGGCAGTTTCATGCGGATGTCAAAGGTGGTGACCTTCTCGCCCCCAATCTCGTCCTGGCGCGATACGTAGATGCCGCGGTTGAGCCGCGTGTGGTCAATGGTGAAGCTGGCTATCTTTTCCATTTGTGTTTTTCTGTCAGGAAAGTGCTGCTGTTAAGTTTTCGAGGAAGCGTTTTGTCACGCCAAACGAGCGGTTCGCCATCGTTTCCCAGAAGTTTTGGTACTGGTCGAAGTGATTGTCTGCGCCCGGCGTGTCGCTTATGATGCGGAAGCTGACGAAGGGGATGTCGTACAGGTAGCATACCTGCGCCAATGCGCCGCTCTCCATGTCGACGGCCAAAGCCTCGGGGTAGCGTTCCTTAATGGCGGCGAGCTGTGCCTTATCGGTGATAAACTGGTCGCCGCTGCATATCAGTCCGCCGTGCAGACGTGTTTCGGTAGCCGTCTCCAAGGCGCACTGGCAGAGCGTTTCGTTCGCCTCGTAGTAGAGCGGGAGGCCTTGCACCTGCCCCTTCTCCGACTCGGGTCCGCAGTCCACGTCGTGGTAAGCCACTTGCTTGCCCACCACTACGTCCATTACTTGCAGCGAAGCGTCTATGCCGCCAGCCACTCCCGTGTTGACAAGCGCGTCGGGCGAGAACGTCTTAATCAGTTCCACTGCGCCAACGGCTGCGTTCACCTTGCCTATTCCGCTCGCCATCAGCACGAGCCTGCGCCCGTTCATCGTTCCTTCTATAAAGGTGAAACGGCCGTGGTGAACCTCGTTTACGTCTTCAAGCAATGCCACGAGCTGTTCCTGCTCCTTCTGCATTGCGTTGATTATCCCAATTGTCATTCAGTATGTTTTAAGTCTATTGGGCAAAGGTAGAAATTATATTTCAAAAGCCAAAGAATGCCCTTTTTATGCAGCATTTGTATGCTTTTATGCATGGAGCTGTCGCCCCTATATCCGATGAAGTTGTCGGCTATCGTACGGTTGACGTGTGTCCGTCGTACGAGGCACACATGTCCATCGTACGACGTCCGTGTGTTCATCGTACAACGGACGACAACTATGTGGGATGTGGGGACGATTTCAAGCCGGGGCTGCCTAACATGGCTCGCGCCGTTAACTGAACACGCTCCACAGTTTGTTGCCCTCAGGGTAGGGAGCAACTACGCTGATGAGCTTGTGGCTCACGGGGTGCTCAAACTCTATGCGTCGGGCGTGGAGGCATATTGATCCGTCGGGGTTGGAACGCGGTGCCCCGTATTTAAGGTCGCCCTTGATGGCGCAACCCATGGCGGCTAACTGGCAGCGTATCTGGTGGTGCCGACCTGTGTGCAGGTTCACCTCGAGCAGGCAGTAGCGTTCCGAATGGCCAATCACTTTGTAGTCGAGTATGGCCTGCTTGCTCCCGCTCACTTCGTTGCGGTGGGCATACGCCTTGTTTTGCTTCTCATTGCGTGTGAGCCAGTGCGTAAGTGTGCCCTCTTCCTCCTGGGGGGAATGTACTGTGATAGCGTGGTACGTCTTGCGGATTTTTCCTCCCGTGCGGAACATGTCGTTGAGGCGTGCCAGAGCCTTGCTCGTGCGGGCAAACACCACGATGCCGCTCACGGGGCGGTCGAGTCGGTGCGTCACGCCGAGGAACACTTCGCCCGGTTTGGCGTATTTCTCCTTGATGTATGCCTTCACGTCGTCGGCAAGCGTGCGGTCGCCCGTTTTGTCGCCCTGCACAATTTCGCCGGCTGCCTTGTTCACGATGATAATATGGTTGTCTTCGTAGAGTACGTTCATGTTGTTGGCTGTTGCTGGGGGATACGAAAAAGGTTGGCAAGCAAGGGCGCGCCGCTGTTGCGGCCGGTTGCGCGCTTGCTTGTCAACCCTTGTTCAGTGTGTCTTGGTGCAGGGCATTACATGTTCATGCCGCCGTCCACCTGAATGACCTGTCCGCTCACGTAGCTCGACATGTCGGAGGCGAGGAACGTAGCCACGTCGGCAATGTCCTCGGGCTTTCCGCCGCGACGCAGGGGGATGGCCTTCATCCACTCCTTGCGAACTTCCTCGCTGAGCTGAGCCGTCATGGCCGTCTCGATGAAGCCCGGGGCGATGGCGTTGGCGCGTATGCCGCGGCTACCCATTTCCTGAGCAACGCTCTTGGCCAGGGCAATGAGGCCAGCCTTAGAGGCAGCGTAGTTGCTCTGTCCGGCGTTTCCGTGAACGCCCACTACAGAGGCCATGTTGATGATGGAGCCCTTGCGCTGACGCATCATGATGGGGGTGCAAGCGTGGATAAAGTTGAAAGCCGATTTCAGGTTCACGGCAATCACGGCGTCCCACTGCTGCTCCGTCATGCGCAGCATCAAGCCGTCCTTGGTAATGCCGGCGTTGTTCACCAGCACGTCGATAGAACCGAAGTCGTTGTGGATGGCCTTTACAACCTCCTCTGTCTGAGCGAAGTCGGCAGCGTTCGAAGCGTATGCCACGCACTTCACGCCGAGCGCTTCAATCTCCTTGCGTGTAGCCTCGCCGTTCTCGTCGATAACAAGGTCGGTGAATGCGATGTTTGCGCCCTCAGCGGCAAATTTCAGTGCGATAGCCTTGCCGATGCCACGTGCGGCGCCGGTAATCAAGGCGGTTTTACCAGTTAAAAGTCCCATTGTATTGAGTATTTTACGTTTTGTTTTTAGTCATTGTCTTGCGGCATATTCAGCACGCGCGCCAGTATGCCTTTCACCATGGGGTAAGTCTCCTCCTCGGTTAGTCCCTCGCCCAAGCGGTCGTAGATGTAGGGCACTTCCAAGCCCTTGACGGAGTAGTGGATGATGTCGGCGAGCAACTGCGCATTGTCCACGCGGAAGCGCCCCTTGTCCATGCCCTCCTGCAACACGCGCACCAGTATGCGCCTCTCTTCCTCGTCGAAGGCCTTGCGCACCTTTTCCACCATCCAGATGTTGCGGAAAAACTCTGCGCGGAGCGTGCCGTTGCGAGCCACGGTGTCGCGGATCATGCTCAGGTGTGAGTAAATCATGGCGAAGATCTTCTCCTCCGGTTCGGCAGCCATTTCAGCCGTCTCGTCGAGCTTGTCGGAGAGCCTTTCGAGCTCCTCCTCAATGACGGCGTAGTAAATGTCCTCCTTGTTGCGGAAGTAGGTGTACAACGTTCTTCGCCCGCGTCCCGAAGCTGCGGCAATGTCGTTCATAGTGGTTGCTTCGAGCCCCTTGTGTGCAAAGAGTTCGCGAGCCACTTCGAGCAGCTTCTGCCGTGTTTTGGTTATTGACATACCCCTTAGTGTTTGTGTTTCTCTGAAAGCACACATTTGCTTTTCGTGTGCAAAGATACGGTATCAGGGCTTAAATACCAAAGGGACAGCCCCTAATTGGCGGAGTTTCAGGCACCACGGGCGCGCGGGGCTATGCCCGTTTCCCGATCAGTACAACCACGTGCGGAGAGAGGCGAGTGCCAGTTGCGCATCGCGTTCAGCTTCGAGCTGAGCCGTGCGTGCGGAGTAGTAGAACGTGAGTTCGAGCAGGTAGTCGAGCAGCGAAATCTGTCCCTCCTCCAATGAGCGTTGCAGCAGTCGGGCGTTGCTCGTACCAGTCAGGTCTGCCGTCAGTTGTGAGGCGTTGGCCAGTAGGCGCGTTGCCTCACCGTATTGCTGTTCGAGCAGGTTGCTCTGCGTTTGCGCCACGTTGTCGCGATCCAGTTCGCGTGCTGCCGTTTCTGCACGGAGGCTCTTCACTCGTTTGCGGCTGTTTCCCCAGAGCGGCAGGGTGAACCCAAGGCTCAGTCCGCTGTACTTTTCGCTCGGTACGTATTCTCCCTGAAAACCAACGGTTAGCGTGGGCATACCCTCGGTGCGTGCCAGCCTTGCTGCGGCCTTGCTTTGCGCCACACCGCTTTCGGCCAGGAGTCGTTGCGGTGTGTTGGGCAGCATTGTCTGTAACTCTTCAAGCGGCGGCAATGCCTCGTTTGCCATCGGGTAGACTGTGTCAGCCACTTCGGGGAGTGAACCACCCGCAAGCGTCTGCAACGCTTTGATTGCCGTGGTTCGTTCGCTCTCCGCGCGCAGCAGTTCAGCCCGTGCCGTAGAGGCGTTGAGACGCACCTTATTGAGTTCGAGCTGGTTGGTGTTTCCGTTCTCGAAGTTCCGTTCGTACAAGGCGAGCAACGTCTGCGCCGCATTGTGCCGTGCGGTGAGTTCGCTGATAAGTTTGTTGTAGTAAACAATCGTTACGAAGTCCTTGTCGGCTTGCGCCAGCACCTGCTGCACCTCTGTACGGTACTGCGCCTGAGCCACCTTGTCGGCCGTCAGAGCCAGCTCCTTGCGCCGCCCCAAAAGCACGCCCCAGTCGAGGGCTTGCGTGACCGACACGTCGCCCCGGTGACCAATGCCCCGCGGACTGCCGAAGAGACAAGCCACCTCCACCTCAGGGTCGGGCAGCGCGAGCGAACTGTGGTTTTGAAGGCACGCTGTTTCCAGCTGCTTGCGGGCAGCACGGAGTTGCAGGTTGTGTACAGCTACTTGCTGAATGACGTCGTCAAACGTCGAGGAGCTTGTCGGCTGCGCCACGCACGGCAGAGTCAGCGCAAAGCATGTCATTATCAGGACAAACGGGATGATTCTATGTGGTTTCATCGGTGATTTTATTTACGGGTTTCAGAGGAGTCATGATAGGCACGATAAACAAGTTGAGGAGCGTGCTGGTGAGCAGTCCGCCCAGCATCACCTTTGCCATGGGACTCTGTATCTCGTTGCCGGGAAGGTCGCTCCCCACAGCCAGCGGGATAAGAGCCAGTGCCGAGCAGAGAGCCGTCATCAGGATGGGCAGCAAACGGTCGGTCGAGCCCTTGACAATCACGTCCGTACGACTGCCGCCGTGCAGGGCAAGTTCGTTGTAGCGATCCACAAGCAACATGCCGCCGCGCGTGGCCATACCGAAGAGCGAGATGAAGCCAATGACCGCTGGGATGCTTACCACGCCGCCCGTCAGAACCAGCGAAAGCACGCCGCCGATGAGGGCAAGCGGCAGATTGAGCAACACCACCGAGGCCTGCCGCCACGAACGGAACTGCATATAAAGCAACAGCAGAATGACGCAGATGCTCACCACGGAGAGCGCCGTGAGCAACCGCGACGCCGAGGCCTCGCTCTCGAACTGTCCGCCGTATTCCACGCGGTATCCTTCGGGCAACTTCACCTCCTTGTCAATGGCTCGCTGCATGTCGTTCACCACGCTGCGCATGTCGCGCCCCTCCGCATTGGCACTAACTACCAGCTTGCGCTGGGCGTTCTCGCGGTTGATGGTGTTGGGACCAGCCGTGCTGACCACCTCTGCCACCGCCGAGAGCGGCACTTGTTCGCCGCTGGGCGTGCTGATGAGGATGTCCTTTATGCGTTCAATGCTCTGCAAATCGTCGTCGGCGGCACGCACAGTGAGGTCGAACGTCTTTGCTCCGTCCTGCACCTGACTCACCACCTCGCCGCCAATGACGGCGTTGACGTATTCGCCAAATTCCGGCAGCGTGATGCCGTAGCGTGCCAGCAACGTGCGGCGCGGACGGATGACAAGTTCCGGTCGCTCCACCTGCTGTTCCACGTTGAGGTCGGCCACGCCCTCGATGCCCCTCACCGCCTGAGCTATTTGCAAGCCCAAGGAATGAAGCTGCTGCAAGTCCGGACCGAACACCTTGACGGCAATGCCTGCCCGTGTGCCCGACAGCATGGCGTCGATGCGGTGCGAGATGGGTTGCCCTATCTCCACGTTCACACCCGTCAAGCTGCGAAGTCGTTGGCGTATGTCTGCCGCCACTTCCTCCTTAGTGCGTTCGCTCAGGCGGAACGGCACTTCCATCTCGCTGGTGTTCGCTCCCAAGGCGTGCTCGTCGAGTTCGGCGCGCCCCGTCTTGCGGGCCACTGCCGTCACCTCAGGCACAGCGAGTAGCAGACTCTCCGCACGCTCGCCGATGCGGTTGCTTTCTTCAAGCGAGACTCCTGGCAGCGTGCTTACGTTGACCGTGAACGACCCCTCGTTGAAGCTCGGCAGGAACGTGCGACCCAGCGTGAAGAACAAACCCACCGTGACCACCACCGCAGCGGCAGCTACACCGATGATGATGCGTGCGTGCCGGCGCTCCAACGCCCACAGCAACGCACGGCGGTAATGCCCCTTGAGCGCAGCCACGAAGCGCGGCTCGCCGTTGGCAGTTTTCCACCGCGAGGGCTTGCGGCCATCCTTCGTCGTTGAAGGTACACGCAGCAGGTAGGAACAAAGCACGGGCGTGAGGGTGAGAGCTACCAGTGTGGAGGCAAAGAGCGACACAATGAAACTCACACCGAGAGGTGCGAGCATTCTGCCTTCCAATCCGCTGAGGAAGAACAACGGCACGAAACTCACCACGATGATGAGCGTGGAGTTGAGAATGGGCATACGCACTTCGCGAGAGGCGTTGTAGATTACCTCACGTCGGCTGAGTTGCTCGTTTAGGGGTAGTTGCGCGTTAAGACGCAAGTGCTTGAACACATTCTCCACATCGACAATGGCATCGTCCACCAGCGAACCGATGGCAATGGCCATACCGCCGATGCTCATGGTGTTGACGTTCAGTCCCATGCAGTGCATTACCAACAGCGTGATGAGCAACGAGAGGGGAATGGTTACCAAAGAGATGAGCGTGGTGCGGGCGTTCATCAAGAATACGAATAGCACCAGCACCACAAACAGACCGCCCTCAACCAGCGATTTGCGGATGTTGCTGATGGAGGAGTCTATGAAGTCCTGCTGCCTGTAAAGATGTGTGTTCACCTTCACATCGGCCGGCAACGATGAGCGCAGCGCTGCCAAGGCAGTATCGAGTTTTTCGGTGAGTTCGAGCGTCGACGTGGCTGGCTGTTTGGTGACGGTCAGTAGGACGCCCTGCTTGCCCGACACGGAGGCTAGCCCCGTCTTGGGACTTTTAGCCCCCTTTACCACATCGGCCACGTCGGCAAGCACCACGGGGTAGCCGTTAGCCGACTGCTTCACCACCGCCTGTTGCAACTCGCTGAGGCTGCTCGTGGAGAGAACGCCGCGCACAATGTATTCGTTGCCGCTCTCGTAGTGAATGCCGCCCGACGTGTTGCGGTTCATCTGCCGCGTGGCTTGCAGCACGTCGTCGAGCGTCACGTTGTAGTGGCGCATGCGGTCGGTGTGTATGCGTATCTGATACTCCATAAGGTCGCCGCCCATCACCGTGACCTGCGCCACGCCCCCCGTGGCGAGCAGTTGGGGACGGATGGTCCAGTCGGCCAACGTGCGCAGCGAGGCAAGCGATGTGGTGTCGGCCGTGAGACCGACAAACATCACCTCGCCGAGAATGCTCGACTGCGGCCCGAGGACAGGTGTGCCCACGCCCGTAGGGAGTTGGTCGCCCAAGGTGGCGAGCTTTTCGGAAACAATCTGGCGGTCGCGGTAAATGTCCGTGCCCCAGTCAAACTCCACCCAAACGACGGAGAAGCCCGTGGTGCTTTGCGAACGTACGCGGCGCACGCCCGTGGCTCCGTTCACAGCGGTCTCAATAGGGAAGGTCACTTGCCGTTCCATTTCCTCCGCCGCCATGCCGTTGCCCTCAGTCATCACCACCACCGTGGGGGCGTTGAGGTCGGGGAATACGTCAACCTCCATCTTCCACGCAGTGAAGCAGCCCAAGCCCATCAGCAATATGCTGGCGAGCAAGATGAGCGGCTTGTTGCGCAGGGAAAAGGCTATAATCTTGTTCAACATAAGGAAAGTCTTTTCGGTTAGTGTGAATGCGAGTGTCCCTCAGGGATAGCCGAACTGTTAGCAGCCAGACGCACGGCTGTTACGCCGCTTGTCACGATGCGTTCGCCTGCTTTTAGCCCTGCGGTGATTTCTGTGCGTTTGCCGTCGGTCG
>CAVKGN010000002.1:32776-34023 GCA_963655595.1 uncultured Oscillospiraceae bacterium
CCGTTGCTTTGCAACTTGATGTGAGCGGACTTAATGCGCGGCAAGAGCCAGGCGTGCCTTTCGGGAAGTTCGGCGAGCAGTTGCAGCCGTTTGTTCTGCGTGACGACGGCAAGCGGCTGTCCCGTCTCTACGTAATCGCCAGGTTTTACCAGTACTTGTTTTACGAAGCCGCCCAGTGAGGACGACACGCTCCTTGTTTGCTGTGCCGATCCCAGACTCTGCGCCGTGGCAATGGCCGTTTGGTAGCGCCGTTCAGCCTCTTCGAGTTCACGTTGCGACAGGATGTGTTCCTTCGCCAGCTTTTCCGCCCTTTCCCAAGCAGCCTTGGCGGCGGCGAGTTCGCTCTGTGCGGCTGAGGCTGGATTGCCGTTAGCCACCGCCTTGGCATCGATCGTGAAAAGCGGTGCGCCCGCACTCACGGCCATGCCCTCGTTAAGAGCCCTGCCGGCAAAACGCACGATGCCGCTCATTGTGGCCGACACGGTAGCCTCGCTGCCCGATGCCGGCAGAATGCGCCCGCTCACTTCAACCACTTCCGAGAAAGTGCCGGGAGCGACAGGCTGCACCTCAACGTGAGCCTCGCGCATTTGCGCCTCGCTAAGAGTGATGAGATTGCTTTGAGAGTGATTTTCGTTTTCGGTCTGCGCCCCGTGGCCGTCCTCGTCGTGGTGGACGGCCTTGCCGTTGTGGCACGCACCGAGTAGCATGGCCGTTGCGGCAGCCATGCCAATGATAATAAGATGTTTCATGAGATATGTGTGGATGTAGACAACGAATAACGTTGCCAAAGCCTGTGCGCCTTGGCAACAAAAACGCTACACCCACATGGGCGGGCCGCGCCGCCGCTGTGGACTGCCCGTACGGCAGCACAAAGAAAGGGAATGCTCCGCCTTGCTAAAACAAGCGGCAAAACGGTTGGGTGGAACGTCACCGTTCCAAAAATCAAAAGGCAGGGCGTTCCATGAAGAGGGAACGTCGCCGCCTTGCGATAGGGACGCGGACTGCTTGGCGGCCTTTGCCAGCATTACATGGTGCGCCTCTTTGTCCTTGTGATGGGTGTGCACATCGTTTGTCCGCCCATCGGTGTGGCATACCTCCACCGTCCAACAAGCCGCTCCGCCTTCATGGTGATGGTGCGGGCATACGGCAAGTAGCAAGATGAGCATCACTGCCCATACCGCGCTGTATTTCCTTGTGGAGTGTGTCAATGCCTAATGAATGTTTCAGACGGATAGTCCGTCGTTTTC
>CAVKGN010000002.1:34612-52519 GCA_963655595.1 uncultured Oscillospiraceae bacterium
ATGCCCTCAATGATCATCGGAAGGATAGATTACGACAGGATGCTTTGGCGCAACACCATCCGACTCTCTGGCCCGAGGTTGAACAGAAGGTCGAGAATGCTCAGGTTGGGCAGGAAGCCCGTGCGCTGGGCAAAGACTTGGTAGTACGGCACAGGGCGAAACGATGCGTCGGTAGAAAGGGGTTGCTTGGGAGAGATGATTGTGCGCAGGTCCTCCCAATCCGGATGACCCGCTGCATCCACGTAGTCCGTGCAAGGGGTGATGGACTTGTCCAGCGAGAGAAGGGAAAGCACCGTGCTTTGGAGAGCTTCGTTGAAATCTACGAGAAACGTGAACGGCTTTTCGTAGAGCGGCCGGAAGTCGTCGGCGTAGTACTCAAAGTAGGGACTGTTGTCGTAGGCTGACACGAGGGCATTCCAATGTAAGTGTTGCCAAGCGCCGTGCGAGGAAATGCGTACATCGCGCATCGCAGTGTGCCCTGTTCCCTCGCGCACGATGGGTACGGTGAGGGCTTGCGCTCCTGTGGGGGTAGCAATCAGGCAACGGTTGCGGTAGGTCTGCTTCACGTAGTGCTCGCCCCTGTCCTCCACCACTTGCGCGGCGGCATAGAGGTGGGCGTAGTACTGCACGGGAGCGAGATACGCCGAAGAGAGTATAATGGTTTGCGGTTGTGGCACAACGGGATAAGCGGAATGAGGAAAAACGAGGGAACTATTTGGCGGAAGACACGTAGACGATTTTGCCTACGAGGGAAGAGTGGGGGACAAACGTGTAGTCGCCCGATGGCGTTTCCACCCAGTAATAATCGTTTTGCAACTTGACGTGAGGCAACGACTGCGAACCAAGAAGAAGTTCGCCTCGGTCGCTGACGGTCACGTTCTGGCAATGTTCAAACTCCTTCATGAGGTAGGCAAGCAACCGAGCGTTGTAAGGCGTGACCAATACCTTGCGGGTGCGCCCCGGTACGGTGATGGCCTGAGCATCGGGCGATGTGCGGGCAGGGATGACAATGCGCCGCACGGGGTCAATCCAGATAGGTTCGCCCGGCAAAGCGCGGCATACACCGATAAGCAGCGGCGAGTCTTCCTTGTCCGTGTGGGCGAACACCACTAAGTCGCCCTTCGCCGGCTGAGCGTATCCCCAGCGGTGGTACCCCCAAAGGCTTTCGCCCGGCACGCGCCATCCGTACCACGTGAGGCTCACAAGGGCGTGCTGTCCCGTGGGTAGCGTAGTGTGGCTGACAAATACGAAGCGCAAAATGCAGAACAGCAGCGCCATCACCCCCAGCGGAAGCACATAGAGCCGCAGCCCCTTGCGCTTGCCGCGTACGGACCGGTGCAACGTATCGTTGCGCTTGTGATGCTTGAAGGGGTGAAACCTCATAGTCGGGATGGCTTGTTGGACGACGGTTTACTTGATGTCCCAAACACGCTTAAAGAAGCGGTTCCAACGTATCTTGCCCTCGGTAAGTCCGTAGTCAGGGTCGAGCGAGAGCCATACGAAGAGCGGCTTGCCCACCACGTGGTCTTCGGGTACAAAACCCCAGAAACGAGAGTCGGCGGAGTTGTCGCGGTTGTCGCCCATCATCCAGTAGTAGTTGAGCTTGAACGTGTAGGCAGTAGCGACCTTTCCGTTGATATAAATCTTTCCGTCTTTCACTGCGAGGGCATTGCCCTCGTAAACGCGGATGGGGCGTTCGTAGATGGGGAGGTTTTGCAGGGTGAGTTTCAGCGTAGCCCCTTTCTTGGGTATCCACACCGGACCGTAGTTGGCTGTGGTCCAGTCCTTAACCATGTTCTGCGGATAGAGCCAATCGGCAGCCGGCTCTGCACGTTTAATGGAACTCACAATGTCCTTGCGCTGCGAAAGAGCTTTGTAAACATTATGAGTCAGCGGCATCCAAACGGTGTTGCCGTTGCGCTGCGTATAAAGGTCCTCGTCGGTGATGCCAAGTTCCTTTTTAAGGTCGAGCGGAAGGTCCTGCTTGAACGTCACCTCGTAGGCGTACTGCACGTTCTCAGGTTCGGGCATTGCCTTTCCGTCGAGGTAGATTGTGTTTTGACGTATCTGCAACGTCTGCCCGGGCAGGCCAACGCAACGTTTTACGTAGTTCTCTCGGCGGTCGGTGGGACGAGCCACAATGTCGCCAAACTGTTCCGACTCTTGCCGCATGTAGGCTGTCCCAGCAGCGTAGAGCTTTTTGAAGAAAGCCTGTTGTTCCTCATAGCTCATGCCAGCGTGTAGACTGCTTGACGCCAGTACGGGAGTTTCGCCAACTGCGGCAGGCTGTTCAGCAAGCAGCTGGTCGCCCATCTGGTAGGCCATGCGGTAGTAGTCCTGGTTCTGTTGGTTGAGAGCCACGGTGTCGCCGGCAGGGTAGTTGAACACCACGATGTCGCCCAGTTGTACGTCGCCCAGTCCCTTAACGCGGCGGTAGTCCCAGTGCGGCCAGTTGACGTAGCTGCGGCAGTTGAGCACGGGTAGCGTGTGCTGCGTGAGGGGCATATAGAGCGGCGTTTGCGGAATACGCGGACCGTACGACAGCTTCGACACAAGCAGATAGTCGCCCGTGAGAAGAGTCTTCTCAAGCGAGGACGAGGGAATGACAAAGTTTTGGAAGAAGAACTGGTTGATGAAGTATATTGCCACTAAGGCGAACACGATGGCGTCGACCCAACTCATCAGGAAGCGTGTGGCAGGCCCGACCTCGGGCTCGCGCCACCAGCCCCAGTTTATCTTTCGGGAGATATAAAGATCGTAGATAAGCGGCAATACGATAAGTCCCCACCAAGAACCTACCCAATACAGAAAAGCCAGGTAGAGAATAGTGACAACTGAGAACCACGACCACGCCCACACCTTTCCGTGTGGTTTGCGTTCCGTGTCGCGCCCCGTGCTGCCCTTGCGTTTTTTGGATGTAAACATAATGGTTGCGAATGGGCAGGTTAGAAGTTGAACAAGTCGTCAGTGGTGAGTAAGCCCTCGTGCTTGGCGGTGAACTCAGCCGCAAGCACTGCGCCCAGGGCAAATCCGCTGCGGTTGTGAGCAGAGTGGGTAATCTGTATCATGTCGGCGGGCGAGTCGTAGGTAATGGTGTGTATGCCCGGCACTTCGCCCTCTCTGATGGCGTCGATGCGCAGAAGGTCGGCCGGCTGTTCCTTGGAGCCGCTCACACTGCCGTCGGCGTTGTGTACCTCGCCTTTTACCCATCCCGTCTTGCGGTCGAGCTCAGCGCATACCTGTTCGGCCAGCGTAATGGCTGTGCCGCTCGGTGCATCGAGTTTGTGCACGTGGTGCGTTTCCACCTCGCTCACGTCGTAGGTGGGGTAAGCGTTCATGATGCGTGCCAGGTATTTGTTGACTGCTGAGAAGATAGCTACGCCGAGCGAGAAGTTCGAGGCCCAGAAGAGGGTGTGTCCCTCCTCCTTGCAGGCGCGGCGCACGTCGGCCTCGTGTTCTTTGAGCCAACCCGTGCTGCCGCTCACCACCTTTACGCCCTGTTTCCATGCACGCAGGTAGTTGTTGTAGGCGGCTGTGGGAGAGGTGAACTCAATGGCTACTTCGGCACTGCGGAATGCGTCGCTGTCGAAGTCGTCAAGGTTGTTTACGTCAATAATACTTACAATCTCGTGGCCACGGCGGCGGGCAATCTCTTCAATCATGTGTCCCATCTTGCCGTAGCCTATCAATGCTAATTTCATCGGTATTCTTTGTGTGTTTCGTGTGTCGTCTGAATGTGTGAAAAGCGTCAGTATGAGACGCTAAGGATATGCAAATGTAGTATTTGCTCTCTATTCTTGCAAATGCGGCGTTTCCTCTGCCTCGTCGGTTGTCGGTGCAACCGCGTTGTCCCTAACGAGTGGGCGCACGTCCTCAATGATGCGGAACAGTTCCTCAACGCTCACCGCCCGGAGCATGGCTATGCGCAGTGGACGGAAGTTGGGAATGCCCTTGAACAGGGGCGAGGCAGCCAGGTGGCGGCGCACATGCAGTATGCCCCGGTACTCGTCGATGCGTTCCACGCTTTGCCGCACTTGCTCCTTCAGCACGTCGAGTTTCCAGTCGGGGGTCATGGGAGCGTACTGGCTCGGGATAACGTTGTCCACGCTGTGATCGTCGGCGTGTAGTGCGTCGTGCGGATAACGTTGTCCACGCTGTGATCGTCGGCGTGTAGTGCGTCGTGCATTTCCTTGAATATCCAGGGCTGGCCAAAGGTGGCGCGCCCTACCATTACTGCGTCTACGCCATAAGTGTCGAAGGCTGCCACGGACTCGGGCGCCGACGTGATGTCGCCGTTACCTATTATAGGTATATGTATGCGTTCGTTGCGTTTCACCTCGCCAATGAGCGACCAGTCTGCACTGCCCGTGTACATCTGCGCCCGGGTGCGGCCGTGTATGGTGAGTGCTTGAATACCGCAGTCTTGAAGCTGTTCTGCCAGGGGAACGATGATTTTGTGTTCCGCATCCCACCCGAGGCGCGTCTTTGCAGTTACTGGCACCTGCACGGCGTCGACCACGGCGCGGGTGATTTCGAGCATACGCGGCACGTCCTGCAAAAGTCCTGCGCCGGCTCCCTTTCCCGCCACTCGCTTTACGGGGCAGCCAAAGTTGATGTCGAGAACGTCCGGTTGGGCACGTTCAGCCACAATCTGCGCTGCGTCGCGCATAGCCACGGGGTCTTTGCCGTATATCTGGATGGCTACGGGGCGCTCCGCTTCGCAAACAGTGAGTTTGTCGAGGCTGCGACTAACCATTCGCACAAGGGCGTCGGCTGCCACAAACTCGGAGTAAACCATAGATGCGCCCAAACGGCGGCAGAGCAGACGAAAGCCAATGTCGGTCACGTCCTCCATGGGGGCAAGCAGCACGGGGCGGTTGCCAAGGTCGAGATTTCCTATCTTCATGCCGTTGCTTTCTTTGTGGTGTTCCTCAGGCCAAGGATAAGTAGTGGCAGAGAGACGATAATGAACAGACAGGTCTGCCAGCTATCGATTGTCGTGTCGAAGGGGTAATACATACAGATTACGCCAAGGGTATTGTTGCAGATATGGGCGGGAAGGCAAAGGCGTAGATCGCCCGTGCGCAGGTACAACAAGCCCAGCACAAAGCCGATAACGAGACCTGGTATTCCCTGCGTTAGGTTGCCGTGCACCAGGGCGAAGAGCAATGCCGTTATGCCGGCTGAGAGGCAGCCGTTCAGCTTCATCCCGTAGAGCGAGCGCAGAATGCCTACGCGAAAGGTGAGTTCCTCAGCCAACGGACCGAAAATGCAGATGAGCAACAGGCAAAACGGACAGCTCAGCATATCCTTGAAGAGTTGCAAATCGCTATTGTCCGTAAGATGGAGGAGGTTCATTACCCCGGACAAGCCCAGTGCGAGGAACAGTGTGCCAAGAACCGCCACGATGCCTTGCCACTTGGAGATGCTGCGCTGTGTAAGCTCCTGCTTGAACGGGCGAAACTTAAATATACCAGCGAGTTCGGGGTTGTCAACGCTGCGCAGTCTGACGGGCTTTTCTATGCGGTAGAACCACCACCAAAGTCCGAAGGCCAGCAACAGCTCGCCCACGAACATACTTATGCCCAGATTGACGGGCGGTACTTGCAGCTCGGAAATAGGCACGCCGCTGCCCAACATATCCAGGTTGGAAAAGAGAAGAGCCGCCAGATACGTAACAATCTGTACGGCGAAGAACAGTACAAGAAGGGTGACTGCTGTAATCATAATATATGTGTCCAGTTTTGTGTGTCTTGTGTGCGAGGAAGGCTGCCCTATTTATTGCCCGTTGAACACGTCGCGAACCATGTCCGCGTCGTGGGCAAGCTGCGTGCGGAGAGCCTCCAAGTTGGGGAAACGCTTCTCGTCGCGTATGCGGCGGATGAACCACAGTTTCATGTGCTTCCCGTAAAGACTTCCACCCTCGTAGTCAAGCAGGTGTGTCTCAATGGTTTGGTCGGAACCGTTGTCCAGCGTCGGACGCCAACCAATGTTGAGCATGGCGTTGTAGGTAAATCCGTCCACTTCGGCGCGCACGGCATACACACCGCGTCCGGGTACGATTTGTTCGGCGCATTCGGGTTGCAGGTTTGCTGTGGGAAATCCTAAGTTGCGGCCTTCGTGGTGTCCCTCCACAATTGTCCCTTCGAGCAGATAGGGACGGCCTAAGCATGTGCGTGCCATCTCCACGTTTCCGCCTGTCAGGAAACGGCGCGTGGCGGAGGAACTTATGCGCAGGTCTTTCGCCTCGAACACGTTCTCGCGCAGCACCTCAATACCAAGTGCCTTGCCATAGCGTACGTAGTCCTTAAAGCCGGCGGAGAGGTCGGAGCCAAAGTGGTGGTCGTAGCCCACGAGCAAACAGCGCACGTTGAGTTCTTTTTTCAGCACAAGTTCCATAAATTCCTGTGAGGTGAGCATCGACATGGCGTGGTCAAAGTGCAGCATCACGCAGCCCGCCAGTCCCTGCTGAGCAAGCAGTTGCAACTTCTGCTCGTTGGTGGTGAGCAGTTCCGGCCAGTAGCGTGTCTGCGAGAGTGCTAGGCGCGGGTGCTCCTCAAACGTGATGACGATGGGGAGCAAGCCTCTCTCAGCGGCCGCCTTCTTTATCTGACTAATAAGGAAGGCGTGTCCTTGGTGTACGCCATCGAAGAAACCAATGGCGGCGCAATATCCCTGCGTCTCATCAAGTCCGCAAGTCTTGAATTTATGAAAGTCGTAGTTTGCCATCTTCGTCAAAGTATTTGAACCATTCGCTGTTTGCCGGGGCAAGGCAGGCTTGCAGTCCGCAGTCGCGGGCCGCTTGGCAGTTCACCTCGCTGTCGTCGAAGAAGAGAATGTCGCCAGGCTCTGTGCCCAGCCCCTCTGCCACCTTGCTAAATATCAGCGGCGCAGGCTTCTCAATACCGAGTTGGCATGACAGGAATATGTGGTCGAAGAAGTCGTTCACTTGTAGCCCTTTGTAGCGGAAGAAGTCCTCCTCCGCCATGCGCCAATGTACCTCGTTGGTGTTGCTCAGAAGGTTCACGGAGTAGTGCTGCTTGATTTTCAGCAACATCTCAAGCCTTTCCGCAGGCACGCCTTTGTGCAGAAAGCTCTGCCATGCGGCCACGATATCCTCGTCCGTAGCGTGAGGCGCTCCGCAAAGCGCACGCAGCTCGTTGCAAAACTGCGGAATGCTAACGCTCCCTTCTTCCAGTTTCGAGAACACGCCGCTCTGTTTATAGTCGCCCAGAAAGGGACGTATATCAATGCCTATAGCTCTGAAACTCTCCGTCACGCGTTCGCGGTCAAGGTCAACCAGCACGCCGCCAAAGTCAAAGAGCAGGATGGGATTATTCATTTGAAAGTGTCTGGATAGTATTTACGCATCTCGTTCCGCCGCAACAATCTTATAGAGTTTGTCGCTGGGGCGTATCTTTTCGGGGACGGGCAGAGCTACGCACATGCCCTTCTTGGCTGTTTCAATGGGGCCATTGTCGCCATGGATGTCTGTGGCGGTGAGGTATATTGCTCCTGTGGTCGGACCGAGGATAAGCAGTTTGTCGCCCTTGGTGAATTCACCGGCTTCAATGTAAAATTCTCCTACGCCGAGGCGCGAGAAGTATTTCTGGCCTTTGCCCACGTACTGCTTCTTTTCGGTAGCTGCTGAGCCGTACACGTTGCTCCATTCGCCGAGCTTCTGACCCAGGTAGTAGCCATCCCAGAAACCGCGGTTGAACACCGTCTTAAGTCGTTCCGTCCAGGCTTCTACCTTCTCCGGGGTGAAGGTGCCTTCCTCCACAGCGGCGATGGCTTCCTTGTAGCATTGTACCACGGTGTAGACGTACTCGGCACTGCGGGCGCGGCCTTCAATTTTGAACACGCGTACGCCAGCTTTCATCATGCGGTCAATGAAACCGATGGTCTTCAAGTCCTTGGGACTCATGATGTACTTATTGTCCACATCGAGTTCCACGCCTGTTTCGCGGTCGCGCACGGTGTAGCTTCGGCGGCATACCTGCATGCATTGGCCACGGTTGGCAGAGCGTCCCAGGTTGTCGAGCGAGAGGTAGCACTTTCCGCTCACCGCCATGCAGAGGGCGCCGTGGCAGAACATTTCGATGCGGATGAGTTGGCCCGACGGACCGCAGATATGCTCCTTGACGATGGCTTCGTGTATGTGCGCCACCTGATCCATGTTGAGCTCGCGCGCCAGAACGGCCACGTCGGCAAACTGCGCATAAAACCTCAGAGCCTCCACGTTGGATATGTTGAGCTGTGTGGACAGGTGTACTTCCTGCCCGATGCGGTTGCAGTAGGTCATTACAGCCACGTCGCTGGCTATGACGGCCGAGATGCCCGCCTGATGTGCGGCGTCGCAGATGTGGTGCATCAGGTCGATGTCCTCGTCGTATATAATGGTGTTCACGGTGAGGTACGACTTTACGCCGTGTTCGCTGCACTGAGCGGCAATGTCGCGCAGGTCATCGATGGTGAACTTGCTTGCGCTGTGGGCGCGCATGTTGAGGGCTTCGATGCCGAAGTATATTGAGTCGGCACCGGCTTTGAGGGCTGCGGCGAGCGATTCGAGCGAGCCTACGGGTGCCATTATTTCGTATTCCTTGTTCATGGACGCTTTGCTTTATTCGATGCTTGTCCCCTTGTCCTGCCCCAGGCAGTCGGCACGGGTGATGATAACGCGGCGCACGCCTGCCTTCACGGCGGCTAGGCTGTTCTCTATCTTGGGCAGCATACCGCCGCTCACAGTCCCCTGTGCTTTGAGTTCTTCAAAACTCTCCTGCGTGATGAGTGGTATGACGCTGCTCTCGTCGTCGGCATCAGCCAACACGCCAGCGTGCTCAAAGCAGTAAACAAGCGTCACCTCGAAGCTTGCGGCAAGGGCTTTGGCTGTTTCGGCGGCAATGGTGTCGGCGTTGGTGTTGAGCATGGAGCCTTTCTTATCGTGCGTGAGCGGCGCCATCACGGGGGTAATGCCAGCGTTGAGCAGCAGCGAGAGGCGTTCCGCGTCCACGCTGTCTACGTCGCCCACAAAACCGTAGTCTACACCGTTTTTCAGCGGACGGCGGTGCGACTGTATCACATTCATGTCTGCCCCCGTCAGTCCGAGCGCGTTGACGTCCTTGGCTTGCAGTTTGGCTACGATGTTTTTGTTGACAAGTCCTCCATACACCATTGTCACCACGCGCAACATCTCCTCGTCGGTCACACGGCGGCCGTCGATCATAGTTGTCTCTATGCCGAGGCGGCCAGCCACGTCGGTAGCTGTGCGACCGCCGCCGTGCACGAGTATTTTGTGGCCTTCGAGTCGGCAGAAGTCGGTAAGCAGTCTTTCAAGGGTTTCGGGCGTTTCAACGATTTTTCCGCCCACTTTTACGATTGTAAGTGTCTGTTTCATGATGCAAAATTACGCATTTCCGCGTTTTGTCCTTTCTGTCTGCAACGGGCTGGCAAGCATTTTTGGAAATCCTTACAACGTATTTGCCTTTTGCTTGCCAGCCCGTGCTGTTACTCGTGTGTGGGTGTTGTGTCAGAAGAATATAGCCTCGTTGATGAGGCGACGTATCGCGTCGGGGTCGTTGTCGGGGCATATCATGAGCGTATCGCCCTGTTGCGCCACCATAAAACCGTCCAGCCCAGCCACGATGGCTTTCATTCCTTGCGGCAGACGGACGATGCAGTTTTGCGACCCTGAGAACATCACCTTTGCGCCGCCGCTCACGGCATTGCCGTCGGCGTCGGTCTTCGAGAGTTCGCGCAGTTGCGTCCAGCAACCCACGTCGGCCCAACCGAACTGGCAGGCTTGTACCACCACGTTGCGACACGATTCGAGCAACATGAGGTCGATGCTCTTGGGCATGCCTTCGGGTATGCATGAACGGATGTACTCCACCTCCTCAGCAATGGTTACGGCTTGCTTGGCCACCTGGTCAACGGGCTGGTCGGGGCGGTTGGCAAGGGCGGAGAGATGTCGTCCCATCGTGTCGGCTTTCCACAGGAAGATACCCGTGTTCCAGAGGAACTCGCCGCTTTCGAGGAACATTCGGGCGTAGGCTATTTCGGGCTTTTCGCTGAACGACTGCACGCTGTATAGGCGTGCCTCGCTGTCCTTCTCCTCGCCCATCTGTATGTAGCCGTAGGCCGTGTTGGGCGTTGTCGGCGTCACGCCAATAGCGAGAAAGTCGTTATGCGTGCTTACGTATTCCAGTCCCTGCGTGATTTGCTGTTCAAAGATTTCCTCGCGCTGGATTATCTGGTCAGCAGGTGTCACCACCACGTTTGCCTCAGCGTCGGCAAGCGCGGCGTGCCAGGTTCCCCAAATGGCTGCCTGGGCGGTGTTGAGCTGCACGGGTTCGGGCAGGATGTTTGCTTCTGGCACTTCGGGTAATTGTTCGCGCACAAGCGGCACGTAGCCCTGGAAGGTGGAAACAAAGATGTGGTCGGTGGGGATGAATTTGGCGAAACGGTCGAACGTTTGCTGCAAGAGGGTGCGTCCTGTACCGAAGAAGTCGATGAATTGCTTGGGCAGTTCTTTTTGGCTTGCCGGCCACAGACGGCGACCGATGCCTCCTGCCAGTATGATGCAATAGTTCTTGCTTTGTGTTTCCATGACGGTAAGAAGGTTATTCCCGGCTCGGCTACAACCGGCGCGCGGGGCGTTTAATTCATCGCTAAGGTAGGCTTTTTCAGAGGGATTGCCGGCTTTTCGTTTTTAAAAAAGCTGAAATAGACGAATTTTGCCGCCTCTCGGGCTTGTCGCGTCTCAGGGCACGGGGTCGTAGCCGCTTCCGCCCCAGGGATGGCAACGCAAAATGCGCCGTATGGCAAGGTAAAGTCCCTTCACCGGACCGTGTTTCTGCAAGGCCTCCACGGCGTACTGCGAACACGTGGGGGTGAAACGGCACACCGGGGGCAGCATGGGGGATATGTACCGCTGATAGAGCCGTATGGGGTATATAAGCAGTTGGGTGACGGGGTTTTTCATAGCTGTGCTTGGGGAGGGAAGATGGCTGAGGCGCAGTGACTTATCCAGCAGTCATGCCTTGCGCCTTCTCGCCGATGCGTTGCAACAGCGACGCTACGCGTGTGCGGACAAGGTGCGACGACATGGGCTTGTCGGCGAGCCAGATGAAGGCAATGTGTATGCGATCCGTGGGGGCAAGTTGCGAGGCGAGTATTTGCTTTTCCAGGCGGTAAGCCTCGCGGAGCTGCCGTTTGGCAAGGTTGCGATCCACGGCGTGGCGCAGGTGTCGCTTTGCCACGCTCAGCAGCACTTTCACCTGCGGCCCGTGCCCGTCGTAGGGCAACTTGCGAAACGTGGCGCGCACGGGGAATGCGCTCATCGATGCGCTGCCTGCGCTGAAAAGCGTCTCAACGTCGGTTCTCAGGCAGATGTGTTCGCTCTTTCGGAACGTGTGCAAGTGTGGAGTGGGGGAGGGTGATTGTGGCATAGGTGTGGGGCGCAGATGCGCGTGGTGTTGTGGCAAAGTTACGCAAAAAAGATTTGGCGGAATTGCCGTCCCTTGCGTATGGGGAAGCCGGCAATTCCGCCAAAGCATGAACGGATGCGTGTGCTTATTTGTTCTCTTGCAGATAAAGGTCAATGGCAGCGGCCATAGAGCGTGCCTGGGGCGTGGGAGCAGAAAGGTCGCAGCGAAGACCGGCGTCCTCAATGGCTTTCTTCGTCACCGCACCGAAACAGGCCATGCGCGTGTCGCCCTGCTTGAAGTCGGGGAAGTTTTCCAACAGCGACTTTACTCCTGCCGGCGTGAAGAGCACAATCATGTCGAAGTCGAACGGCTGGTCTTTGGGATACTCGTCGGTCACGGTGCGGTACATTACGCACTCCGTGTGGTTGAGTCCGTTTTTGTCCATGAGCTTTGCCACGTCGTCGTTGTGCACGTCGGAGAGGGGGATGAGATACTTCTCTGTCTTGTGCTTCATCATCACGGGGACGAGGTCCGGCCAACGGCCTGTTGCACCAAAGAATACCTTGCGCTTACGGTACTGGATGTACTTCTGGATGTAGAGTGCCACGGCCTCGGAGAGGGCGAAGTACTTCATGTCCTCGGGTACAGTCACGCGCAGTTCTTTGCAAAGGGTGAAGAAGTAATCCACCGAATGCCGCGAGGTGAACACGATGGCCGTGTAGTTGAGTATTTGGATCTTCTGCTGACGGAATTCGCGTGCGGTCAGGCCTTCCACTTTGATGAACTGGTGAAAGGTGAATTCCACGTGCTGCTTGTTTTCAATCTCGAAGTAGGGAGACTTTTCGGAAGTCGGTTTCGGCTGGGAAACGAGTATCTTCTTAATCATTGGTCTACTTTGGCTTTTCTTCTGTTCTGGCTCTGCCCTCGTCCGGGCGGCTCGATGGGTTGTTATTGGTTCAGTGTCAGGAGTAGGTTGTTGGCGTATACGAGTATACGGAACAGCACGAAGAGGGGTGCTATTTCAAGCGTGCAAAAGTACAAAAAAAGATGCACTGAGCCGAACGGGTAATTGAAAAATATCCGTGAGCACTTGTATAGAAGGAGCAATTTGTCGACGGCAAGCAACGCAATGAAAACGATGCCTGTGTGGTACAGACTGAGGTCGAAATATACCACAAGGAGCGACACGGGGAGCAGTGCCAACCCAAGGGCAAGGATGCTCAGCAGGTACGAGGCAATCCACTGCTGCCGTTGCTTGCGACTGAAGAACACGCTGTTGACCACGTGGTAGAGCATTGTCTTCAATAGATAGAACGCGCAAAAAATACCCACGCTCGAAGCCAGAATTTTGTAGGGCGACACTTGGTTGAACACCTCCGTTTGGCACTCCTGCGTGTAGTCGAAGAAGAGCGTACCCAGCACAAGGCACGTTTGGAATATGAGGAACACCTGTCCCTGCATTTCGCTCTCCGTGCGCTCTGCGAAGAGGTTTTCGCGCTGACGGTTGCGGAAGAAGTCCTTTACCTGTTTGTGCAGGTATCGCCGCGAGCGCGAGATGACCCATGCCGCCATGAAGAAACTGAGCATGAGCAGGGTGGTCACCAGTGAGTCGCTGCGAAATTGGTAAGGCACGGGGTCGCCCGCCATACCAGCGTGGGGCGCAGTGCCTATGAGGGTGGAGTCGGCACGCCCGGCAAGGCTGTCGAGCTCCTGCGCCAGCTTGCTTTTGGGCAGGTGGGTAAGAGCCTTTTGCCAGTAGTCCATGTCGAAGGCCTCGGGCTTCATCGTCAGGGGCTGTCCAGGGGCAAGAGGGCGCATCTCGCGTGGGTCGGGCGGAATGGTGTCAACTTGCAGCCGGTGGCTATGCCGCCAGGCGGATGCGTTTTGCGAGGCGTTCTCCTGCGTTTCCGTTTCCTCCTCGGCTACGGGCGCAGCGGTTGTGACGGTATCGCCTTGCAGGGCAATGCCGTCGGCTAAGCCGAATGTGGGGAGGGGGAAAACGAAGGTGGCCATGGTGTGTGTCAGAGTGCGGCGAACTTGCGTACGCTCGGGTCCCAGAGCGGAGTGGTACGAGCCAGCTCAATAGCTTGTTCGGGCGTGGCTGCCACGTGCCAAATGTCGCTGTGAGCCTGTCGCATAAACTTCTCGTCAACCGCCTTTTGCAACTGTTGGAGTAGGGCGTCGTAGTAGCCGTCCGTGTTGAGGATGATGATGGGCTTGAGGTAGAGGCCGAGCTGCTTCCAGGTGATAATTTCGAGTAGCTCCTCGAGCGTACCTACACCACCAGGCAGGGCTATGCAGGCGTCGCTCATGCTGGCCATTTGCTCTTTGCGGCGGTGCATGTCGGGGGTGACGATGAGCTGCGTCATTCCCGTGTGTTGCCACTTCTGTTCAATCATGAACTCCGGGATAACCCCGATGGCCCGTCCGCCGTTTTCGAGGCATGCGTCGGTGCAGGCTCCCATCAGACCGGTGCGTCCGGCTCCGTTGATGAGCGTGTGTCCGCCTTGGGCTATGAGTTGGCCCAGCCTGCGGGCTGCCTCCACGTAGGGGGCTGGTATCTGTCCGCTCGATGCGCTATATACGGTGATGTTCACTTCGGTTGTTTACTTTTCGGTGTGTGTAACGGATTAATGCCCCCTTTGCCTTGGGGCTCAGGGGACATTAATAAGTTCTCTCGTGTGGTTATGCAAGCGCAAAGGCCTTGCGTATCTCGTCCACCTTGTCGAGCTTCTCCCACGTGAAGAGCTCTACGGTGATTTGCTTGTCGGGCTGGCCCGGAGCGCGGAACGTTTTCACCTTTGTGGCGGGCGTGCGTCCCACGTGGCCGTAGCTTGCCGTTTCCTCGTAGATAGGCTGACGCAGTTTCAGGTCGCGCTCAATGGCTGCCGGACGCAGGTCGAAGAGTTCGCCAATCTTTTGGGCTATTTCGCCGTCGCTCAGAGCCACGTGGCTGCGGTTGTATGTGTCTACGTAGATTGAGATGGGTTCTGCCTTACCAATGGCGTAGCTGAGCTGCACGAGCATCTCGTCGGCCACGCCTGCTGCCACCATATTTTTGGCTATGTGGCGTGCGGCATAAGCGGCTGAGCGGTCCACCTTTGAGGGGTCTTTGCCCGAGAAGGCGCCACCTCCGTGTGCTCCCTTGCCGCCGTAGGTGTCGACGATTATCTTGCGGCCGGTCAGACCCGTATCGCCGTGGGGACCACCTATGACGAACTTGCCCGTGGGGTTGACGTAGTACTTTATCTCGCCCTTGTGGAAGAGTTCCTTCACCTCGGGGGTATTTACGCGTTCGGCAAGGACGCGCGGAATAACGATTTCCTTCACGTCGCGCTCAATCTGCTCCAACATCTGTCGGTCGGCCTCTTCCTGCGAACCTGCCTGGGCGGCAGTGATAAACTCGTCGTGCTGCGTACTTACCACAATGGCGTCAATGCGCTGGGCCACGTTGTCATCACCATACTCCACCGTCACCTGACTCTTTGAGTCGGGGCGCAGGTAGGTCATCTGCTTGCCCTCGCGTCGTATTTCGGCAAGTACATACACAATGTCGTGCGCCAGCGAAAGGGGCAGGGGCATGTAGGTGTCGGTCTCGTTGTTGGCATAGCCGAACATCATGCCTTGGTCGCCTGCACCTTGTGCCATGGGGTCGGTACGGTCCACGCCGCGGTTGATGTCTGCGCTCTGCTCATGGATAGCACTGAAAATGCCGCAGCTTTCGGCTTCGAATTTATAGGCGGCCTTGGTGTAGCCAATGCGGGCAATGGTTTCGCGCACCACGTCTTGCAGGTCTACGTAGGCTTCGGACTTCACTTCGCCAGCCACTACCACCTGTCCTGTGGTGACGAGCGTTTCGCATGCCACTTTTGAGTGGGGGTCAAAGGCGAGAAATTGGTCGAGTACGGCGTCTGAAATCTGGTCGGCCACCTTGTCGGGGTGTCCCTCCGAAACGCTTTCGGATGTGAATAGGTATCCCATAATTTTTTTGGAGTGTTTGTGTTCGGCAGCTGGGCCTTGTGGTCGCGGGGCTTGCCTTGTTGATAAAAAATTAGCCTGTTTCGCTCACGATTGGCGTAACAGGCAGAGTGGGATTCGGCTTGAATGTTTGTTCGCTTAGTCGCTGCGCCGCAGTTGCGAGGGCAACGCGTCGGCGTACGAGTTTTAGCATTGTTTTTGAGAGGTTGCAAGCAGCCAAATCTGTCCTCTGTGATTGTTGTTCGTGGGGTTGAAAACGTGGGAGTGTAGGGACGATCGGGCTCGAACCGATGACCTCTGCAATGTGACTGCAGCGCTCTAAACCAACTGGGCTACGCCCCTGTCGCTCTTTGTTTTCGGGTGCAAAGGTACGCTTTGCACATTTATGGGCAAAGTGTTTGCACGAATTATTTGTACTTCTGCCGATTTTGTCCCCCATGGTGTTGCTGTCCGTCGTACGACTTCCATGTGTCCACCGTACGAGTGACGTGTGTTCATCGTACGACACACATGCGTCACTCGTACGATGAACGACAACTACATCGGACGTAGAACCAACCAGCGCGGGGACTCTCGCAATCCCCCTCCGGGGTGAAAAAGTCCGGCCACGCACTCGTCGATGCAAGTGCGTGGCCGGATGGTTCCGAGTATAGTTTGCGCTATATTATATGCGTATTGTTAGTCCTTGGGCTCGGGGCCGTATTGGTTGTCGGGCTGACTTTTCTGACAGCAGAACACCAGCAGCACAATAGCTCCGATTAAGGGGATGAGGGCTATGAAGAACCACCAGCCCGAACGCCCCGTGTCGTGCATACGACGGCAGAACACAGCCAAAGAAGGCACGATGATGGCAATAGAGAAAATCCAAGAGAGGACATTGCCGATGGTATATCCCAAACCAAGGGCCGCTGCCGCGCCACCCGAGGCGAACATTCCGCCGAGAACGAAGCCAATAATCGCGAGAACGATCTGAACAATAATTTCGAAGAGCTGAAACCACCAATATTCCGAGCGCGTGGCGCGTCCAGTGAATGTGGCGTAGTTGTTGAACACGTGTTTTACTGAGGTACTGAAGTCCATAGTGATAAGTGCTTTAAGGGTTAGTGTTATACGGCGGCTCCTTGCCGTCAGTGCAAATATGGGGCGTATTATTTGCATTACCAAGGATTTGGAAACGTTTTTTGTTAGCCTTGGAGAAAACGCTCGAACGCCTATCAGGGAGCAAAAATAAAGTACTCCAGACTAATACATCAGTCCAAACGCCCAAAGCGGCAGCACGTTTGCATAGCCAGTTTCAATGTCGTCCTTCACCACGAAGCCGTCCGCGACCTCCGCAATTTGCTTTTGCCCCTTTTTGCGTCCGCCAATTTCAAACGTTCGTCCGTCTACCAGAAAATCTGATACAGGCGAGCACATTACGTCGTCCACTACGCGTAGCTGGTTCATGAAGAACGTCTCTCGCACGTTGCCAATGTCTGCTCGTTTCGGTGCCAGCACATAAATGAGATTTGTGTTGTCAAGGTATATCTTCTCCGTCTTCCCCAAGCCGCGTATCCCGCCCGTTGCGTTGCGCAATTGGGCTATCATCCCAGCACGTTCAATGTAGTGCAGATAGTCCTGCACATTGTTGCGCCCAATCCCAGTAAGGTCAGCCAACTTCTGCATTACGGGTTTGAATGGCACGCTTTCGGCAATAATCATAAGCAACTGTTTCAGCTTTCTCCCGACCGAAACATTCGCATTAAGATACAGCGGAATGTCGCTTTCCATTGTCTGCTCCACTACCTGCGTCAGCTCTAAATCGAAAGCAGGGTCGCCACCAAAGGGATAGTAGCCCCTTCGCAGATAGTCCTGGAATAGGGGTAAGGGGTGCTTCACGCCAGGAATTTCGTACGAGTGGTTCAGCAGTTGCTCCCACCCAATGGGTTGCATCCGTATGCCGTGGAACAGGTGCAGATACTCCCTGAACGAAAGTCCCTGCATCTCATAGATGGGCACGCGGCGGCTGAGGTCAGCCATTCCCTTGGTTATTTCAAGAATGGACGACCCAGAGATGATGAGTTGTAGGTCGGCATAGCTGTCAAATATCTGTTTTACTTCTGCCGACCACCCTTCATACTTATGTATTTCGTCAATGAAAAGGTGCTTGCCGCCCATCTTGTAAAAGCTGTCTGCCACATCCACCAGTCTGTGCGAAGAAAAATACAGAAGGTCAGCCGACACATAAAGCGACTCTTTGGTGTTCAGCTCTTGCTTGATGTATTGTAGGAGCAGCGTAGACTTTCCCACACCTCGCGGCCCTACCAAACCCAATGCATGTCCGTTCCAGGCAATGCGGTCGTACATATACCGCACCAAGTCCGTAGGCGTTTCCTCCAACTTGCGATTGAAATACTCAAAAAGCTGTTCCATAATGTCTCCGATTTAGTCGCAAAGGTATGCGATTTGCACTGAAATTGTGCAGATATTGTGAAATTCTGCACTCGCTCGGTGCAAAATA
>CAVKGN010000002.1:52786-57755 GCA_963655595.1 uncultured Oscillospiraceae bacterium
AGATGATGAGCTAAGGAATGCGTCCCGAAAAAGCCTTAAAAAGAGACGTGTACGAAAAAATGCGTACTTTTGCAAGCTAAGATTTTGAAATCAGGGGGATCCTAATTTTCCCCCGACGAAAAGGAAAGCCTGTATGACAGTTGAAATTAAGAAGGTTGAAACTAAGAAGGAACTCAAACGGTTTATACGTTTCAACTACGAGTTCTATAAGGACAATCCCTATTCAGTTCCCGATCTTTACGATGACATGCTCAACACGTTCTCACCCAAGAAGAACGCTGCCTTTGAGTTTTGCGAAGCCGACTATTTCCTGGCCTATGAGGACGGGAAGATAGTGGGCCGTGTGGCTGCGATTATCAACCGCCGCGCCAACGAAAAGTGGGGCAAGAAGGCCGTGCGCTTCGGGTGGATTGACTTTGTTGATGATATCCAGGTGAGTCGTGCCTTGATAGAGACCGTTAAGCAGTGGGGCAAGGCCCGCGGCATGAACGAGATTGAGGGACCGCTCGGCTTCACAGATATGGACGCTGAGGGCATGCTCGTGGAGGGCTTTGACCAACTCTCTACCATGTCCACCATATACAACTATCCCTACTATCCGCGCCACATGGAAGAGCTGGGACTCGTGAAGAGCGCCGACTGGGTGGAGATGAAGATTGCTATACCCGATGAAATCCCCGAGAAGCACCGCCGCATCTCGCAGATAATTGAGAGAAAGTACAACCTGCACGTGCGCAAGCTCAAAAGTCGTGCGGAGATACGTAAGACCGGCGTGGCGCACGATATATTCCGCCTTATCAACGATGCCTATGAGCCCCTGTTCGGCTTCTCGCGCATGACCGAAAGGCAGATAGACCAGTATGTGAATATGTACGTCCCTGTACTCGACCTTCGCATGGTGAGCATTGTGGAGAACGAGCAAAACGAGATTGTGGCCGTGGGCATATCTATGGCCTCGCTCTCCGAAGCGTTGCAGCGGGCTAAGGGTAAACTCTTCCCGTTCGGGTGGGTGCACCTGTTGAAAGCCCTGATGCTAAAACGGCCTAAGATGCTCGACCTGCTGCTTGTGGCTGTGCGCCCCGACTATCAGGGAAAAGGCGTGAACGCCCTGCTCTTCACCGACCTCATCCCCGTTTACAAGAAGCTCGGCTTTGAGTATGCCGAGAGCAACCCCGAGCTCGAAATGAACGACAAGGTGCAGAACCAGTGGCAGTACTTTGAGCATGAGCAGCACAAACGTCGCCGCTGTTTCAGAGCAGACATAAAATAAGCGTAGGGAAAGGAAACCCGCGCAGGGAGAACCCATAAAGACCACGGAGAATGAGCGAAGAAGAAAAGCGCGAGGGCGAAACGCCCCGGGAGGTGATATACGACGAGAGCAAGATACGCCACTTGGAAGACACGGAGCACATCCGTGTCCGTCCGGGTATGTACATCGGTCGCCTTGGTGACGGTTCGCACGCCGAGGACGGTATCTACGTATTGCTCAAGGAAGCCATCGACAACAGCATCGACGAGTTTAACGAAGGCTACGGCAAACGCATCGAGGTGAACATCACCGACGGACAAACGGCAGAAATACGCGACTACGGTCGCGGTATCCCCCTCGGTTCGCTGGTCGACGCCGTGTCGAAGCTCAACACCGGCGGAAAGTACGATACCGCCGTGTTTACCGCCTCCGTGGGTATGAACGGCGTGGGCCTGAAAGCCGTTAATGCCCTGTCCAGCCGTTTCGTGGCACGCAGTGTGCGCGACGGCAAGATGCACGAGGCCGTGTTTGAGAAAGGCAAACTCGTCAGCGACACAGAGGGCGCATGCGAGGAGGAGAACGGTACCTATATATTCTTTGAGCCGGACAAGACCCTCTTCTTGAATTATCGCTTCCACAGCGAATTTGTGGAGAATATGCTCCGCAACTACACGTACCTCAACACGGGGCTCTCCATCTTCCACAACGGCCGCCGCATCCTCAGTCGTAACGGCTTGGAAGATCTGCTCAACGATAACCTGACGGCTCCGGGACTTTACCCCATCGTACACCTTACGGGACCGAGCATAGACATAGCCTTTACGCACACCTCGCAGTACGGCGAGGAATACTACTCCTTTGTAAACGGCCAGCACACCACGCAGGGCGGAACACACCAAAGCGCGTTCAAGGAACACATCGCCAAAGCCATTAAGGAATATTTTGGCAAGAACTACGACGTGCAAGACGTGCGCAATGGCCTGGTGGGCGCAATAGCCCTGAGGGTGATTGAGCCGCTCTTTGAGAGTCAAACAAAGATTAAGCTCGGTTCGCTCACCATGGCGCCCGACAAAGACTCGCAAGGCAAACCGTTCCCCCTGTCGGGTGTGAGCGTGAACAAGTTTGTGGGCGACTTCATCAAGGAAAACGTCGACAACTTTCTGCATAAGCACACCGACATTGCCGACGTAATCAAGCAAAAGATTGAAGAGAGCGAAAAGGAGCGCAAAGCCATCGCCGGCGTGACGAAACTGGCGCGCGAACGAGCCAAGAAAGCCAACCTGCACAACAGCAAGTTGCGCGACTGCCGCATACACCTCAACGACCCTGCCCCCAAGCAGCGCAAGAAAAACGACGAGGACGATGAAGACCCGCGTCTTGACTCAAGCATATTCATCACCGAGGGACTTTCAGCCAGCGGTTCTATCACGAAGACGCGCAACGTCAATACGCAGGCCGTATTCTCCCTCCGTGGCAAGCCGCTCAACTGCTTCGGGCTGACAAAGAAGGTAGTCTACGAAAACGAGGAGTTCAACCTGCTCCAAGCTGCGCTCAACATTGAAGACGGGCTTGACGGACTGCGCTACAACAAAGTGATTGTAGCCACCGATGCCGACGTTGACGGCATGCACATACGTTTGCTCATCATCACGTTCTTCTTGCAGTTCTTCCCCGACCTTATTAAGAAAGGACACGTATATATATTGCAGACGCCGCTCTTCCGTGTGCGCAACAAGAAGAAAAAGCTCCGCACAGCACCCAAGGTGAAGACTGTCGACGACACCAGTGCCGGCGCAGCTATCCTGAAAAAGACACAGGCGAGCGACCGCTCCGAATACGAAACTATTTACTGCTACTCCGAAGAGGAACGCCTCGCCGCCATTGAGAAACTCAGTCCCAACCCCGAGATAACGCGCTTCAAAGGACTCGGTGAGATCGACCCCGAAGAGTTTGTGTCGTTCATCGGTCCCGATATGCGTCTTGATCCCGTGACGCTCCACAAGAGCGACAACGTAAGCAAACTGCTCGAATACTATATGGGCAAGAACACCATGGAGCGGCAAGGATTTATCATAGACAACCTCGTAGTAGAGGAGGACCTTGTAGAGGGCGACTTATAATAAGGCGTACTCCTCCCCAAGAAACAAATACAGAAAATGCGAATAGCCATATTCCCAGGGTCGTTCGACCCCTTTACCGTAGGGCATGCCAGCATTGTAGAGCGCGGACTCCCCATGTTCGACCGCATTGTGATAGGCGTGGGCGTGAACGACAGCAAACGCTCGCTCTACACCCCTCAGGAACGCGTGGCGGCAATAAATACGCTCTACGAGGACGACGACCGCATAAAGGTGGTGGCCTACAACGACCTTACCGTCGATCTGGTGAAGCGCGAAGGGGCACAGTTCATTCTGCGCGGACTGCGGTCGGTCAAGGACTTTGAATACGAGCGCGACATTGCCGCAATGAACAAGCGACTTTCGGGCGTGGAGACGGTGATGCTCTTTACTGAGGCGCATTTCTCACACATCTCCTCGAGCGTGGTACGCGAACTCATCGCCTACGGAAAGGACGTGTCCGACTTCCTCCCGCACAAAAAGTGACAGATTTTCCAACATAAGACAAACCAAGTCCCTAACAAACAATGAAACAATTCATACTCTTCCTCCTGGCAGCTTTGCCTCTGGTGTCGTGCGCACAGTCGTCACGCTTTGGCGACGTGGACTTTGCACAGGTGCGAAAACTGCAAATGGCGGAACTTGCCGTGGCCAGCCTCTACGTGGACAGCGTAGACCAGGAAAAACTTGTGGAAGATGCCATCAACGGTATGCTTGGCAAGCTCGATCCTCACTCCGCATACACTAACGCTAAGGACACTAAGAAACTCAATGAGCCGCTCAGCGGAAACTTTGAGGGCATCGGCGTGAGCTTCAACATGGTGAAGGATACGCTCGTGGTGCTGCAAGTGATAAGCAAAGGCCCGTGCGAGAAAGTAGGTATGCAGGCTGGCGACCGTATAATCGCCGTGAACGGTCTGACTATCAGCGGCGTGAAGATGGACAAGGACAGCATCATGACGAAGTTGCGCGGCCCGAAGGGCACGATAGCCAACCTCGACGTAGTGCGAAAGGGGGCGAACGGACTGCTCCACTTTAAGGTGGTGCGCGACAAGATTCCCCTTTACACGGTCGACGCTGCCTACATGATTACCCCCACTGCCGCCTATATCCACTTGGACAGCTTCGGCGCAACCTCAGGTCAGGAAGTTCACGACAAGATACTCGAATTCCGCAAACAGGGCATGAAGGACATCATCCTCGACCTCAGCATGAACGGCGGCGGCTACCTTAACGCAGCCCAGGAAGTGGCGAGCGAATTCCTCCCCGAAGGATCGCTCATCGTGTTCACCGACGGACGTGCAGCCCCCCGCCAGGAACTGCGCAGCGAGGGTAACGGACTGATGCGCGACAACGGACGCGTGGTAATCCTTGTGGACGAGTTTACCGCTTCGGCTGCCGAAATTGTCAGCGGTGCCGTGCAGGACAACGACCGTGGCACCATCATCGGTCGCCGCACCTTTGGCAAGGGACTCGTGCAGCGTCCTGTCGATCTGCCCGATGGTTCGATGATTCGCCTCACTGTTTCACACTACTATACACCCTCTGGTCGCTGCATACAGAAGCCTTACGTCAAGGGCGAGAAGAGTGAGTACGAACACGA
>CAVKGN010000002.1:58167-60604 GCA_963655595.1 uncultured Oscillospiraceae bacterium
TACAACCTCTGGGATCGCACGGAATACTACCGCCTTGTCAACAAGCGGAGCGACCTTGTTAAGCGTGCGGTGCAGTTCCTCAGCGAGGGAAAGTGATAAGCACAAAACGCGGCACTTTGTGCAAATAAATCTATCTTTTCTCGGCAAAAGTTTGTTGGTATAGGTAAATAGCACTACTTTTGCACGCGTTAATTGCACATAATCAAAGGAAAACATAATCCATAATTCAAAATAAGAAACTATGTCTGATATTGAAGCAAAAGTAAAGGCTATCATCGTTGACAAGCTCACCGTTGACGAATCCGAAGTAAAGAACGAAGCAAGCTTCGCTAACGACCTCGGTGCTGACTCTCTCGACACTGTAGAGCTCATCATGGAGTTCGAGAAGGAATTTGGCATCACTATTCCCGATGACAAGTCTGAGAAGATTTCTACCGTAGGTGACGCTATCGCTTACATCGAAGAGAACGTCAACAAGTAAAAATCCATCGCTTGTAACGACGGTGCTTTTCACTTTCAGAGAAAGTTGAAGAGTCTGGGATTAACGTTTAACGTCCTGCGTCAGCGTCAGTGCTTTGCGTGTGAATGCAAAGCTTTGCACGGGGCGTATGCGTTAAACGTTAATCATTTTATTTTTAGGAAGCACATCTGGTGCTGGCAGGCCACGGCTTGAAAGGGCGTTTCCCTATGCAAGTCCTTTCCTCCCAAATTCTGGCTGCCGCAAACGTGTAAGAACCTCCCCTCAGAGCATACATCTTAATTTAGAAGATCAGTGAGTGTTCGTACTGCCGCCATGGGCGCAGCCGTGCGTGCTGATCTGCTAACAGCCCAAGGGGGTTGAGGCGCGCGGGCGGCGACTCGCGGAGAACGTGCCAGCGATTGCGCTTCTTTGTACAACACCGAAAACAAAAATCACACCTATTTAATATGGAACTCAAAAGAGTAGTAGTAACAGGTCTTGGAGCGTTGACTCCCCTGGGCAACACCGTTCCCGAAACTTGGGAGAACATTCTCAACGGCGTGAGCGGCGCAGGCCCCATCACCCACTTCGACGCTTCAAAGTTCAAGACGCAATTCGCCTGCGAGGTGAAGAACTTTAAGGCCACCGACTTCATTGACCGCAAGGAGGCACGCAAGATGGACCTCTACGAGCAGTATGCTCTTGTGGCCGCTATGGAGGCTATCAAGGACAGCGGCTGGGACCTCGACACCCTCGACAAGAACCGCGTGGGCGTAGTGCTCGGCGTGGGCATCGGCGGTATCCACACCTTTGAGGAAGAGGCTGGCTACTACGCAATGAATAAGGAGAACGGCCCCAAGTTTAATCCGTTCTTCATCCCTAAGATGATTGCCGACATCGCTGCTGGACAGATTTCTATCCAGTACGGCTTCCACGGTCCTAACTACACCACTACGTCAGCTTGCGCTTCTTCAACCAATGCGCTGGCTGATGCATTCAACCTCATCCGTCTTGGTAAGGCTGATGCCATGGTGACTGGTGGTGCTGAGGCTGCCATCTGGCCCTGCGGTGTAGGCGGTTTCAACGCCATGCACGCCCTTTCTACGCGCAACGATGACCCCACTCACGCATCTCGTCCCTTCAGCAAGAGCCGCGATGGCTTCATCATGGGCGAGGGTGCAGGTATCCTCATCCTCGAGGAACTCGAACACGCCAAGGCTCGCGGTGCAAAGATCTACTGCGAGATTGCCGGCGCAGGCATGTCTGCTGACGCTCACCACATCACCGCGTCTCACCCTGAGGGTCTCGGTGCAAACCTCGTGATGAAGGCTGCCCTCGAAGATGCTGAGATGAAGCCCGAGGACATCGACTACATCAACGTTCACGGTACGTCTACTCCCGTGGGTGATATCTCAGAGGTGAAGGCTATCACCAAGCTCTTCGGTGAACACGCTTACAAACTCAACATCTCCTCAACCAAGAGTATGACGGGACACCTGCTCGGCGCAGCCGGTGCTGTTGAAGCCCTGTTCTGCTGCCTCTCGGTGAAGAACGATATTGTTCCTCCCACCATCAACCACGAGGACGACGACCTTGACGAGAACATCGACTACAACCTGAACTTCACGTTCAACAAGGCTCAGAAGCGCACCGTGCGCGCCGCATTGAGCAACACGTTCGGCTTTGGCGGTCACAACGCCTGCTGCATCGTGAAGAAATATGAGGCTTGAGCCGGTGACGTGTAGACGCGTTTTCCGCCCATCCCCTGTCCTGTGTGGCACGCGGGCGGAGCGTCAAGATAATTGACAGAATAATGCGAGTGCGAGAATGCCGAAATCTGCCGCAAGCGGACTTCCGCGTTCCCGCACTCGCATTTTATATAAGGAAAAATATGATTTTGAACTTACTGGACCGGATGAAACTCCCCTTTCGCAAGAACAGGGAGTTCCTTTCGGTGCTATATGAAATACTCGGATT
>CAVKGN010000003.1:0-3335 GCA_963655595.1 uncultured Oscillospiraceae bacterium
CTTTCCCCGTTAGTAAACTACTTTTGTAGACGGTTCCCTTTTTCTACCCTAATTTGTTTGACACATCCATATAGATTACACTCATTGGAACTGTTCAAGGACGGGAACGATGCTCTTGAAAATTTCAAGATAGAAGGTAAAACTCTGTTGAGTCTCATTCCATTCATACACGACTGCGAACCTGTTTAGAATAGGATGAATCTTATTATTTCTGAGACAAGAGGATACACTATTGTGCGGCTCCGCATTTTCTGCGAAGCCGCATTCTTTATATGGTAAGCACAAGACAGAACGCCCAATCTTTCAATTGGCAATTGAAAGATTTGTTCGATTCTTTCAATTAGTAATTGAAAGATTGGGGCGGAAACGAAGAATAAGCCGAAGGAAAGTTTGCTTATATGGTCCTTATCAGATAGGCTCTCTATTCTGAGGCGGCAACCGATTTATACTGAGAATCAAGCCACAAAAAAGAGCGCGCGTAGAAGTACGTAAAGGTAGGTAAGGAGAAGGGCGAAGACGAACACTCGCAGGGTATGGGGATTGTAGGCTGGCGAGGGAACGGACGCTTGAACGATGGAGGGGGCTGAGGCGTTTGCGACGGGAGCGGTGACTCTTTTGTGGATGAGCAGGCGGTAGAAAGCGTAGCCTACCAACGTGCCCCAGAGGGCGCCGACAAGGAGGTCGCCAACGTAATGCACGCCGAGATAAACGCGCGACCAGCAGTTGAGCAATGCCCACGAGTAGAGGGCGGCGGACAGCGAACGACTGCGCACGGCGAACGATACGAACGTGGCTACGGCAAAGGTATTGGCGGCGTGGCTTGAGAAGAAACCGTACATGCCGCCGCGGTAGCCGCGTACCACATCGACGAGGTACATTATTGCAGGGTCGTTGGCGGGACGGAAGCGCGCCACGAGGGGTTTGAACACGCTCGACGCCACTTGGTCCGCCACGAGGATGCTCAGGGCAATGCCCAGCACCATACGCCACACGCCTCCTATCTCGTTGTTGCGTATGATGACGTAGAGCAACACCACGGCGAGCGGCAACCACGTGGCTGTTTGCGTGGCTGTCCAAGCTATGCCGTCCACGAACAGCGAATGGCTGCCGTTGAGCAGGAGCGTGAGCGTTTTGTCGAGTTCAAGCATTTTCTTTCTTATTGTTTGGGGATAGCCCTCGGAGCGTTAGTGGTTCAGAACGGGCAGCAACGAAGCAGCGACTGGGCGGACGGACGTATCCACACCTCTTTACCATCGGGCAGGGACACTTGCAGCCAACCGTCCTTCTGACTTTCTTCCACATTGACGAGCGTTCCCTCGTGCAAGGTGCGCTCCTGAGTTGCCGTCAGCGTGGGGTTGGCGTAGACGGGCACCTCCTGCTGCACCACGGCTTGGTCGGCAGGGAAAGCGTAATTATTCTCGTAGAAGCCGAACGCAAAGCAGCAAAGGCACAATGCCCACAAGGCGACAGCTGGAAAGAAGCAGAGTTTTTTCAGTCCCGGACGAGTCAACGCTCTGAACGCAAGGAAAAGCACGCCCCCGACGAGAAGCAGCACAATGCCCCATACGCCCCATGCCGTGGCGCTTTGCATACACATGATGCTGCGCAGAAGGGGGGCGAAGAACATGGTAGAGCCCTCCGAAAAGCGGTCGGCTATCTTCGTCTGCGTGAGTTCCAGATTGAATGCCGCATCTGCGTCGGACGGGTTGAGGCGCAGCGCGTTCTGATACGCCCATACGGCTTTGCCAAAGTTTTTCAGGCGATAGTGACAGTTGCCCAAGTTGTAGTACGCCTCAGAGAGTGCATGGCGGTCCAGTTTCTCAGCGTTGCCAGCGGCTGCCATTTGCGAATAGGCATTTTCAGCGGCGGCATAATTGCGCTGAGCATAGAACGTTTGCGCCTTCTCGGCAAGCGAGGGTTCGGCTGCCTTGACTGCATGAGCCAGTGAACAGGACAGAACTATCAGGAAAAAGAGCGTGAGTCGCTTCATCTTTGTTTCTTCGTTATTATTTGTGGGAGTGGAGGGCTTTCTGCACGGCCGAAATCAGTTCCATAGCCTCGTCCACCGTTTGCTGCATAGCCTCGGGGGTTGATGCGTCGGCGGCGTTGGCATACTGCGCATACTGACAGCGGTCAATCAGGGAGCAGAAGCGTTCCACGAGTTCGGCGGGCACTTGACGTTCGGCGAGCATGGAACGAATGGAGTCGGTGCTGAGGTCGGCGAGCGGCACGTTCAGGCTGTCGGACACGTAGAGGAAGAGCGCGCGGCTGACCGCCTCGTGGAAATTGCCCTTCTCCTTGCCCTGCAAGATGCGCTGCGCCGTCCGGAGTCGTTTGCGCGACACGCTGTCGGCACGCTGACGGCGGTTGGCGGCGGTGTCTCCCTGGCGGGAAAGCCAAACAGAGAGACACACATTCGCTACGATGAGCAGCACGATGCAAAGCACGAACAACGTCCACAGCCCTGCACTGCCCCAAGCGAGCAACGAGGAGGACTGCACGGCGTGCGGCGCATGGATGTCGCTTTTGAGCAGAGCCAACTGCTTGTCCACGTCGGCATTAGAACGTTCGCCCTTAGCTATATCAAGGGTCACGGGGGAGGTGCGCACGGTGCGGTATTGCCCCGTTTCGGTGTCGAAGAACACGAACTCCGTGGCAGGGATGGTGTACTTACCCACGTTGCGCGGCACGAACGTATAGTCGAACACGAGTTGGCCGTTCAGTCCGCTTTTTGTCACCTTGGTATTGTCGGTCGTCTTCGCGTCGTACGTATCGAAATCGGCTGGGAAGTTTACCTTGGGAGCGGAGACGAGTTTGAGGTTGCCCAAACCGTTGAGCGTGATGCGGTAGGTTGCGACGTCGTTTGTCCGAACGTTTTGCGAGAGCATCTTACCCTCGATGGAGAACTTGCCGACTGCTCCCGAGAAGTTGGCGGGCCGCGGCTGAGGCAGAGGGTCTACATTGAGACGCAACACGGGTACGGTGCGCTTCACCTGCACGCCGATAGTGCCACCTCCGTTGAAAAACATGTCGGCAAGATCCATGGTGCGGTCTTGCTGAATGACGGCACAGTCGAACGTGATGCTGGGGATTGTCAGTACGCCGCTTTTCTGGGGGAATATGAGGTACTGCAAGATTGTACCCGTGCGGTAGGCAGCCCCTCCGCGGTGTTCAATGGTGGTTTGTATCTGGTTGCCCGGCAGAGGTATCTCCTGCGAAATAATCCCTTTGAAGTCGGGCTTTTGCGAGAGGCTCGTGTTGGACAGACCCACCCCTACCCTTGCGTGAATGCGGTAAGTGAGCAGCACCGCCTCTTGCTCGCGCACCCTTGTGCG
>CAVKGN010000003.1:3618-11730 GCA_963655595.1 uncultured Oscillospiraceae bacterium
TTGACTATCTGGTAGTTGCTGAACGACGACTGATTGGGGCCGCTCAACACCTCAAAGGCATCGAGCGAAGGCGGCGTAAAGCCCTCCGCGTCGCTACTCGTAACTGTGAACGACAAGCGGTAGTAGCCGCCCGTCTCCTCCACCTTGGCGCGGAACGTTTGCGCCTGCGCCAATGCCCACGGCAGAACTGCGAGCAGGAGCAGGAGCATCCTTAAAATGCTGGGGGAATAAGCGCCACGCACGCGGCGGACGCTGCGATATAGTATGTTGGGGAATGTCATTGCGAGCTGAATGCCTGTGGTTACCAGTTCTTATCGAGTGAGCGGCGGCGCGTTTGTTGCTGTTTGAGTTTCTCGAGCGCACGCTTCTCAGCCTGTTTGGCCAGATTTATGTATTGTTCGGTCTGCTGGCGGTCAGACTGGTTCTGTTTGTTGGACTGCGGAGACTGCTGATTGTTGTTCTGCTGCTTATCCTGCTGTTTGTCTTGTTGCTGTTGCTTCTGCTTGTCCTGTTGGTTTTGCTGGTTCTGCTTGTTTTGGTCGGGACTGTCTTTGAGAAGCTTTTGGCAGAGCGCAAGGTTGTAGCGCGTGCGGTCGTCCTGCGGAACGAGGCGAAGCGACTCCTTGTACTGCTCAATGGCCGTGCGCAGGAGTTGCTGCTGTTGCTCACGGCTCTTCATAGCCGCCGTTTGGCTGATGTATCCGCGGTTGTGCCAGGCCATGGCGCGTATCTGGCGGTTCACCTCGTGCTGCACCACCTGCGTATAAAGACTATCTGCCGCTTTCACGTCGCCCTTTGTCAGGTAAACGTCGGCGAGGTTGAACATGGCGCGCGTATTGCTGGGCTGGGCTTTCAGCACACGGAGGTAGTAGTTGCGAGCCTTGTCGGTTTCGCCGCGGCGGAAATTCATGTTTCCCAAGTGCGTATAGCGGTACACCTTGGTCTGCGCCCCTGCCGTAAGGGGAAGGAGGGCGAAGAGCACAAGTGCCACCGCCACGGTCCGACGCAGGAACTTACGGATATAGGATTGTTTCATGCCGTTCATTTCTTGAAGAGTTTAAAACGCCCCCAGCGAGGACTTTTTGTCTCGAGCAAGCAAACCTCTGCCACAAGCAGGAAAAGGACGATGAGTGCAACCGCCTGGAACTGGTCGTTGCGGGCCGTGTAAGTGGTAGTAGACGAACCTTGTTTGAGGTTGCGGAGCTGCTGTTGGAGTTCCTCCTGCGCACTGTTGCTCTGGTCGAGGTGGAGGTAGATGCCCTTACCAGCCTGAGCCACCTGGCGGCACATCTGTTCGTTGAGGGCTGTATGCACCACGTTGCCGTCGCGGTCGGTCAATGGGCCGTCAGCAGTGGGGATGGTGCTGCCGCCGCTTGTTCCCACACCAATAACATAGACGTTCACGCCCTCCTTGGCAGCCTCCTTGGCTGCCTCTTCGGCACCGCCCTCGTGGTTTTCGCCATCGGTGATGAGGATGATGGCCTTGCCCACGTTCTTATTCTGCGAGAAACTGCGGCAACCAAGTTCGATGGCGGCGGCAAGGTTCGTGCCTTGCAGCGTGACCATCCCCGCACTGAGAGCGTCGATAAACATCTTTGCCGAGGCGTAGTCGGACGTGATGGGCAACTGCGGATAGGCCTCGCCAGCAAACACGCCGAGAGCGATTTTGTCGTTCTTCATCTTGTCCACCATGTTCGTCACGAGGAGCTTTGCACGGTCCAGTCGCGAGGGCTGCACGTCGGTGGCAAGCATGGAGTTCGACACGTCGACCATCACCACAGCCTCAATGCCGTTGGCAGTGTCCGACACTTGTTTCACACCATACTGCGGACGAGCTGCCACCACGGCGATGCCTGCCAGGGCGAGCATGGCAAGGACAAACTTGGCGTGCGGACGCAGCGAACTGTGTCCTGGCATAAGGGCAAGGAGCATCGGTTTGTCGCCAAGACGGCGCATACGTCGCCTCGTGCGCCACAGGCTCCACGCATACACTGCCACACAAAAGGGAATGGCGAGGAGGAGATAAAGATATTGTGGGTCGGTAAACTTAAACACGTTATTCTGTCAGTTATAGATTGGGTAAACTCACATCTGCACAGGCCTCAAGCCGCCTTACGACAACTTGCGCAGCCATGTAGTGCGCAGCAGAACCTCCACAAGCAGCAGCACGAAAGCCGCCAAGGCGAAAGGCTGGTACACATCGTAGTGCTGACTGTGGCTATTGATTTTGAGTTTTGTCTTTTCCAGTTTGTCAATGTCGGCATACACACTGCGCAGCGACGAGCGCGACGTGGCGTGGTAGAAGATGCCGCCCGTTTCGCGCGCAATCTGTTTGAGCGTGGCAGGGTCTACCTTGTCCTCCACCTGCTGCGTATATACTTCGCCGTTGGGCAGTTGGGCTACGGGCACGTTCACCTTGCCGTCTGAGCCGAGCAGGATGGTGTAGATGCGGATACCCATCGACTTGGCCATGTCGGTGGCCATGAGGGGCGAAATTTCACCGGTGTTGTTAGCACCGTCGGTGAGCAGGATGATAACCTTGCTCTTCGTGGGACTGTCGTGGAGGTGCGCCACAGCACTGGCTATGCCCATACCGACGGCCGTGCCTGGCTGGATTACGCCGTCGTTCTGGAGGTCGCAAGTGGCTCCCTTGAACGTACGCACGAGCATGCCGTGGTCGGTGGTGAGCGGACACTGCGTGAAAGCCTCGCCGCCGAAGAGCGTCAGTCCGATGTTGTCGTTGGGACGGCTGCTGACAAAGTCGAGAGCCACGTCCTTAGCCGCCGTAAGTCGGTTGGGCGAGATGTCGGGCGTAGCCATGGAGGTGGAGATGTCGAGCGCAAGCATAATGTCGATGCCCTCCGTCTCGCCCGTGCGCCACGATGAACTTGTTTGAGGACGGGCAAGCACCGTCACAATCAGCACAAAACAGATGATGCGCAGCAGCATGGGCAGATGCACAAGGCGCGTGCGGAGCGTGACGGGGATGTGCCGAAACTCCTCTGCCGAAGCCCAGCGCAGACGTCCCTCACGCCGCGGGCGGAGGAGGAAATACCACACGATGTAGGGTATCAGCAACAGGAGCAGAAAGAAATATGCGGGATTGGCAAATGTCATTTTCAGAATGTGATTTCAACAGGCGGGAAGTTCCCTATGCGAAAGAACAGTAGATGAGGTAAAGGCAATATGCCCACAGAGCCAGCGCGGCGACCGACAGCACCCAGACAGCCACACGCATGGCAACGCGCCAACGCATTTGCTGCTTGGTAGAGAGCGTCACGTACTCCACATGGGGTTGGGGCAAATCCTTGGGCTGCACCTTGGTGGTCTGCACATACGACAGGGCGTCGAAAAGACTGCGGTCCTGCTCCGAAGCCGTGGCGGTGTGCTTGGCAAACTTCACGAGGTCGGCCGTCACCAATACGCTTTTCAGTTCGCTGAGTGCCTCCTCGTTGTTTGTCTGGTTCAGGTGTTCTATAATCTCAGCCGTGGTCATCTCCTTTGCACTGAATCCGAAGCGCTCTTCTATGTAAGTGCGGAGGGTTTCGGTGAGCTCCATGTAAAGGCGTTTCACATCGTCCGTGCTACTACCCTTGATGTGCTCAATGTGCTGCAAAGCCGTGACGTGAGCTGGCGTGGGCGGATGAACCACCACGCGGCGCATAATAAGTCGCGGGTCGGAAAGGCGCACAAGCAGCAACACAACCACCACGAGCAGGACAATGCTGCCAAGCGAAACGAGCAGCAACAGCCACGACCAGGTGAAGGGCTGTTCCACCACGTCGTGCGGTCCGTTGTATTTGTCGGGGTGTTGCAGGTCTACCTGCACGGTACTTACTTTCAGTCCAACGGTGCCTCGCGTAGCCACGGTGTCGCCGTCTACGCAAAGCTTCACGGGGGGAATGCTGTACACGGCGGAGTCGAACGACGTGATGGTGTATTTGCGAACGAGTTTCAACCGCTTGCCATCGTTAAGGCTCACAGTGTCTACTGGGGTGAAGCCAACAACCTCCACGCCCTTCGTCAGTTCCTGCTGACCTTGGAAGTAAGGGAACGTCACCTTTTGACCGGCATTGACCGCACAGGTAACAGTCAGCTGCACCTGCTGGCCGATGAGTATGCTGGCCGTGTCGAGTTTGGCCTCAGCTACCACCTGCGCACGGGCTGAGCAAACAAGGCAGAGCAGGGCGCAGACGAGCAGCAACCGCTGCGGCAGACGCAATATATATAATAATGTATGATTCTTCATATATAACGAGGAAAGCTCCTTGCCCCACTTATCGTTGGGCAAAGAGCGATATTAAGGGGCGCACGTAGTCGGCGTGCGTGGCAATTGACGTGAAACGCACCTTGCTCCGGCGAAACAGTTGCTGCAAGGCGGTTTGCTGCTCGCTCCACCACTTCTGCTGACTGTTGCGCACGGCACGGCTCGACGTGTCGACGTATCGTTCCTGCCCCGTTTCGGCATCCGTCACACGGAGCAATCCTACGTCGGGGAGCTGGGCAAGCAGGCGGTCGTACACTTGGAGTGCCACCACATCGTGCTTACGCGCAGCCACGCAGAGGGGACGCTCGTAGTCGCCGTCCGTAAGGAAGTCGCTCAGAACGAAAGCGATGGAACGCTTGGGGAGAATACGCACGAGGTACTCCAACGCTCCGCCGATGTCCGTTCCCTTGCCCGCCGGCTCAAAGTTGAGCAACTCGCGGATGATGTAGAGCACGTGTTTCTTGCCTTTCTGCGGCGGGATGAACTTCTCCACGCGGTCGGTGAAGAACAGCACGCCCACCTTGTCGTTGTTTTGCAAGGCAGAGAAAGCCAACGTGGCGGCTATCTCGGCGGCAAGCTCGCGCTGGGTGCGTTCCTTCGTGCCGAAAGTCTGACTGGCTGAAAGGTCGATGAGCAGCATCAGGGTGAGTTCGCGTTCCTCCTCAAACACTTTCACGTAGGGACGGTTCATACGCGCCGTGACGTTCCAGTCAATGTCGCGCACGTCGTCGCCCAACTGGTACTCGCGCACCTCGGAGAACGACATACCCCTCCCCTTGAAAGCAGAGTGGTACTCGCCGGCAAACACGTTGTCGGTGAGCTTGCGCGTCTTTATCTCAATGCGCCTAACACGTTTCAAGAGTTCATTGGTTTCCATTTCGCTTCCCTTATACTGAATATGCTTTTACGCTTTCTCCTTTGGATTGATCCTCAGGGCACTTCGACCTTGTTGAGTATCTCGCGCACAATGTCGTCTGCCTTCACGTTTGAGGCTTCGGCTTCGTACGACAAACCGATGCGGTGGCGCAGCACGTCGGCTGCCACTTCGCGCACATCCTCGGGCACTACGTAGCCTCTGCGCTTGATGAAGGCGCAAGTACGGGCTGCCAAAGCCAGATTGATGCTGGCGCGCGGTGAACCGCCGAAAGAGATGTAACCAGCGAGGTCGGAGAGTTTGTATTTGTCGGGATAACGAGTGGCAAAGACGATGTCGGCCACGTATTGTTCGATGCGTTCGTCAAGATAAACCTGCTTCACCAGTTCGCGCGCCTTGACAATGCGCTGGGTGTCGAGCACGGGCTGAGGCTTAACGAAGGAATTGTTGATATGCGCACGCATGATTTTCTTCTCCTCGTCGAGCGTGGGGTAGTCAATGATGACCTTCAACATGAAACGGTCTACCTGTGCCTCGGGCAGTTCGTAAGTACCCTCCTGTTCGATGGGGTTCTGCGTGGCAAGCACGAGAAAGGGCTCAGGCAGGGCGAAGGTGTTGTCGCCAATTGTCACCTGGTGTTCCTGCATGGCTTCGAGCAGTGCGCTCTGCACCTTTGCCGGCGCACGGTTAATCTCATCGGCCAGCACAAAGTTGGCAAATACGGGACCTTTCTTTACTCTGAAACTTTCGTCCTTCTGACTGTAAATCATCGTACCGATTACATCGGCAGGCAGAAGGTCGGGGGTAAATTGCAAGCGTCCAAACTTCGCGTCGACAAGCGAGGCGAGCGTCTTGACGGCAAGCGTCTTGGCCAAGCCCGGCACACCTTCAAGCAAGATGTGGCCGTCGGAGAGGAGAGCTATTAAAAGAGAATTGACGAGGTGTTTCTGTCCTACGATTGTGCGGTTCATGCCGTCAACGAGTTCCGTGATGAAACCTGTCTCGGCTTCAATCTGGGCGTTGAGCTGACGAATGTCTACTACTTCTGACATATCATTGAGTGTTTCCTGTTTTTCAATGCGTTCAAAGGGGCGCGCCGCCCCAAAATCTGTGTGCAAAAATAGTCCTTTACTCGTTACGCCAGCCGTTGTAGGTATTTAATTTTCCATAATGCCCACACAAGGAATATGCTCACGCCGTAGCAAAACTTTGCGCATACGGTCGCAAAAGTTTGCTACGGCGGAGCGTTACGCCTCTCGGCTACACACGTTTATTGCCCCACTTTATCCCCATGATTCGCTCTTTGGGGAGCGTGATGCTAATATATAAATCGACAGGCCTTTCTGTGGTGCATTATCATTGTACAATCTTTTATTTGATATTAGTTTTCTTCCCATTGACGATATAGACTCCTGCACATGAGCAGCGTAGGTTTTTCAAACTTGTCTTACTTTTCCCGTAGTTACAAGGCTAAATACGGCTATTCTCCAGTAAATACCGAGTTGAAGGATTTACTTTTCTAACATTGTCATATTGCAATTATTGTACAAATACAGGCTCTCCCATTAATGCATATTGTTTCATTAGTGTCCCGTGCTTCAAAAAAAGGCGCGACAGCCACTCAGACTGCCGCGCCACAACAAACGTTATTTCCTTTATCAGGGCTTTGCCCCTACAAGGTGCATCTTATCCAGCTATGAACCGTGCCGGGATGGGAGGCATTGCTCCGTGCTGGGTACACACGTAGGCACTTACCTCAACGGCGAGTTTGTGAGCCTCAGCCACGCTCTTGCCGCGCAATATCGAGGCGCAGAAACTACCCGTGAACGAGTCGCCTGCTCCGACGGTGTCCGCCACTTCTACGTGAGGCGTTTCCTGATAGGAGCGATTGCCAGGCGTAAACACATAACTGCCGTTCACGCCGCACGTTAGCACAATCATGTCGAGGTCGTACTTGCCGAGTATCAGCCAGCACTTATTCTCGATGTCCAAGCCGGCATAACCGAAGAGGCGACCGAGCGTAACGAGCTCCTCATCGTTTATCTTCAACACGTTGCACCGTTTCAAGCTTTCGCATATCACCTCCTTATTATAAAAGGACTGTCGCAGGTTGATGTCGAATATGCGGAGGCAATCGGCGGGTGTGTCGTCGAGGAACTGATAAATCATTTGGCGGCTCACGTCGCTGCGCTGCGCCAACGAGCCCCAGCACACGGCCTGGCAATGCTGCGCAATGTGTTTCATCTCGGGCGTGTAGGGGATGTTGTCCCAGGCCACTCCTTGCTTAATGTCGTAGGAAGGCACGCCTTGTTCGTCGAGCGTCACCTGCACCGTACCAGTGGGCAGGTCGAGTCGGGGGAGTTCGTATTGGAGTTTCTTGGCATCGAGCTGACGGAGCGTCTCGTCGCCGAGTTCATCGTTGCCGATGGCGCTGACTGCCATTGATTGAAGGCCAAACTGTCCGGCGTGATAGGCAAAGTTTGCCGGCGCGCCGCCGAGTTTTGCGCCCGTGGGGAACACGTCCCAGAGTATTTCGCCGAGCCCTACTACGTAGCCGGCGGTATCAAGTTTTTGCATAGTTGTTTTGACAAGGTTAATGTTTTACGCAACGAATGTACGAAAATAAGTAGACTACTCCGACGGCCATCACCGCCACGGCGCCAGTCTGTCCAATGCCGTCGCTGGCAAAACCCATGAGGAGCGGGAACACTGTGCCGCCAAAAAGTCCCATGATCATCAGTCCGCTCACCTCGTTTTGGCGGTTGGGCAACGACAGGAGGGCTTGCGAAAGCACCATGGAGAACACGTTGGAGTTTCCGTAGCCCACAAGGGCAATGGCCGTATAGATAACCCACTGGCTCTCGCCGAAGAACATTCCCACCATGCTCAGTGCCATCAGCACAATGCTAAACGTGAAGAACACCCGAGTGGGCACGAGTCGCAGGATGAACGAGCCAGTCAGACAGCCCAC
>CAVKGN010000003.1:12079-14824 GCA_963655595.1 uncultured Oscillospiraceae bacterium
AACGAGGCAATTGCCTTGACAAACTGCCCAAAGGTGAGTGCCGAGGCAAGGTGGCCGCCTTTCAGCACAACGGCGATGAGGGGGTTGAGCGACGTTTGCATCAGCGCGTTGCCTATGCCGAGCAATGAGAACGACAAGAGCATGATGGTGTAGTTCTCACCAAAAAGCGGCAACAGGAGCGACACTAGCGTGACAACGAGGGAGAGCAGCACCGTGCGCTTGCGTCCAATGCGGTTCATGAGCATGCCCGTCGGCACGGAGAATATAAGGAACCAGAAGAACACGAGCGAGGGGAACAGGTTGGCCTGGGAGTCGGTCAATCCGAGGTCGGCCTTGACGTAGTTGGAGGCTATGCCCACAAGGTCCACAAAGCCCATGGCAAAGAAACACAGCATCACGGGGATGAGTGCGAGTTTATACGTTTTCATCGTTAGGGGAAGGATTCGGTTAGGGGAAATGTTTTGTAAGGGTGATTGCCCGGTACGGCACTGACTGCCACGGGCAATCACCTCTTTCTGTCTGTCAGGAGTCTCCGTTTAGAGGGAGAGCGTATGTACCTTTACGTTGTTGAACTTTGCCTTGCCGCCTTCGCTGTAAAATTTGAGCGACGAATAGGGCTCGGTGGGGAACACAAGGTTTGTCATGGCCACACGTCCGCCGTCAACGAAGAGTTCAACCGAACACTTGTCCACAAACACCTGCAAGTGGTACGTCTTTCCCTCGCAGAGGCTGAGCGGTCCCCATGTGCCAAGGGCAAAGTCGTTCTGGTAGTTTATACAGTTGCGCTTGTTGGAGGGAGCGGTGTCGCGGTGGTGCTCGTTGTAGTTCTTCTCAATGTCGTGCAGAACGGCGTAGTTGCCAAAGTCGGTCAAGCCACTCTCGGTGCGGTCCATCACGGCGCGTCCTTGCTTCATATCGAGGTAGATGAGCGTCCGCTCGCCCTTGTCGTTGTAGAGCGACACACCGGCAACGCCCTTTGCGTTGGGGGTCACGTCCAGTTCGAGCTCATAGGCTCCGCCGCACTTTTCCGTAACGCCCTTGAAGTCGGCACCGTTGCCCACGTTGAGTTCCTGGGTGTCCTTGCGGAGGGCTTTTGTCTCCTCCACAGCATTGGCGGCTACGTAGTACTCACCGTTCTTCTCGTACAAGCTCAGTTCGCGCGCCAAACCATTCGCACCGCGGTATTGCTTGATGGGGGTGATGTTGGCGTACTGCCAGTTGCTCATCCAGGGCAGAGCCACCACGCGGTCGCCTGTGTTGGAGAAGGTCACCGTGGCGTAATGGTCCTTGCCGTAGTCGAGCCATTTGGCGTCGTGGGGATTGCCGTCGCACTTAAACTCCTTGCCGTCGAAGTCGCCCACGAAATACTCCGTGGCACTTCCGCCAAAGAGGCAACCAGGGTTGATGTTTACGATCATCACGTATTTCTGTCCCTTGCCGTCGGGTGTGGGCAGGGGGAAGAAGTCGGGACATTCAAACTGGTTGGGCTGTGCGCCCCACCCTTTTCCGAATGCGCTCTGGTACGTCCAGTCTTTGAGGTTCTTCGAGGTGTAGAAACGCATTTCCTTGTCGGCCGAAACAATCATGTACCACGTTTGGTTGGGCTCGTACCAGAACACCTTCGGGTCGCGGAAGTCTTTCAGCCCGTCGAAGGGACGAAGCACGGGGTTGCCCTCATACTTGGTGAAGGTGCGCCCGTTGTCGTTGCTGTAAGCCACGCACTGCACCTCGTCGTGGTTTACGCTGTTGTTGGTATAGATGGCCACGATGGCGTCCTTGCCAAATCCCGCCGTATTGTTCTTGTCCACCACAGAGCTTCCGGAGAAAATGTGGCCCATTGTGTCGCGGGCAATGGCGGGAGGGAGTTCGCGCCAGTGGTTAAGGTCGGTGCTCACAGCGTGTCCCCAGTGCATGTTGCCCCACTTTGAGCCGTAGGGATTGTACTGGAAGTAGAGGTGATACTCTCCGTCCTTGTAGACCATGCCGTTGGCGTCGTTCATCCAGCCGTAGGAGGGCGTGTGGTGATAGAGCGGACGGTAGTAGTCGGTATTGGTTGCGTCCCACGTGTCGGAAAGTTTCAGGCTGCCGTCTTTCAGCGCAAGGGCCGTAGAGGGCAGGTGGCATATCTTCACCACGGCCTCAGCGGGTTTGCAGCAGGACTTTTCGGCGGTGTAGAGGGCGAAGGGCACGTAGTAGTCTACCTTGTTCTGCGCCAGTCGCACGTCCATCCACGTGTCGGCGGCCGAACCGGTGCTTAGCACCACTTGTGCCTCGTCTTTGTCTTCCTCCACGGGGAGGAGCAGGTATTTTGTGGGATTTTCCACGCGGATAACGGTAGTGTCACCGCTCTGCGTAATGTGCATCTTCTGTGCCTGGACTCCTGCGGCCGTCAAGGAAAGTGAGAGGAGCAGGGCTTTGCCTATGATATTCGTTTTCATGATTGTATAGTTTGTGTATAAGGTTTGTTTGTCAGAATTTAAGCGATGCGGTAAACTCTACGGTGAACGGACGCAGGTAGCTGCCTGTCATGAGCTTGTTGCTGATGCCTTTCACCTCGTCCTTCGTGATGAGTTCTGCGCCGGCAATGCTTCCCTTTGCGCCTGTTTGGTTGAGGAAGTTCACTACGGTGCAACCCAGCGAGAGGAGTTTGTTCACCTGCCAGTTCACGCCGGCGAATGTTTCCCAGTGTCCCTTGAAGTAGTAGGCTTCGTTGATGTTGGCGTATGTCTTGCCAAAGTAGCGGAA
>CAVKGN010000003.1:15071-31454 GCA_963655595.1 uncultured Oscillospiraceae bacterium
GTGAGCGGGGCGGCCTTGATTTCGGAACCGTGCACCAGGTTGAGCGTGGAGTTGTTGTTGGTCTTGCTGATGTAGGAGAAGAGCGACGTCAGACTTATCCACGAGTTGTTGTAGTAGATACCGGCGCGCCCGAGGGGTACGGAAATCTTGTCGACGTTGGGGAGGGTAGCCGGGGCAAAGGTGGAGATTGTGGGGTGCTGCACAATGTAGGTAAAGTCGGCCGTCACACCAAAGTTGCGGGTAATCTTGTAGGTCAGCGCAGCGGAGAAGTCGTAGTTGAGCCAGTCGTAGCTCATGGGCGTCGGGGCGATGACGGTTGTTCCATCGGGGGCGGTTGTACCGAGGTAGTAATCGGCAAACCGACCTACATAGTCGCCAGCAGCGTTGCGCACGGCGGCATTTTTGCCTTTGAGGCGCTGCCACTCAACGCGTGCACCATAGTAGGCATTGAGCTTGGGCGTGATGTCCCAATCGTGAGTAAGGTAAAGGGCGAGCTTGTTCTCGTGACCTTTGTAGTACTCCGAGGCATTCTTGTTGAAGTCGTAGAAGTAATCGCTACGTTTGTTGGCGTCCCACAGGCGCAGGGCGTAACTGCCATCGGCGGGCACGCTCTGGTCGTACATCGTGGTGTTCGAACAGTAGTCGATGTTGTAGTTCCACTCGTTGAGACCCAGGCGAAGCGTGGACGTGCGGAGCTTCTTCGACAGTTCGGAGGTAAACAGGAACTCATCGATGATTCCTGAGTTGAGGCACGACATACGGGTCTGCACGTATTCGCCATTGTAGCTCTTTGTCTGCCCGTCAATGTCGCGGTACACATAATTATAGGTGTTGGCGTCGCTGCCCGTAAGGCTGATGAGCGACATTGGTGTCTGGTATACGCAGGCTCCGCGGGCGTGGTCGTAACGTGCCGTGGCTTTCCAGGTCAGACCGTTGTCCCACTTGTAGGTATTCGACAGCATCACCTCGCTCGAACGGTTGAGGGCTGCGTCGTAAAGGGTTGTCTGCTTCAGCTCTCCCGTGCGCATATCGCGGTAGGTCATGGTGTTGTCGGTGGGCAAGTACGAGGTGGTACCGAGCTTAAACTTGCCGTATTCTCTTACGCTGCCGTCGCCCACATATACAAAGGGGGCGCTCTGCGTGGCGTAGTTGTACACGGGGTGACTGTTGCTGTAATGATACATGGCAGTGAACTCGCCGCGGTTTTTGTTGTAACGTTTGGTGAGCAGTGCCTTGTATATTTGTGTACGATCCTGGTAGGGAGTGGACTTTATCTTGAACGTACCGGGGTCGAAGTCCTGATAAACGTTGCCGCTGTAATACCAACCCTTACCCATGGAGCCGTTCAGGTTGATGGAGAACTCCTGCATACCAAAGTGGTTGGTCTTGTAGTTGAGCGTGCCGTGGAAACCGTCTTGCCCAAGCTGGGTGAAGGAGTTCACGGCATAACCGATGTTGCCGGTGGTAATGGCGGTCTCAGATATTTTAAGGAGTCCCTGGTGACTCAGACTGGCGTCGCCGCGCCACAGGGTGTTTACCGTGTGGGGATTGGTGGCGTAGGTCACGGGCAGTCCGTTCTCAAGCACGTTGACGTCGGCTGAGGGGAGACCTATCTGAATCTCGCGCGGACCGTTTGCGCTGGCGGCGTTGAGCATCACGTTGCGGTTGCCCTCTTCTTTCGACTTCGACTCATCGGTTTGCGCCTGTACAGCGGGCATACATGCGAGGGTCAGAGCGGCAATCATCAGCGCCCTTGTTTTTCTGGCATTAGCGTTTCTCTTCATTTTCTTTACGTTGTGTTTTTGGTTAGTAAATTGTGTCATCCGACGTCTAACTTGTGTCATCCGACGGCGCAAAGATAGGGGGCGAGAAAAACCGTTTGCAAGAAAAAATGTTTCAAGAAATAGCAAAAATCGTCCATGTAACATATTTGCTACGATATGAACGATTTTTGCTTATTAGAAGCCCTTTTGGCGGATTGAGTTTGCAAAGAAGTGGCTTATACCCCACTTTTAAGCGATGCGGACAGACCGTTGAGAACGATTTTTTCCTCTCGTACGAGCTGTTCAAAGGCTTCCTGAAAAGCCTCGCGGGGGTGGTCGGCTTGCTGCAAGGAGGATATTTCAACGGGGCTGGCGGCTGCCAAAAGTGTGTCGAGGATGTAGCGGCGTGCGTCCGCCACCTGATCATCCTTTGGCTGCTTGCATTCCTTGCCTTCGCGGGCATTGCACACGTCGCAATGGCAACAGTCCGTTCCCTCGTCGGCAAAATAGTGGAGCAGATAGCGACTGCGACATTCTGTGTCCTGGGTGAAGTAACCGATCATGGCATCGAGCCGTCGCACGTACTGGTCGCGCCGCTGTTCGTATATCTCGGGCATAATCTGCACGTAGGCTGCATCGAGCCGGCGCTGGGTATAGGTTATTTGGGGCGTGTCCTTGTGGGGGATGTAGTTGATTACGCGGAGTTGGGTGATGTGGCGCAGTTTTTCATACACTTGCTCAGCGGTCAGGCCGCATGCCTCGCCGAGGCGGTTCTCCTCCACCGTCACGTAGTCGGTGAAAAATCCGCCATTGGTGCGCATAAGGGCGTTGAGGAGCCGTTCCTCGTCGGCATCGAGGTAGTCTACGTTGTAGAGTTCGTCGCGCCGCACAAGGAACATCACTCTCGAGGAGTTTTCGTCCTCCAACGAGAAGTGGATATACCCTGCCTGCGTCAACAGGTTGAGCGCACTAACGAGGGTCACGGGGTAGTGTTTGAAAACGCGACAGAAGCGGTTGATGTCGAACTCGAACGTGCGCCCTTCGGCCTCGCCCTCGGCTATTTGGAAAAAGTTGGCAAGGTCGCCATATACCTTGCGAATGTAATCGCGGTCGGGGAAGGTCTGCGGCACCCGGGCACGGAGTTTACGGGCATCACCGTTGTTGTAGAGGAGTACGGCATAGGCCACTTTTCCGTCGCGGCCGCCGCGCCCTGCTTCCTGAAAGTAGGCTTCGAGCGAGTCGGGTACGTCGGCATGTACCACAAGGCGCACATCGGGTTTGTCAATGCCCATGCCAAAGGCGTTGGTGGCTACCATCACCCTCACGCGCCCTGTTTGCCATGCCTGTTGACGCACATCTTTGTCGAGCGACGACAGACCAGCATGGTAATAGTGTGCCGTTATTCCCTCTTTGCGCAGGATTTCTGCCAGTTCGCGCGTACCACGCCTCGAACGGGTGTAGACGATGGCCGAACTAGGGACACTCTTTATTATATGTATGAGCTCTGAAATCTTATCGTCGGCAAAGCGGACGTAATAGTGGAGGTTGTCCCTGGCAAAACTCATGCGGAACACCTGGCTGCCGGGCCTGAAAGCGAGTTTGTCCTGAATGTCGTCCACCACATCGGGCGTGGCAGTGGCGGTCAGTGCCAACACGGGGGCTTGGGGTACGAGCTTTCGCACGTCGGCAATGCGCAGATATTGGGGACGGAAGTCGTAGCCCCATTGGGAGATGCAGTGGGCCTCATCGACGGTGATGAGGGAGATATTCATACGCTGCACCTTGTGGAGAAAAAGGGAGGTGGACAGGCGTTCGGGCGATACATACAGGAATTTGTACGCGCCAAACACGGCATTGTCCAAGTGGCGCATAACCTCGGAGTGGGGCTGACCGGAGTATATGGCGGCGGCCATGATGCCTCGTTTGCGCAGGTTGGCCACTTGGTCTTTCATCAGGGCAATGAGGGGCGTCACCACAAGACACATGCCCTCCATGGTCATTGCTGGCACCTGGAAGGTGATACTCTTGCCACCGCCCGTAGGCATCAGTCCCAGGGTGTCGTGCCCCGAGGATATGCTGCGGATGATGTCAAGCTGGATGCCGCGGAAACTGCCGTAGCCCCAATACTGCCTTAAAACAGAAGTCCACACAGCCTCCCGATTGCTGCTTTGGTCAGCAATAAGCGGCTGTGTGGACTTGTTTTCTCCCGTATTTTCCATGTCACTGACAGGGTTTTATGTCGTCTATCTGCAACTGCACTTCGCCACGCTTGTGGGTGTTTTCCTCCACCGTGTAGCAAATGTCGAAGGCTCGCTTCGTCTTGATATACCTTGCTTGTGAACTCTGCCCGAAGGCAATGCCGTTCATCACGTTGTTGCTCTTGTTGTCCACAAGTTCAAGCTTGATGTGTTCCTGCCCGCGGCCAACTACCTTGCTCGTGCCGTAGTCGTACACGCGCTTCGTGCAGAATATGGGCTTGGGGTTGCCTGGGCCAAACGGGGCGAAGCGGCGTAGCTGCTGGTAGAAGCGGAACGTCACGTCCTTGAAGTCGAGTTCGGCGTCGATGTGGAGGCTGGCCTCCGTCTGCTCTTCCAGGATGTGGGCGGAGACGTACTCTTCAAAACGGCGGGCAAACTCTTCCACGTGGGCGATGGGCATGGTCAGTCCAGCGGCATAGGTGTGTCCGCCGAAGTTTTCGAGCAGGTCCTGGCAGCTTTGCACGGCTTTGTACACGTCGAAGCCCGATACGGAGCGCGCCGACCCTGTGGCCATTCCTTCGGAGCGTGTCAACACCACCGCCGGACGGTAGTACTGTTCCGTCAGACGCGAGGCCACAATACCTATCACGCCCTTGTGCCACGCCTCGTTGTAGATGACTATGCTGCGACGGTCGTCCAGTCCAGGCAGGTCCTTCACCTGGTCCACGGCCTGTTCGGTCATTTGCTTGTCGAGGTCCTTACGCTGTTCGTTGTAGAGGTTGATGCGTTCGGCCTTTTCGATGGCAGACTGGCAATCCTTCTCTACGAGGAGTTCAACGGCTTCTTTGCCGTTCTGCATGCGTCCCGAGGCATTGATACGCGGACCAATTTTGAAGATGATGTCGTTCATCGTCAACTCTCTGTCGGCCAGCCCGCACACTTCTACGATGGCTTGCAGGCCGATGCTGGGGTTGGAGTTGAGGCAGCGTAGCCCATGGTAGGCGAGTATGCGGTTCTCGCCCATAATGGGAACAATGTCCGAGGCAATGCTCACGGCGCAGAGGTCGAGCAGCGACGTTAGCTTGTTGAACTCTATGCCGTTGCTCACGGCAAAGGCCTGCATAAACTTAAATCCTACGCCGCAGCCCGAAAGGTGGGTGTAGGGGTAGCGATTGTCGAGCCTTTTGGGGTTGAGTATGGCCACCGCACAGGGAAGTGTGTCGTCGGGCACATGGTGGTCGCAGATGATGAAGTCAATGCCAAGGCTCTTGGCGTAGGCTATTTCCTCCACGGCCTTAATGCCGCAGTCCAACACAATAATCAGCCCTACGCCAGTTTGGGAGGCGAAGTCTACGCCCTTGTGCGATATGCCGTAGCCCTCTTCGTAGCGGTCGGGGATGTAGTAGTCAATGTTGGAGTAGAACTGTCGCAGAAATTTGTAGACGAGTGCCACGGCTGTGCAGCCGTCCACGTCGTAATCGCCGTAAACAAGGATACGTTCCTTGCGTCCCATAGCCAAGTTGAGCCGGTCCACCGCCGCCTGCATGTCGTTCATGAGGAACGGGTCGTGGAGTTCGCTGAGCTGTGGACGGAAGAAGTGACGCGCCTCCTGCTCGGTGCGAATGCCGCGTTCGTAGAGCAGCTTTCCCAGCACGGGGTGTATGCCCAGGCGGGAGGCCAACTCCGTTTCCGCTGCCTTTGTCTGAGCATCGAGAACGTCGTAGTTCCATTTGTAGTTCATGCTTATATTTCATTTTTGTATTTTCTTGGGTGTATGAGGAATGCGCAAGCCCTTTCTCCCCTTTCCCAAAGGCGGCTTGCGCAATTAGCAAGCTAAATTACGCATATTTGTCCAATTACTCCTCATTACGCCCTTGCTTTTGCCCCGTTCGTTCCAAAAACACGCCTCGCGGGCGCAATATTACGGCGCATCAGCTACCTTTGCAGCAGAAAAACCTAAAACCAACCGGCGGCCGCTCCGTACTGATGGCTATGCACGCGGCCGCACACTCGTTTTCCTTTATGCTCCATACACAAGACATTCTCCGCACACTGGGCTTCGACGCCTTCACCCCCATGCAGGAGGCCATGCACCGGGCTGGGCAGCAGCCGGGCGGCGTGGTGCTGCTTTCGCCCACGGGTTCGGGCAAGACGCTCGCCTACCTGGTGCCGCTCGTGCAGCAACTCGCGCCCGACGCCGACCGTTTGCAGGCTGTCATCGTCACACCTACGCGCGAGCTGGCGCAGCAGAGCGACGAGGTGTTGAAGTCTATGAAGACGGGGCTGCGGTCTATCGCCCTCTACGGCGGACGTGCGGCCATGGAGGAGCATCGCCGCATCCGCGACCTGCGGCCGCAGATAGTCTTTGCCACGCCTGGCCGCTTGAACGACCATCTCGACAAGGGCAACCTCGTGCCTCACGGCGTGCGCACGCTGGTAATCGACGAGTTCGACAAATGTCTGGAACTGGGCTTCCAAGACGAGGTGGAGCGCATCGTGGCTCGGTTCTCTGGGGTGGCGCAGTGCTGGCTCACGTCGGCCACTGATGCCGAGGAGATACCTGCCTTTATGGAGAAACTGCGGTTCAGCTACGAAAAGCTCGACTTTACGGGCGACGCCAACGGGGCTGCTTCGCGCACAGCGGTATATGAGGTGCAGTCGCCCCAAAAGGACAAGCTCGACACGCTGGGCCATTTGCTCACTGAGCTACACGGGCAACAGACCATCGTATTCGTGGGCTACCGCGAGAGCGTGGATCGGGTGTGCCACTGGCTTCGCGAGCAGCGGTTCGCAGCTGTGGCCTACCATGGCGGAATGGAGCAGGAGGCACGCGAACGGGCTTTGTACCGCTTCCGTTGTGGGGCGGCCAACGTGCTGGTTAGCACCGACCTTGCCGCACGCGGCCTCGACATCCCCGAAGTGCGCGCCGTGGTTCACTATCATCTGCCCGCCAAGGCCGAGGACTTTACCCACCGCAACGGACGTACGGCGCGCTGGGAGGCGGAGGGGAGCGTATTCCTCCTCACGGGGCCAGCGGAACAACTGCCGGAGTTCGCCGGGGAATGCACGCCGTTCCCGCTCGACGCCGGCAAGGCTTTCCGACCCGCCGAACCGCTTTTCACCACGCTCTACATTGGCCGCGGAAAACGCGACAAGCTCAGCAAGGGCGACATCCTGGGTTTCCTGTGCAAGAAGGGCGGCCTGCGAGCCGACGAGATAGGGCGCATTGACGTGGGGGCGCACCACGCCTATGCCGCCGTGCCGAAAAAACGCCTGGCACAAATGATGAAGCTCATCGGAGGGGAAAAGATAAAGGGCATGAAAACGCTCATTGAGGAGATGCGCAAATAATTCTTTCACACCACACACGAATGACACCTATCACACTGGCTGAGAGCCGCATTATTGAGGCGGCTGGCCAAGGCATGGACGCCTTCATCAACATCATCGTACAGGCTTTCCGCGAACAGGTGGGCGACACGCTCAATGCCGACACTATGGCACAGCTCAACGCCGACCAAGTGACGCTTTGGGGCTATACGCTGCTGCGCGACGAACTGATGGACGGCGGTTTCATACAACTTATATACAATGGCTACGGCCCCTTCTTCTTTAACAATCCCTTTGCCAAGGCAATGCGCCTTTGGGGGCTGCACGACTTTTCAAAATTGCTCTATAAGGCGAAGGCTTTGTACGATGAGAATAAGGACGACCTGACGCGTGAACGCTCCGACGAGGAATTCATGGCGCTCTTTGAGCAATATCCTGCATTCGACGACCTTGACGATGCCTTCGTTGAGGACGAGGAGGACATTACCGCCGCCGTGGCGCACTACGTGGACGAACACATTGCCAACTTCGTCACCGTCGCGAAGGACTAAATGCCTTCCTGCACGCATTACCAATCACAAACGAACGAACACCTGACATGGGAAAGACAAAAACCCTCCCGCCCTCACGCATAAATATCAAGAACAAGCGAGCCGAACACGACTACCTCGTTATAGACCGCTTCACGGCTGGCATTGTGCTGACGGGGACGGAAATAAAAAGCATCCGCGCCGGAAAGGCCAGCCTGGTGGACACCTTCTGCTACATCAACCGGGGAGAAATGTGGATGAAAAACGCATACGTTGCCGAGTACGACTTCGGTTCCTACAACAACCACGCCACCAGGCGCGAACGCAAACTGCTGCTCAACCGCAAGGAAATTCACTCCTTGCAGGAGGATACGAAGTCGCCGGGCTTCACGATAGTCCCCCTGCGGATGTTTATCAACGAGAAAGGCTTGGCAAAAGTGGTCATCGGACTTTGCCGAGGCAAAAAGGAATATGACAAACGCAACACGCTGAAAGAGAAGCAGGACCGCCGGGAGATGGATCGCGCCATGAAGGCACGTTTCTGACCTCGTCGCTCCCCTACCCTTACCCCTAATTTTCGCTATGCACTTACTGAAATCTCTGCACGCCGCCCTCATCGCGGCGTTGCTTGTTTGCGGTCTGCCGCTCTCGCTCCGCGCGTCGGCGCTCTCAGCTGGCAACAATTTTCCAGAGGCCGTCAAGGCGGTAAATCTGTGGTACGCTCCCTTGCTTGCGGCTCAGGCTGCGCCGAACGGACGTGCAAGGCTCGCCGCCGAACTCGACTCACTGCAAGCCCTGGGCGTGAATGCCGTGCAGGTGCTTGCCGGCACGCATTTCTCTGCCCACTCGGACACGTTGCTCACCAAGGGGGTACGCCTGTCCACCCTCGTGGGCAAGGAGCAAGCCCTCAGCGCACTCGACTTCACCCTGAGCGAACTGAATAAACGGGGGATGAAGGCCCTTGTATGCCTGGCGCGGGAGCTGCCGCTCGACGAGGAAGGACAGACAAGGTACGAACGCTTTGTCAGGAAACTCCTTGAACATAAAAGTACCTCGGCTGGCACAGCGCTTTCCCATCATCCGGCCGTATTGGCATGGCTCACGAGCGACTGCCCCCGTACGGCTAATGCCGACACGCTGCGGCTCAGCGTCGACTGGGCGTTGCGCGAGGCAAAATTCATTCGGGAGTGCGGCGCAGATCAGCCTGTGGCCCTGCCCTACGTGCCAACTGGACGCGAGAGGGACGATGAACAGCTGCTCGGCCGCTGCCTTCGCGACGACAACGTCGGGGCGGTGTGCGTCGTGCTCTCGCCCTGGGCGCAGCACTGGGTGAGCAAGGGCGAACTCATTGCCGGACTGGGACAGGTGTACCTGCGTGCCGAACAGCTGATTGCCACCTGCAACCGCCTGGCTCTGCAAGCTGGCAAACCGCTCTTGTTGACGCGGGTGGAATACCCAAGGGCAGGTGCCTTTACCCACCCCGGAGCTGGCACACAAGCGCGCGACTTGTTTTTCAGTTTCGTGGCGAGCCAGCTGCAACAGGCTGCCGACAATCACCAACCGCTCTGCGGCGCCGTATTCAACGGCTGGGGGGGAAATGTCCGCCAGGTGAACGACGAATGGCGCAACCCGTACGACTTTACCGCCGAATACCCCGACGAGCGTAAGGGGACGTTTTCCATCTTCGCCACGGACTCGTCCACACTCGCCATCATCCGCCAAATACCGCCCAGCCGCTGACCACTGTCCGCGGGGGCGTTGGCGTCAGTCGTACGACGAACACACGTCTGTCGTACGGTTGACACACGTTCATCGTACGAGTGACACATGTACATCGTACGATGGACGTCGCCGACCCCGAGGGTAGGAACAACTTTGCGCCGCGCCGAGCCACTAAAAACGCTGCCGGCCGTGCTTTCCACACATATTGGGAAAGCACGGTCGGCAGTCATTTTATACCGTCGGCGGAAAGGGGATTACGCAAGGAGTTCGGCAGCCAGTCGCCTTGCCTCGCTACGAGCGGGTTTGCCCGTGGCAGTAAGCGGCAAACGGGGGACGCACACAAAGTGGCGGGGCACTTCAAAGCGGTCGAGCAGGCGGCGACACTCCTCGCGGAGGATTTCGTCCAAGTCGGACTCGCTCTCGTAGAGCAGCACAAGGGCTTCGCCCAAACTGTCGTCCGCCACGGCGGTCACGGCACACGGCACGGAGAGGGCGGAGAGTTTGCGCTCAATGTCCTCAATGTGCAACTTCAATCCGCCAGAGCAAACCACGTTGTCGCGACGCCCAAGGATGCGGAAACGGCCATCGGGGAGCACCTCGGCAAGGTCGTTCGTCTGCAACAGACCGTCGTGCACCAAGGGGGCATCAATGCAGAGCGTGCCCTCAGGGCTGACGGACACCGTGACGTTGGGCAGTGGCGTGTAGAGGTCGGACGCCGACGGGCCGTTGAGCCTTCGCAACGCTATGTGCGAGAGCGTCTCCGTCATGCCGTAAGTGCTGTAAACAGGATTGGGGAAGTTTTGCAGTTCCCGCTGCAAAGCCTCGCTAATTGCGCCCCCGCCGATGATGAGGCAAAGGGTGCGGCGCAGGAGTGACCGCTCGTGAGGCACGTGCAGCGACTCAAACACCTGCATGGGGGTGAGTGCGGCAAAGTCGGGCGCCTCGTGCAGCCCAGCATAGGGGTGCGACGAGGGCGCTACGGGGAGAATTTGCAGTCCTGCGGCAAAGGCGCGCACAAGCATCATCTGCCCAGCAATGTAGCGCAGGGGCATGGCCAGGAGTGCGGTGTTGCCCTCTTGCAGTCCGAGGGCTTGCACCGTCATTAGCGCGCTGTCCCACATACGCGTCTTCTCCGCCTCCATAGGTTTGGGCTGCCCGGTGCTGCCCGACGTGTGGACGGTGAGCGTAGGCGTGGGCTTTTTCCACTCCTCGGTGAACTGCTCAATTTCCCGCTCAAAGGCGCGCTGCTCAGGCTTGCCGTACCATAGACAATCGCCCTCAATGCGCAGGGGAGCGGCCTGGAAATTCTCTACAAAGAGCTGACCCGTACCAAGTCCCTGGGGCAGAGGACTGTCGCCGTCGATGGCGGCGCACCATTGGGCAATGGCGTTGAGACCTACGTTGCTCTCGAGCGCAGAAGTGGTCCAGTAGCCAATACCCCGATCGCGCGCCAAAGCCATCCACTCCGCCGCGCCGGTAAATGCGCCGTGGAGCGAGGGTTTCAGCACTACGAACTGCGGACGTATGGTGTCGAGGAGCTCATTCTTCTGCTTGAAATCGTTCACCCCGATGAGTTCCTCGTCGAGTGCGATGGGCAGGGGCGTACTTGCGCAGAGGCAAGCCATGGCATCCCACTGCCCTTGGCGTATGGGCTGCTCAATGCTGTGTATGTGGTAGCGGCTGAGCTGTTCGAGCCGCTCGGGAGCCTCAGCCACGGAGAAAGCACCGTTGGCATCAACGCGCAGCTCTACGCTCTCAGGGCTATAACGTGCGCGAAGTTGCTTGATGAGTTGCAGCTCGCTCTCAAAATCGATGGCACCAATCTTGAGTTTTACGCAGCGGAAGCCCTTTTCGAGCTTCTCCTCCATACGGCTGCACATCTCGCTGAACGAACCCATCCACACAAGGCCGTTGATGGGTATGCCGCGCTGCCCCTTGGTGAACTGCGAGGGGTAAAGGCGCAGATAGTTGCCGCTGAGCGAACCTGCGGCGGAGCGAAACGCCGTTTGCAGGCCAAAGAGCATGGAGGGGACATGACGAAGTCGCTCCACGTCGAGATTTTGAGTCTGCACCACGTCGGCACAGACGGCTCTCAGACGTTCTTCGTAGTCGTCGGAATAGTCGCAACTGAGGTCGGGGAGCGGTGCGCACTCGCCCAGGCCCGTAAAACGGAGCTGGGGGTCGGTGGACGTCATAACGACGTACCACACCTTGCGTTCAAGGTATACGCCGCGCGACGTGCCGGCTGGCTGCTTGAACTTGAGCGTGCGCGGCACTACCCTGAGGGTAAAGGGGAGGAAATGCAAAGCTGATGGTGTTTACAAGTGAGGGGAAAGGAATGGGTTCGGGGGGGACGCTTAGGGCAACTTGGGGTATTTCTTGAAGTCGGGCTTGCGTTTTTCGAGGAAGGCACGTCCGCCCTCCTGGGCCTCGTCGAGCATGTAGTAGAGCATAGTAGCGTCGCCCGCAAGCTCTTGTATGCCAGCCTGTCCGTCGAGTTCGGCATTCAGTCCGGCCTTAATCATGCGCAGGGCCAGGGGGGAACGTTCCATCATGGTTTCTGCCCACTCCACCACCTCGTCCTCGAGACGGTCGAACGGCACTACTTTGTTCACCATACCCATACGTTCAGCCTCAGCGGCACTGTACTGGCGGCACATGAACCATATTTCGCGCGCCTTCTTTTGTCCGACGATGCGGGCCAAGTAGGATGCGCCGAAACCGGCATCGAACGAACCCACCTTGGGACCCGTTTGGCCGAAGATGGCATTTTCGGAGGCGATGGTGAGGTCGCACATGAGATGGAGCACGTGGCCGCCGCCAATAGCAAAGCCGTTGACCATAGCAATTACGGGTTTGGGGAGCGAACGTATCTGCTTCTGCACGTCGAGCACGTTGAGACGAGGCACGCCATCGCCACCTACGTAGCCTCCACGCCCCTTGACGTGCATGTCGCCGCCAGAACAAAAGGCTTTGTCGCCTGCGCCAGTCAGTACCACTACGCAAATATCTTGATCCTCGCGACAAATGCGGAGCGCATCGCCCATCTCAGCTACGGTGAGGGGGGTGAAAGCGTTGCGATAGCGCGGGCGATTAATGGTGATGCGGGCTATGCCGTTGTAAGCGTCGAATAGAATTTCCTTATATTCCTTTATAGGAGTCCAGGTGCGTGTCATAATATAATATGTGTTGTGTGATTTATTCGTTGTGTTGTGTTATTGGTCCGGGATACGTCATTCGTCCGCCCACAAGCCATGCTGGGCGCAACGGATGTACAAAATTCGCTATTTTTTCCGGGACGGATTGCCCCCGCCGGAGTTTTAACAAGTGCAAATAGCACGCGTTATACTTCACGCTTTATGAAATATGGCGTTTTCTGCGTGTTAAGAAGGACAAATCAGGGGCATTTACCACAGAGCCGGCATACGTCCGAAATGGGTGGCGTGCTACCTTTGCCACCAGAAAACAAAAACAACAAACTCTTCTATGACACGCAAATACCTTCCCCTATGGGTACTCGCCCTTACGCTGGGACTGCAAAGCCCCGCAATGGCAAACACGGCGGCTGTGCCGTCGAACCCCGTGGACCTCACCACGGCAGCTGAGAATGCAGTGAACTCTGTGGTATATATCAAGGTGACCACCAACGGTAAGACGCAGACAATACAATATAATGACCCGTTTGAAGACTTCTTCGGCGACTTTTTCGGTCGCGGCAACAGCGGAAGTCAACAACGCAAGATACAAACACCCAAACGCACAGGGGCAGGTTCAGGAGTGATCCTCACGGCAGACGGCTACATCGTGACGAACAACCACGTGGTGGAGGACGCCGATGAAATGACCGTGAAGCTCAATGATCACCGCGAATTCAAAGCACGTATCATTGGTACGGACAAGTCAACCGACCTGGCGCTGATAAAGATTGAGGCCACGGGACTTCCCGCCATCAAGGTAGGCAGTTCGGACGACCTGAAACTCGGCGAATGGGTTCTGGCCGTAGGCAACCCGTTCAACCTCACCTCTACCGTCACGGCAGGTATTGTTAGCGCAAAGGCACGCAGCCTCAACGCCACGCCAGGAAGCATAGACAGCTTCATCCAAACCGACGCCGCCATTAACCCGGGCAACTCGGGCGGTGCGCTGGTCAACGCCAAGGGTGAACTGGTGGGCATCAACGCCATGCTTTACTCGCAAACGGGCTCGTTCTCGGGCTACGGCTTTGCCATCCCGACGACCATTATGAACAAGGTGGTTGACGACCTACGTAAGTACGGCACCGTACAGCGCGCTTTGCTCGGCATATCCGGTCAGGACGTGGCCAACTACATCGATGCACAGAAGGAGAAGGGTAACAACCCCGACCTCGGCACTACGTCGGGCATCTACGTAGGTGAGGTGAGCGCAGACGGAGCTGCTGCCGCTGGCGGCTTGAAGGAAGGCGACGTGATTACGGCTATCGACGGTAAGAAGATTGACAAATTCGGCGAGTTGCAGGAAATCCTGACCAACCACAGTCCTGGCGACAAGATCACCGTGACTTACGTGCGCGACAAGAAGCAGCACACCGCCAACCTGACGCTCCGCAACATCCAAGGCACAACAACTGCCGTGCAGACGCTCGACACGGAAGCGATGGGGGCAGCCCTGCGCCCGCTCAACGACAATGAGAAGCAGGAACTGAATCTGTCGTACGGCTTGATGATATCAGCTATCCGCGACGGCAAGCTCAAAGAGGCTGGCCTGACGAAGGGCTTGATTATCATGAAGGTAAACGACCGCGAGATGCGTACCACTACCGACTTTGACGAAGCCGTGAAGGCTGCCAACCTGAGTAGTGACCGCGTGCTGTGGATACGCGCCAAGACGCAGACGGGCATCAACAAGTCGTTCGCCGTTGAGCTGGCAGAGTCCAAGGACAAAGCCACTGACAAGGCCAACAAGAAGAAGTGAAATCATACGCTTTATGTTTTTCATAATATAGGTTTATAGCAAAAAGGTGAATTGGAAGCCGCTCCCCTGATAGCGATCAGTGGGAGCGGCTTTCCGTTTACTATCCAATGCGGTACACATCATAAATGCCGGCTTACGCTTCGTGGCGCAAACCGGCATTGTATGTTCAGGCAGGACTGCCTTGCCTCTGTGTGGGTGATTTACCCGAGGTACTTCGTAAGGATGGAGATGTTGTCCGCTTCGCGCAGACGACGCAGGGCACGTTCCTTGATCTGTCGCACACGTTCGCGCGTCAGGTTGAGGGAGTTTGCCACCTCCTCGGCGGTCATTTCGTTGCGGCCGATACCAAAGAGCATCTTCAACACTTGGCGTTCGCGCTCAGAGAGCGTGCAGAGGGCAGATTCGAGGTCGGCAGAGAGCGACTCCTTTTCCATCTGGTTGTCCGTGCCGGGTGCGGAGTCGTCGGTCATGATGTCGATGAGACAGTTAGAGTCATCATCGGCAAAAGGAGCGTCCACACTCACCTTCTTACCGTTCGTGCCGAGAGCCTCCTGAACCTTGCTCACGTCAGTATCGAGGATTTCGGCCAGCTCACCCACGGAGGGACGACGCTCAAACTCCTGCTCGAAATTGACAATGGCCTTAGTCAGCTTACTCTGGAAGCCTACCTGATTGAGCGGCATACGCACGATGCGGCTCTGCTCAGAGATGGCCTGAAGAATGCTCTGGCGAATCCACCATACGGCATAGGAGATAAACTTAAAGCCACGCGTCTCATCAAACTTCTGTGCTGCCTTAATGAGGCCAAGGTTTCCCTCGTCGATCAGGTCGTTCAACGCAAGACCTTGGTTTTGGTATTGCTTTGCCACACTGACCACAAAGCGCAAGTTGGCGCGAGTGAGTCTGTCGAGGGCTTCCTGTCCGTCGGGACCGCCGCGGTGTATGCGCTGCGCAAGTTCTACCTCCTCGTCGGTTGAGATGAGTTCCTCACGGCCGATTTCCACTAAATACTTGTCCAACGCTGCGCTTGAGCGGTTGGTGATACTTTTGTTTATTTTAAGTTGTCGCATAATCTTTTATTTGGGCTTCACGCCACAGGTTTTGGGGTTTGTTATTCGGTGCGCCTTGGCATAAAAATTGCCTGCAAGAGCTTTTGCTGATGCAGACTCTCAGCGACTTTTACGCAGTCCCAAAACGTCAGTTATTAATACCTTATTGAAAACTGGGCAAAGTTACGGAGAAAACTAACGCCGTGCCACTTTTTCTGCAATATTAGAGGTTTTCTATCGTGGCAGACGGACTTTTCAGCCTGAATCGGAAATGAAAATCATCACGCTCATAAAGCAATAACAATTAAGGGGTTCTGTAAGTGAACCATTCAACTTACATTTCCATATAGCAGGTACTTTCAAAAATTTAGTCTTAAAACGAACTTTTTTTCGAGAAAAATGCGATTTTCCTTGTTTTTGTTTGTTTTTCCCGACTGGAAGCAGCTCCAAATTGCAGCTAAAAGGTGTTCGCAAAGGTTCAAACTTAGTTTTTTGCGGGGGCTTCTTTTCAAAGTTCTTGGAGGGAGTCGTTCGGTGCGCCTAAACATAACAAGCGCCTGCAAAGGCTTTTACCGATGCAGGCGCTCTATTATTTTTGCACTTCCCAAAAACGTTAGTCATTCATACCTTATCGAAAACGGGACGAAGGTAAGGAGAAGACTAACGCTGTACCACTTTTCCAGCCGTATTAATGATTTTCTGCCGTGGCGGACGGGCTTTTCTGCTTGAAAAGGTGTTCGAAAAGGTTCAAGCTGTCAGGATGCTCCTTGACGTAGGTGTCGATGTGCCTCATGCGCTTTTGTTCCAGGATCTCATCAACGGCGATGAAGATGCCGGT
>CAVKGN010000003.1:31836-45521 GCA_963655595.1 uncultured Oscillospiraceae bacterium
AAAATTCCTTTGCTCATTGCGCGCGTGCTTTGATATTCGAGCGTAACGAACGAGCGGCCGAGCTCCACGGTGTCGTGCATGTATGTGTGGAGAAATTCGTCGGAAAAGCGAAACATGTGGCTTGTGGCCAGTCGCGGCTGCCCCTGCGCATCGTAGCTAATTTCGTTACCAGGCAGGAAACGGTATCCACCGAGGATTAGCTGCTCTTCGGGATCCCACACAATGAGTTGATAGTAAGGGTGGTCGCAGATGTCAAATTCGTCCCAGTCGAGTTCTTCACCCGTTCCGCCGCCCGCTGCCCGGAAAGCGATTTCGCGCAGACGCCCTATCTCACGCATCACGTTGGGTGCCTGCTGATAGGTGACGATATATATTTCGTTGCCGGCCTTATTCGTCGTGCGCAAACGGCGTTCGGGCGTAAGCTCAGCTTTGAGCAGTTCTTTGTCAACGGGGGGAATTATTGCTTGCATACGAATTTGCTTTCCTTTATGTTTTTCTGTCGGGCGCGCCTTACCTATATATATTATATGTGTGCGAGGGTGTTCAACGCAAGGCGTAAACCTGCTCCTCGACCCACAGGGCCCAGTCAGCGGGGCGTTTCGCTTTGGTGAACGTTTGCCAGGGAATAGGCTTGCCGATTACTACACGGAACGTTTTGTGACGGTTGAGGTACATCTCGTCGGCGAGAAAGAGCATGGCGATGTTGAACTTGAGCCCGAGCCGTTTGCCAATGTTTGCCAAACGGTAGAAACGGGGCGAATTACAACCGTCAAAGTAGATAGGCACCACGTCGCGGCGAGTCTCCACGCTCTTCACGATGAAAGCCTTGTTCCACGGGAGGTCGTGCACTTCGCCATTTATCTTCCTGGAACACAGGCGCGCTGGGAACATGATCACATGGTCGTCGCTGCCAAACGCAGCATCGACCTTGCGCGGCAGGTCGCGGCTCTGCTTGCCCGTGATGTTGACAGGGACGCACAGCGGCGCAAGTCCGTGAAGATTCATCAGGAGGTCGTTCACAAGGTAGCGGATGTGGCCGTCATAGTGCTGACCAAGAATTTTGCCAATCGCCAGTCCGTCGGGGCCACCCAGGGGATGGTTGCTCACAAACGTACAACGGTGGTCGCCGTCTGAGGGGGGAAGATTTTCGAGCCCGTGTACGTCGAGCTTTACGTCAAGATAGTTGAGCACAGCTTCGAGCCAAGGCACGCCTTGCAGGTGGCGAACGCTTTCGAGAAAGGCGTTCATGTCGTCCTGATGCACGATGCGTTTGAGCCAACTCGACACGAAACGCGGCACGAGGCTTGCCTTGCCACCCAACTTGTCGCGAAGCACTTTGTCAATGTCTATCTTGAAAAACGGTTTACTGCTTTCTTCCACGTGTGATGCTTTTCATGCGTAGGCCAAACGGGTGTGCTCACCGTTTGGCGTTGTGCAAATGTACAAAAAAGATGTATTGTACGCCCTACCCCCGTTAAGCTTCCGCCTCGGGCTTGTCCTCGGGCAACGGTTTCTTAACAGTTTGTTCAAAGAAACGTATCAGATCACCGCCTTCATAGCGTTCGTAGCAGCCCACGGCTGTTTTGATGGTACGGAAGCCTACTTCGTTCACCTGTCTGAGGTCGGTCATCTCGCCAGACTTGATGCGCTTCACCATCTCCGCCACACGGTAGCGCATGATGTACTCGTGCGTGTCGTTATATCCCTGGGAGCGCAGACTTTGCAGGGCCATGTGGCGGTTGAAACCGGCCAAGCGGCACAGGCGTTCGCGGTTGAAGTCGCAACTCAGGAAGGGCTTCTCGTTCTGCATCACGTACTCCATTGCCTCAAAGCGACGCTGGTTAGCCTCGTTGAAGTCGTCGACCTCAGTCTGCACAATCTCCATACGCGTAGGCGGCTTCTCCACCTGACGAAACGAGGGGTAGGAAATGGCATTTATTGTAGGACGAAGCGTTCGGAAGAAGAGGAACATGTTGACCGAGGTGAACAGCAGCATGTACACGATGAGCAACACCAGGTTGAAGTTGGCCGTTATCACTACAAAGAATAGACTCACAAGGCCGAGGGCGGAACCGTAGAAGACAATGTCGCGCGGAAGTTCCATACTGCGCACAAGGCGGTGGGGAAGTCTGAAAATGTTGACAATGTAGTAGACGGAGAGCAGAAGGGAGATAATGCGCAGCAGCACGTCGCCCGAAAGGAAATACTGCCCGATGTCGTCGATAGTGTACACGTTTGCTAAGTTGCTCCCGCAGGCCGAACCTACGCAATACAGGAAGATGAGCGCCAGCGCAGGGGCGGCGTATCCCCACATTCGTCCCCACTGCAAATAGCCCGGCATGCAAAGCCCCAAGGGGTAGATACTTTGCAGGTAGGAGCAGGCAAGAAGGTAGATAAGCAATACGGGGTGGAAAATGCCCAGTTGGGGAATTTCATTGTGCGTGGCTACAAAGAGCAGCGCGCCGCAGTACATCAGGCAGAACAGGAGCATGATCCATGCTTGCGAAAGAAACTGCACACTGCGGCGGGCAAGGTAGAACATCACCAGGCTCATCATCAGGTGAGCCACGGCTGCGAACTCCGTTGTAACGAGTATGAGGGTCTGCATTAGTTTGTGTTTCGTGCAAAATTAACGTAAGGAAGATTTTCCGCCAAGAACAGGCGGCTAAACTTCGGTGAAAGCGTTCAGCGTAGGTAGGCGTTGAGGGCGCGTTCCTCCCCTACTGTCGTGGGTTCGCCATGGCCGGGCAACACCTGTACGTCGTCGGGCAGAGTCAGTACACGCTCTTTCAGGGCGTTGATGAGTGACGTTTCGCTTCCGCCAGGAAAATCGCAGCGCCCTATCTGGCGGCGGAAAAGACTGTCGCCGCTGAACAGTACACGCTCTTTCTCCGCGTAGAAACAAACGCCGCCGGGAGTATGCCCCGGGGTAGCTATCACTTTCAGGGACATTCCGCCCACGGTCAACGTGTCGCCGTCGGCGAAATAGTGTGCCACGGGGGGCAGGTCGAGGGGGAGGGCCACCTGCAACAGACTTTGCATCTGCTCTTTGGCCGAGAGGTAGGTGTCGCGTTCGTCTTCGCTCAACTCTACCCCCACGCCGTACTCATTATATATATAGGAAGCACCGAACAAATGGTCAAAATGTGCATGGGTATTGAATAGGTGCGTCAGCGTAAGGCTGTTGTTTTTTATGTAGTCGCTGATTGCCCGTTTTTCCTCGTCTCTGTACGCGCCGCAGTCAATGAGTGCCGCCTCGTGCGTGCTTTCGTCCCACACGAGGTAGCAGTTTTCCTGCAACATATTCACCACAAAACGTGTTATTTGCATCGTTCCTTCTCTGTTGTCGGAGTCTATGCGCACGGCTTACAGCTGCACGTAGACTACCTTTTTCGTTTCAAAAAACTCGTCGCTAAAATAGTCTTTCAAGTCCCACACCATAGAGCTCTTAGCAAAGGGGGCAAGTTCTTCGTCCACGTCGCCGCCTTTCAGGCAGAGCAAACCGTTTGGCAGGGCGTTCTGCTGTTGACGCGAAACGTTCTTTCGGATGAGTTTCACAAGGTCGGGGGCGTTCATCACGGCACGACTCACGATGAAGTCGTACTTACCTTTTTCCTCCACTACATTGCGGTGCTCAGCCACGACGTTTTTCAGTCCTATGCTTTCGGCCACGGCCTGCGCCACCTTAACCTTTTTGCCAATGCTGTCGATGAGTTTGAACCGACATTCGGGGAAGAGAATTGCCAAGGGAATGCCCGGAAAACCGCCCCCCGTACCCATATCGAGGATAGCCGTTCCGGGACGAAAATCCGCCACTTTGGCAATGCCCAGCGAGTGGAGGACGTGGTGCATATAGAGGTTGTCAATATCCTTTCGCGAGATGACGTTTATCTTCGCGTTCCAGTCGTGATAAAGCGCGTCAAGCTGCTCTATCTGACGGCGTTGTTCAAGCGATAAATTGGGGAAATATTCAAAGACTGCGTCGGCTTTCATTTTTCAACGTTTTACTGCAAAGGTAACTGAAAAAGCACTAACTTTGCAACTGGAATACACTGAAACACTTATTTTAAAGCATAACCACTGTGTCTGAGACTAAGTACATTTTCGTAACCGGGGGCGTTGCATCCTCACTCGGAAAAGGCATCATCGCGGCCTCTATTGGAAAGTTGCTGCAAGCTCGCGGCTTCAACATCACTATCCAGAAATTCGACCCTTATATCAACATCGACCCCGGCACACTTAATCCCTACGAACACGGAGAATGCTACGTGACCGACGACGGTCAGGAGACCGACCTTGACCTTGGCCACTACGAACGTTTTACCGGTATTCAAACCACTCGTTACAACAACTTCACCACGGGACGCATCTACCAGAGCGTCATCGACAAGGAACGCCGTGGCGACTACTTGGGCAAGACTATCCAAGTTATCCCCCACATCACAGACGAAATCAAGCGCGACATGCTTTATCTCGGCAAGACAAAGAAGTACGACTTTGTCATCACGGAGATAGGCGGCACTGTCGGCGACATCGAAGGGCAGCCGTTCCTTGAAGCTATTCGTCAGCTCAAATGGGATCTTGGCAAGAACGCCGTTTGCGTTCACCTCACCTATGTACCTTACCTCGCCGCCGCAGGCGAACTGAAAACAAAGCCTACTCAACACTCTGTTAAGGAACTTCAGAGCCTCGGCATCCAGCCCGACATCCTCGTGCTGCGTGCTGAGCGCGAACTGGGCGTAGGTCTGCGCCGCAAGATTGCTGCTTTCTGCAACGTATCGCCTGAGGCTGTTGTGCAGAGCCTTGATATGCCCACCATCTACGAGGTGCCTCTCCGCATGCAGGAACAGGAACTCGACGCCACCATACTCCGCAAGCTCGACATGCCGGTTGGCGACACTCCGGGGCTTGGTCCTTGGCGCTCGTTCCTCGATCGTCGCCACAAGGCTACGGAGGAAATCCACATCGGTTTGGTTGGTAAGTACGACTTGCAGGACGCTTACAAGAGCATCCTTGAAGCGCTTTCGCAGGCCGGCACTTACAACGACCGCAAGGTGAAGTGCCACTTCATCAACAGCGAGAAGATCAGCGCAGATACGGTAGCAGAGAAACTGGCCGGCATGGACGGCTACGTAATCTGCCCGGGCTTCGGTCAGCGCGGCATTGAAGGGAAAATCATCGCCGCACAGTACTGCCGCGAACACGATCTGCCCACCTTCGGCATTTGCCTGGGTATGCAGATGATGGTAATTGAATACGGCCGCAATGTACTGGGCTACGCCGACGCGAACTCTGCCGAAATGGACCAGAAGACGCAGCACAACGTGATTGACCTGATGGAAGACCAAAAGAACATCACGAACATGGGCGGCACGATGCGCCTTGGCGGGTACGAGTGCACCCTGCGCGAAGGCAGCAAGGTACGCGCTATCTATGGAAAAGAGATTATCCGCGAGCGTCACCGTCACCGCTATGAGTTCAACAATGATTTCCGCGAGGAATACGAAAAGGCTGGCATGGCTTGTGTGGGTACCAACCCCGACACTGACCTCGTTGAGATCGTGGAAGTGCCCTCCTGCAAGTGGTACATCGGCACGCAGTTCCACCCTGAATACTCCAGCACCGTACTTAAGCCGCACGCGCTGTTCCTCAGCTTCGTCAAGGCGGCTATCGACAATAAGAAGTAACATTCCTTTTTCTCATACATCTATTGAATAAGCGTTATCCCTCGTCTATGCCGCAAGTAGGCGAGGGATAATTTCAAACAACTGTTATGGACAAAAACACAATTACGGGCATCGTGCTCCTGGCCGCCGTGTTGATTGGTTTCAGCTGGTACAACAGCAGCCGAGAGCAGGACATGCAACAACCGCAAACCGAACAGGCCGCACCGGCGCAGAAGGAGGTCAAGCAGGCCCAGTCAGCCGCTCAGCCGCAGCCCGCCATTGCCGCAACCGACAGCACCGACGTGTTCTTTGCAGCCACCAAGGGTCAGGCGCAGGAGGTTACTCTGCACAACAACAAGGTGAGCGTAAAGGTCAACACGAAGGGTGGCGCCATCAGCGAGGTACGCCTCAACGAGTACAAGAGCTACGCCGACTTTGAGGCCAAGCGCAACACGCCCCTCCTACTCTACTCGGCTAAGGACGCCGGACTCGACTTCGCCCTCGACACAAAGGAGGGGACGATGGCCTTTTCCAACTACTACTTCACCCCCGTCAATGCCACCGACAGCACGGTTACTATGCGTCTGACGGCGGAGGACGGCGCTACTCTCGAAGTGGACTACCGTTTGCTGCCGGACAACTACCTCGTCAACTTTTCCGTGCGCACGCAGGGCATGCAGAAGCACTTGCCCTCCACGGCCAAGAGCATTCAGCTGAAATGGCACGACCGCGTGGCGCAGCACGAGAAGGGCTTCTACTTTGAGAATATGTACTCCACCCTTACCTACAAAGTCCACGGCGAGGGTACGGAGAAACTCTCCGAAAACGAGACGAAGCAGGAGAGCGTAAGCGGGGGCGTAGATTGGATTGCCTTCAAGAACCAGTATTTCAGCTCAGTTCTCATCGCCGCCAAGCCCATGCAGCAGGTCGACGTGGTGAGCGAACAGCTGAACGAGGGCAGCGGCTACCTCAAGAACTACTCTGCACAAATGTCCTCGTCGTTCGATGCAAGCGGCAAGGAAAGCACGGACTACCAGTTCTTCTTCGGCCCCAACAAGTACCGCTTGCTCCAGTCGATGGACAACAGCAAACTCACCTCTTACGACAACGACCTTCAGGACCTCGTTTATCTGGGATGGCCTATCGTGAAGTGGATCAACCGCTTCTTCACGCTCTACGTGTTCGACTTCCTCACGAGCCTTGGTCTGCCCATGGGCATCGTGCTCCTGCTCATCACGCTCTTGCTCCGCGCCATTGTTTATGTGCCGACGCGTAAAAGTTTCATGAGCAGCGCCAAGATGCGCGTGCTGAAACCCAAAATCGACGAAATTGCGAAGAAATATCCCAAGCAGGAGGACGCCATGAAGCGCCAGCAGGAGACCATGTCGCTCTATTCGCAATACGGCGTAAGCCCCATGGGCGGCTGCTTGCCTATGCTCATTCAGATGCCTATCTGGATTGCTATGTTCAACTTCGTGCCTAACGCCATTGAACTGCGTCAGCAGAGCTTCCTCTGGGCGGACGACCTCTCCACCTATGACAGCCTCGTGTCGTGGAGCACGAACATCTGGGGACTGGGCAACCACCTCAGCCTGTTCTGCCTCTTGTTCTGCGCCACCAACCTGCTTTACAGCTTCATGACTATGCGCCAGCAAAAGGAGAGTATGTCGGGCGAGCAAGCACAACAGATGAAGATGATGCAGTGGATGATGATGCTCATGCCTCTGTTCTTCTTCTTCATGTTCAATAAGTACTCAGCTGGTCTGAACTACTACTACTTCATCTCGCTCCTGTTCAGCGCGCTCACCATGTGGTACTTGCGCCGCACCACCGACGACAAGAAGCTCCTGGCCAAGCTTGAAGCAAACTACCAGGCAAACAAGAACAATCCTAACAAGAAGCCCAGCGGCCTTGCCGCACGCCTCGAAGCCCTGCAAAAGCAGCAGGAGGAAATAATGAAGCGTCAGCAGCAGTTGGGCAAGCGTCAGCAATAAACCATTCACCCTTACGCGCAGCGTCACCCTTTCAAGTGCGCTTTCCTGCGTGCCGTGCCAGTCCTACTGGCTGCGGTGGCGGAGAGCTTGAAAGCGTGACACTGCGCTTTTTCTTTGTTATGACACATTTACACACACTTCTCACCTCTACGGCTATGCTATTGGCTACAACCACCGCAAGCATCACGGCCAGCGCACAGGGCAACGCTCCCGCCGCCGACTTTATAGGCAAACAGCAGCCCGAACTCACGTCGGACCGCCTCACGCCCGAAGCTCTCTGGGCCATGGGACGCGTGGGCGGCTTCCATGTTTCTCCCACGGGTAAGAGCGCCGTCTACGGCGTGACCTATTACAGCGTGAAACAGAACAAGAGTCACAGCGTAATGTACGCGCTCGACCTTTCCACAGGCGCAAGCCAGCAGCTCACCACCAGCAAGGCGAGCGAACAGGGCGGCGTTTACATCAACGGTGGTCGGCAGATTGCCTTCCTAAGCGCGGCCTCTGGCAAGAGCCAACTGTGGGTGATGAACGCAGATGGCACGGAACGCCGCCAGGCCTCGCACACCGATGCCGACGTTGCGGACTTCCTCTTCTCGCCCGACGGGACGAAGGTCATCCTCATCATGGACGTGCCGCAACACCACAGCATTCAGGCCAACGATGCCGACCTGCCCCTCGCATCAGGCATGGTGATCAACGACCTCATGTACAAACACTGGGACACATACGTCACCTCAGCCCCCCACCCCTTTGTGGCTGATTTCAGCAACGGCGAAGCCACCAATCCCAAGGACCTGCTCGAGGGTGAGCCTTATGAATGTCCCATGATGCCCTTTGGCGGCGTGGAACAGCTGGCATGGAGTCCGGACTCAAAGACAATCGCTTACACCTGTCGCAAAAAGGTGGGAAAAGCCTACGCCATCAGCACCGACAGCGACATATTCCTCTACGACCTTGCCACAGGCAGCACGCGCAACCTCTGTAAGCCCGCCGACTATGTGGCGCCCGAGGTGGAGGAAGACCGTTCGCTCCAAAATCAGGCCGTCAACAAGCAGGCAACGGACTGCAACATGGGCTACGACCAAAACCCGCAGTTCTCGCCCGACGGCAAATACGTAGCCTGGCTCAGCATGGAGCGCGACGGCTATGAGAGCGACCGCGCACGCCTCTGCGTCTGCGACCTCCGCACTGGCACGAAGCAGTACGTTACCGAGAAGTTCGAAAGCGGAGTCAACGACTTCCTCTGGAGCAACGACGGCAAGACGCTCTACTTTACGGGCGTATGGCACGGCACTACGCAGATATACAAAACCAACCTGCGGGGCGAGCACCAAGCCCTCACGGCCGACACCGCAGACTACTCTCTGCTCTGCCTGGCTCCCGATGGCAAATCACTCTTCTGCAAACGGCAGAGCATGAGTCAGGCCGACGAGATTTACCGCCTGCCGCTGCAAGGAAAGAATGCCACTGCCAAGCAAGTGACCGAGGAGAACAAGTATTTCTACGACCATCTGGCGTTCGGCAAAGTTAGCAAGCGCTGGGTACCTACCGTTGACGGCAAACAAGAACTCTGCTGGGTGATTTACCCTCCCCACTTCGACCCTACAAAGAAATATCCCGCGCTGCTCTTCTGTGAAGGCGGTCCGCAGACGCCCGTAAGTCAGTTCTGGAGCTTCCGTTGGAACATGCAGATCATGGCGGCCAACGGATACATCGTCATAGCCCCCAACCGCCGCGGCTTGCCTGGCTTCGGCATGGAGTGGCTTGAGGAAATCTCGGGCGATTATTCGGGCCTATGCATGCAGGACTACCTCAGCGCCATCGACGATCTGTGCAAAGAGCCCTATGTTGACAAAGATCGCCTCGGAGCAGTGGGCGCCAGCTTCGGTGGTTACAGCATCTACTGGCTGGCCGGCAACCACAACAAGCGATTCAAGGCCTTCATTGCCCACGACGGCATCTTCAACACGCAACAGCAGTACGTCGAGACCGAAGAACTCTGGTTCCCCAACTGGGACATGGGTTCTGCCCCCTGGAAGAAGGCGGCCGACGGCCAGGCACAGAAGGTCTTCACCACATCCCCCCACCTCTACGCCGATCGTTGGGACACGCCCATCCTGTGCATCCACGGCCAGCGCGATTTTCGCATTGAGTACACGCAGGCCGAATCGGCCTTCACCACGGCTCGTATGCGCGGCGTGGACGCTCAGCTCCTTCTCTTCCCCGATGAGAACCACTGGGTGCTGAAACCACAGAACGGCATACTGTGGCAGCGCACCTTCTTCCGCTGGCTCGACAAATACCTCAAATAATACTTTTTGCCCGGGAAACGCCCTCACGCTTCCCGGGCATATTGTATCTACGCCCCCGCGGCAAGTTGGCGGACGTCGTACGGTGGACACATGTCAGTCGTACGGTGCACATGTGTCAATCGTATGAAGAACATGTGTCCTTCGTACGACAGACGCCAATCCCCCGCCGGGGGAAAGCGGTTCACCGCCGTGAAGATGATAGCAAAAGGGCGAAAAATCATTGCAAAAGGGAAGGCCTTTTATATTTTTCATAACTTTGCTTTCGGTAAACCCGCCTCGTAGGTGGACAAAGCGACACCGTGGTAAATGGCTCGCTGAAAATCAAGCATAACGAACACAACATTCACCGAAAATACATTATGGAAATCAAAGTAGACATTGAAAGGACCGACACACAAGTCATCGTGCACCTGAGCGGCAAGCTCGACACCGCTGCCTCGTTCCACGTAGAGGAACAGACCGCAGCCATCGACACTACATCGCTCGACGTGGTGGTCGACTGCAAGGATCTGGAATACATCAGCAGTTCTGGCATCCGCTTGCTCGTGGCTATGCAAAAGAAGAAGGTAGCCGAGAACAAGCGCGTGATACTCCGCCACCTCAACAGCATGGTGAGCAATGTGCTCCACCTGACTGGTCTGGACAAGGTGTTCACCATTGAAGACTAACCCATTGCTCAAAAACTGACTGCGGCGCGTTGCCCCGTTTAGGCGACGCGCCTTTTACACGAAATCCCCATACACAAACAAATGATTGAGAATCTACAACAAGGCCTGCGGAGAAAACTGAGCGACTCCGCCGCGGCACGCTGGACTGCCCTCGTCATCGTGAGCGTAACGATGATGTTCGGCTACTTCTTTACCGACGTAATGTCACCCCTCGAACCACTCCTTACAGCGGCGCGCGACAATGGCGGCCTCGGCCTTGGATGGTCGTCCGACGAATACGGATTTTTCTCCGGAGCCTACGGCTACTTCAACGTATTCCTGCTTCTGCTCTTCATTGGCGGCATCATCCTCGACAAGTTCGGCATTCGCTTCACCGGTGTACTCTCTACCGTGCTGATGTTTGGCGGCGCTGTCATCAAGTGGTGGGCGGTAAGCCGCAATCTCACCGGAATGGTAAACATTCCCTTCATTGGCGAACTTCACCAGCAAGTGTTATTTGCCTCTCTTGGCTTTGCCATCTACGGCGTAGGCTGCGAAATAGCCGGTATCACCGTCAGCAAAGTCATCGTCAAATGGTTCACGGGCCACGAACTTGCCCTCGCCATGGGTCTCCAAGTGGCACTGGCCCGTATCGGTACGGCTGGTGCGCTCGCCATCTCTCTCCCCATCGCTAAGGCTTGCGGTGGCGTAGGCGCTTCGGTAGGTCTTGGCGCTGCCATGCTTTGCGCTGGTGTGGTAGCCTTCCTTGTGTACTGCGTGATGGACAAGAAGGAGGACGCCTCCGTGGCTGCTGCGGCCGATGGTGAGAAGGAAGAAGGATTCAAATTCTCCGACCTCGGCACACTCTTCGGCAACCGCGGCTTCTGGTACGTGGCCTTCCTCTGCCTTATGTTCTACGCCGGCGTATTCCCCTTCCTCAAATTTGCTACTAAGTTGATGGTGTTCAAGTATGGCGTAGCCGAAGAGCTGGCCGGCCTCATCCCCGCCATGTTGCCCTTCGGCACCATCTTCCTCACGCCCTTCTTCGGCAGCATCTACGACAAGTACGGCAAGGGTGCTACGCTGATGCTCATCGGTAGCGTGCTGCTCACCCTCGTCCACGTGGTGTTCGCCCTTCCCCTCAACTCCTGGATTGTAGCCATCGTGGCCATGATTATCCTCGGCATTGCCTTCGGCCTTGTGCCCTCGGCCATGTGGCCCTCCGTGCCCAAGATTATCCCCATGAAACTGTTGGGAACGGCCTACGCCCTAATCTTCTACATCCAGAACATTGGTCTCTCCCTCGTGCCCGTATGGATTGGCAAGGTGAACCAGGCTAATACGGATGCCAAGGGTGCTATTGACTACACGCAGACGATGACCATCTTTGCCGCCTTTGGTGCAGTGGCTATCGCAATATCCCTGCTGCTTATTATTGAGGATAAGCAAAAGGGCTACGGACTGCAAAAGCCCAACACAAAGTAAACGCACATCAACTCCCCAGCATAAAGGCGCTGCCTCCCTCTCAGCTATGAGAGGGCGCAGCGTTCTTTTCATTCAATACGTTATCACCCATGAACATTCAAACGTGCATTTCCCAGGCCTGGAAGACCTTGGCACTGAGTTGGAAGGCTTTTCTCAAACCCCTGTGGCCCTACCTGCTACTCGTGGGAGTGGCGGACGCCCTTACGCTTGAACTCATTCAGCAATACGTATGCGGCCACCTTGTGCCGTACCAGTTGTTCATTGAATCGGACGGCGACGGACAGATAGCCAAACTGATGCTCGAGCCCTCCGTTTTGTTCGCCGTATGCGCCGTGCTGGCTGTGCTGCTCTCCGTGTTTGCCAACCTTGCATTCTTGGCAAAGGTATACAGTTCCGTCCGCCGTTTCCGCAAGGACGAGAAGTTGCAGCCACTCCCCGCAACGGCCCTCTGCAAAACCGACTTCCGGACGATGCTCCGCACAGTTCTCGCCGTAGTCATTGCCACCGCCGTCTGCACACTGCTTTGCAGCCCGTTCGCCTTTGCCGCGTTCAAGTGGAGCAAGTGGATAGCCCTGCCCATTCCCCTTCTCATCCTGTTCTTCACGTCGGGCGGCTACGTGCTAACGCTGCGCTACGCCCTGTGGCAGGACGGGCTCGGCAATAGCATCAACAACGCACTGAAATGCGCCTTTGGCAAGCCGTTCATCCTGCTTGTGCTCACAACAATCCCCGTCTACATCGTTTGCCAAATACTGCAAACGCCCGCCGCCCTGTACCTGCTGAGCCGCACGGCCGCCACGCAGTCGGCCCTCATAGGCGACAGTTCCGGTATGCCCGGCTGGCTGAGCGTGCTATTCTTCGTAGTCAACACTCTGTGCTACGCCCTCATCGCCCTAACAAAGTGCTACCGCATTTGGGCAATGGGCCTGAAAACGAAGTCCGCCAACCAATAACGACGCACCCACATCCAAAAAGGGGACACCGCCAACCAACGCCCATTTGCGTGGATTGACGGTGTCCCCTCTTTGTATGGGATGATTGTAAGAACTATGCCATGGCGCTCTTGCAGAGCTCGCGTAGGCCGCATGTGGCACACTTGGGGCGACGAGCCAGGCAGGTGTAACGCCCATGGAGGAGTAGCCAATAGTGAGCCGAGGCTACCAGGTTCTCCGGGATGTGCTTTGTGAGCTCCACCTCAACCGCATAGGGCGTTGTGCAACGCTGGGGAACAAGCCCCAGGCGGTGGCTCACGCGGAACACGTGTGTATCTACGGCCAGGGCTGCCTTGCCAAATGCCACGGCCTGGACCACGTTGGCCGTCTTGCGCCCTACCCCGGGCAAACGGGTCAGTTCCTCGCGCGTGGCGGGTACTTCGCCCCCAAAGTCATTTACCAGCATGCGAGCCAGACCTACGAGGTGCTTCGCCTTGTTGTTAGGGTAGCTCACGGAGCGTATGTACTCGTATATAACGTCGGGCTCGGCGAGCGCCATTGCCTCGGGCGTGGGATAGTCGGCAAAGAGCCTCGGTGTGACTTGGTTGATGCGCTTGTCCGTGCACTGCGCCGAAAGCACCACAGCCAC
>CAVKGN010000004.1:0-44016 GCA_963655595.1 uncultured Oscillospiraceae bacterium
GAGCGGTTGATAAACTTGCTCAGAGCCTCGCCGCGGAGAAGTCCGTTTTGGAGCAAGGCCAGGTCAATGAGTTGCGCTACGACGGGGTTCTGCTTGCCGTAGTCGGCCAGAGTCTGCTTGCGCTCGTTCTCCTTAGCCGTAATATTCTCGTTGCACTCCTTCACGTCGTTCTTTTCGGCGTCGGTGAGTTCCTCTGGCTTCTTGTCCTTTTGCTCCTGTTCGAGGGCGGTGCGACGTGCGCGGAGCGTTTTCAGTTCCGTGTCGATGGGCTGCAACTTGTCGGCGAGCGAGCTGTTCATGTCGCTCAATACCTCCTTCACGAGGCGGTGGTCGGAATTAAGCACGAGGTTGTACATATCCGGCATTTCGCCGTAGAACGACATGCCCTGCTGGTAGCGGCTGGCGTCCTTCATGCGGCGCATATACTCGCTTTGCGTGATGATTACCGGCGTAGCGTTCTCGCCCAGTGCGGCTGTCTCTACGTGGAACTGCGTCTTGTCCATCGTGGGCAGCTCGGCGGTGAACACACCGTTCAGCGAGTCGGCCTCTTCGGCGTTGAGCTCGTTCTTGGGTGCGTCCTCCTTCTGAATGATGCGGTCAATCACGTCGCCGTCTACGCGGCTGAAGCGGCTCTTCTCAAACTTCTGTTCAAGCATGCCCACCATGGGCGTGTCGAGCTGTCCGTCGAGCAGCAGCACGCTATATCCCTTCGCCTTTGCCGTTTCGATGTAGCTGTACTGCTCGTCCTTGTTGGTGGCGTAGAGGTAGATGAGGTTGCCGTCCTTGTCGGTCTGCTGGTCCTTGATCAGGGCAGCGTATTCCTCGTAGGTGAAGTATTTGCCGTCCACGTCCTTGAACAGGGCGTAGTTCTTTGCCTTGTCGTAGAAGTCCTCCTCTGAGAGCATGCCGTAGTGGATGAAGAGTTTCAGGTCGTCCCACTTCTGTTCAAAGTCCTTGCGGTCGGTCTTGAAGATAGACTGCAAGCGGTCGCTCACCTTCTTCGTGATGTACGAGGATATCTTCTTCACGTTGGCATCGCTCTGCAAGTAGCTGCGGCTCACGTTGAGGGGGATGTCTGGTGAGTCAATCACGCCGTGGAGCAGCGTGAGGAAGTCAGGAACAATGTTCTCCACCTGATCAGTTACGAACACCTGGTTGCAGTAGAGCTGAATCTTGTTGCGGTGAATATCGATGTTGTTCTTGATGCGCGGGAAGTAGAGCACACCCGTGAGGTTGAACGGGTAGTCCACGTTGAGGTGTATCCAGAAGAGCGGCTCGTCAGCCATGGGGTAGAGCTCGCGGTAAAACTTCTTGTAGTCCTCGTCCTTGAGCGTGGAGGGCGTTTTTGTCCAGAGCGGGTTGGTGTCGTTTACGATGTTGTCCTCGTCGGTGTCCACCTGCTTACCGTCCTTCCATTCCGTCTTCTTGCCGAAGGCGATGGGCACGGGCAAGAAGCGGCAGTACTTTGTGAGCAGTTCCTGCACTTTGTTCTTTTCGAGGAACTCCTGGCAGTCGTCGGAGATGTGGAGCACGATGTCTGTGCCGCGGTCGGCCTTTTCGCACTCGTCGATTTCGAATGCCGGCGAACCGTCGCACGTCCACTTTACGGCCTGTGCGCCCTCGCGGTGGCTAAGGGTTATGATGTCCACCCGGTCGGCTACCATGAAGGCTGAGTAGAAGCCAAGGCCGAAGTGGCCAATGATGGCCGAGGCATCGTCCTTGTACTTCTCCAAGAAATCGTTTGCGCCCGAGAAGGCAATCTGGTTGATGTATTTGTCGATTTCCTCGGCTGTCATACCGATACCGCGGTCGCTGATGGTGAGTGTCTTCGCCTCCTTGTCGACCGACACGTGCACGGTCAGGTCACCAAGCTCGCCCTTGAAGTCGCCCTTCATCGAGAGCGTTTTCAGTTTTTGTGTGGCGTCAACTGCGTTGCTCACTATCTCACGCAGGAAAATTTCGTGGTCACTGTAAAGAAATTTTTTGATAACCGGGAAAATGTTCTCGGTGGTTATTCCAATATTGCCCTTTTGCATAATATAATAAGGTGTATTTGATTTTGTATTGCTCTGTTTTGAGGTTATACAAATAACGTGCCAATGTTCATTCGTGCCAAACAGGCGCAATTTTGTCCTATTTTGTCAGTCGGGCGCGTCTCGCCTGCTGTGAAAATGCTCGTTTAATGGGTGCTTTGCTGACCATTATGTAAGATTAATCGCCTGTTTTGTGAAAAAATGCCAGTGTTGCAAATGACGTCAGACACGGAAAATCCTTGAGAATTGTTTTTCGGAAAAGTACCCGCGGGTTTGCAGAAATACCCCGCGGGGTAGTGGCGACTACCCGCGGGGTTGTTAGCCCTACTCCGCGGGGCGTTGCACGGTTCTTTGAGGAAAGGCGCGCGGGGAGATATACAAAACGCAATTGCCCGGCATCTCCGAAAGTGGAAATGCCGGGCAATTGCGCCAATGTGGGCAGATTTATTTCTGTGCCGTCACGTCAATGACGATTTTGGGGTTGTCGGGGTCATTGGTTATGAGCAGAATGCGTCGACGCCCCTTGAAATAGTTAGTCGTTGTGTTGACGGTGATCTTAATTTTCTCCTCGTCGCCCGGATCGATGCGTCGCTTGCCAATACTTACGCCCAGGCCGGGATTGTACACCTGCAAGGCCTTGATGAGTAGGGGCGTTTTGCCCGTGTTGCGCAGGGCTAGCTGACCAGTTACCTTCTTCTTTTTGCCGAGCGGCGGCAGCGTGATGTGCGTACTGTCCAGGACGGCCGTGGGCGAGAGCTCGTGCTGCGAGGGCGTGTCGATGAAGTCGGGCAGAAGCGTGGCAGACACGTTGATCTCCGTCTCCTTGTTCACCTTGTCTCCCATGAAACGGCTCAGGTACACGCTTGTCTGCGTCAGTCCCATTGCGGGCAGTGCGTCGCTGTTGAGCGTCAGCACCAGACGGCCTGTGCGGCCCGGGCGAATTATCTCAGGATCGGCGTGCGCCGTGAGGTATTTTGGCAGGTGCATCAGCTCGGGGCGGAACGACTGCTTGCTCGAGTTGAGAATGGTGAGCGCAAACTCGGGACGGTCGCCGCGGTTCACGTCGTCGAACTCCACGTCGTCCGTACTGAGGAAATATTCGCCCATCTTGCAGGGAAATTCCGCCGTCGGCTCCTCTGTAGTTGCTGAAACCACGCCCACTACATACAGGTATTGCGGTTCGTCGCTCAGGTTGGTATATACGGCAACCCCCTTGCGGAAGTGTCCCAGCATCTCCGCATCGTAAGTAGCCTTGACCGTACCCGTTGCCCCCGGGGCGATGGGCGTAGTGGTCCACTGCGCACCCGTGCAGCCGCAGTCGGTACGCACGTTCGTCAACACAAGGTCGCGCGTGCTCTTGTTCGTTACCTTAAACGTGGCTGTGCGTGGCGTGTGCCACAACACCGTGCCCAGTTCGGCGGTGGTGCTGTCAAATTCGTATTGAGGTTGGCCAGCTGCCGTCAGCGTGCAGAGGCATAGAAGCAGTATGGCGAGTAGTGTATATTTCATGGGGTATTCTTCGGGTTGGGTTGGCGCAAAGTTACGAAAAATGCCGCAAACGCCGTCTCGTTCCAATAGTTCTTGTTATCTTCGCAAAAGCGTAAAATGCAAGCGGGGATGTACTCAGGTACGTCTCCCTATTAATAATAGCCGAAACAAAACGCGAATGAAATTCATATCCTGGAACGTCAACGGTCTGCGAGCCTGTGTGGGCAAGGGCTTTTGCGAAAGTTTCGAGGCACTCGATGCCGACTTCTTCTGCTTGCAGGAGACGAAGATGCAGCCCCACCAACTCGACCTCGCCTTTGAGGGCTACCGCTCCTACTGGTGTTCGGCGGAGAAGAAGGGCTACTCTGGTACTGCCGTCTTTACCCGCCACGAGCCGCTCAGTGTGAGCTACGGCATAGGCGAAGAGCAGCACGACCACGAGGGGCGCGTCATCACCGTAGAGATGCCCACCTTTTACCTCGTGACGGTCTATACCCCCAACTCGCAGGACGGCTTGCGCAGGCTTGACTACCGCATGGAGTGGGAGGATGCTTTTCGCGCTTACCTCGTAAGTCTGTCCGCTAAGAAGCCCGTCGTGGTGTGCGGCGACCTGAACGTGGCGCACCAAGAGATAGACCTGAAAAATCCGAAGACGAACCGAAAAAACGCCGGTTTCACCGACGAAGAGCGCGGTAAGTTCTCGCAGCTCCTCGAAGCTGGATTCATCGATACCTATCGCTATTTCAACCCCACACAAGAGGGCGTATACTCCTGGTGGTCGTACCGCTTCCACGCCCGTGAGAAGAACTCTGGTTGGCGTATCGACTATTTCCTCGTGTCGCAAGCGCTCGAAGAACGACTCCGGGGGGCAAAGATTCATACCGAAATATACGGTTCCGACCATTGCCCCGTAGAGGTAGAGATTGACTTGTAGGACATTTTAGTAGCCACATAAACGATTCTATCTACGCTTTTTGCTTTCCTGTAAATGGAATATTGGAAAACCGTGGTGTACAAAGATTTATAAACTCAGAAGAAAACAATTCTATCAATGAAGCAATTTTGGAAATACGTGCTTGCCACTGTTGTGGGCATTGTGGTCGTAAGTGCTGTGTGCGCCCTGTTCGGCCTTATCACGCTTGGCGCCATTGTTGCCAGCGGCGAAAGCAAACCCAACGTGAAGGAAGGCAGTGTGCTACACCTTGACCTCAGCGGTATCATTGAGGAACGCAGCACGCCTAATCCGTTTGCCGAAATGCTCGGCAACAACGCCGTGAAGAAGCAGGGGCTCGACGACCTGCTGAAAGCCATCAAGGAGGCGAAGACAAACAAGGACATCAGCGGCATATACATAGAAGGCGGCGCCCTTTCGGCCGACGTGGCAACCTTGCAGGAACTTCGTAAGGCACTCGTTGACTTCAAGACGAGCAAGAAGTTCGTACTCGCTTATGCCGACGTGTACACTCAGGGAACTTATTATTTGGCCTCTACGGCGGACAAGGTGCTGGTAAACCCCGACGGCATGATTGATTGGAAGGGTCTTGCCTCGCAGCCCATATTCTACACTGACCTGCTCAAAAAGGTAGGCGTGAAGATGCAGGTGTTCAAGGTGGGCACATACAAGAGTGCCGTTGAGCCCTTCATACTTACGGGAATGAGCGACGCAAACCGCGAACAGCTCTCCGCTTGTCTGGGCAGTTTGTGGGGCAACATTGCCAAGGACGTGTCGGCCTCGCGCGGCGTTTCCGTGGACAGCCTGAACGCATTGGCCGATAAATACATGGTATTTGCCGAGAGCAAGGATTACATCAGTGCCCACCTGGCCGACCAACTTTGCTACGCCGACGAGGTGCGCGACCTGTTGCGCAAGCACAGCAAGACGGAGAAGGTAAACCTCATTGAGCCCTCCGAACTCGCGAAGATTGTGGAGGAAAAAACCAGCGGCGACAAAGTAGCTGTATATTACGCCGAGGGCGACATTGTAGACGAGCCTGCCACCACGAATCTCGCCCAAAATACCCCGCAGATAGTTGGCCAGAAGGTGGTTGAAGACCTTGACAAACTTGCCAACGACGACGATGTAAAAGCGGTAGTTATCCGCGTGAATTCGGGCGGCGGCAGTGCCTACGCTTCGGAACAGATGTGGCGCGCTGTGGAACTCCTGAAAAAGAAGAAGCCCGTTGTCGTGTCGATGGGCGGACTGGCAGCCTCGGGCGGTTATTATATGTCGTGCGGTGCTGACTATATTGTCGCCGAACCGACCACTCTCACGGGCAGCATCGGCATCTTTGGCATGGTGCCCGACTTATCTGGCCTGCTCACAGAAAAACTCGGTCTGCACTTCGACGAGGTGAAGACGAACAAATCGGCTGCTCTCGGTTCAATGGCTCGTCCGTTCAACGCCGATGAGTCTGCCGCCCTGCAAGCCCACGTAAACCGCGGCTATAAGCAGTTTATCAGTCGCGTGGCTGCGGGTCGTAACCTCACCACTGACCAGGTAGACAAGATAGGTCAGGGCCGCGTGTGGACGGGCGAACAAGCCCTCTCCATTAAGTTGGTCGACAAACTAGGTACGCTCAACGACGCTGTGGCAGAGGCTGCCAAGCGCGCCAAACTCACCAAATACTGCGTGACGTCTGCTCCAGACAAGGCCTCGTGGATTGACCAGTTCCTTGATAGCACCGTGAAGCGCGACTACATGGAAGAACGCCTGCAAACCGTTCTGGGCGAATATTATGCCCCCTTGCGCTTCGTGCGCTCGCTCAACGGACTCGATCCCAAGAGCTACGTGCAAGCAAGAATGTACTTCGTGCCAAACTTCAAGTAACGCTTTAAGTAAACTCTGGACATCCCTTTCGTAAAGCCATGAATAGCCTCTCGCTGCTTACGCCCCTTACCCTGCCTCTGTCGCTCGTGTGGCACGCAGTGGCAAGTACGCGGTCGTGGCTTTTCGATGTGGGCGTCCTGAAGCAACGTAGCTTTGCCACACCCACTATTTGCGTGGGCAACCTCGCAGTTGGCGGTACGGGAAAGACGCCCCATGTGGAGTATATCCTGCGCCTGTTGCACGAGGAGGGTTACAACGTGGCCATGCTCTCACGCGGTTACGGCAGGCGGACTAGAGGTTTCGTGTTGGCTGAACGTGGGCGGCACACCGCGGCAGATGTGGGCGACGAACCTTTTCAGGTGATGCAGAACTGCCCCTTTGCCACCGTGGCCGTTTGCGAGAAGAGAGTCGTTGGCATGGAGCAACTTGAGAAACTCGGTCCCGAAGTGGACGTGGTGGTTCTCGATGACGCCTTTCAGCATCGCTATGTAAAGCCAGGGCTAAGCATTCTGCTCACCGACGCACACCGCCTCTACACCCACGATCACCTATTGCCCTGGGGGCGGCTTCGTGAACCGCGTTCGGCGGCAACGCGAGCCGATGTACTGGTGGTGACAAAATGCACGGGGAGTGAACGTCCTTTCCTGCCTAAACAGGATGGCCAGAGCCTCTTCTATAGTAAGATAAGCTACGGCTGCCCGCAATATGCCGAGGAGGCGAAAAGTGCAGAACAGCCCCGTTTAACCGGTCAAAGCGTGTTGCTCATTGCAGGTATTGCCAACCCGCAGCCGCTTGTGGACTACTTGCAAGAATGTGGCGCAACGGTCACATTGGCAGAGTTTCGCGACCATCACAATTTCACCAGCGCGGATGCCGAACGCATCAACCGACTGTGGAAAGACGTTGGTGGAACGCTGGCCGTGACTACCCAAAAAGACATCAGCCGCCTGCGCGAAATATACCCCCTCTTAGACAATAATATATGCGACAACATGGTGGTGCAGCCCATTCGAGTGGAAATAGAGCCCGATGTGCACAACTCGTTGTCGTTCAACAAAATAATAATAGACTATGTTAGAGCAAATAAAAGAAACAGCCGCCTGGATTGAGGCGCACACAAAGATGCGGCCTGCTACGGCCATCGTGTTAGGTACGGGCCTTGGCCACCTTGCCGCAGAGATTGAGAAAGTAGACGTGTTCCCCTACAAGGACATCCCCAACTTCCCCGTGAGCACCGTGGAAGGCCACAGCGGCCAACTCATCTTCGGCCGCCTGGGCGGCAAGGACGTGATGGCACTCGAAGGACGTTTCCACTTCTATGAGGGCTACGACATGAAACAAGTGACGTTCCCCGTACGCGTAATGTACGAACTTGGCATCAAGACGCTCTTTGTGAGCAATGCTGCTGGTGGCGTAAATCCCGACTTTGAGATTGGCGACCTTATGCTCATCACGGACCACATCAACTTCCTGCCCGAACATCCCCTGCACGGCCCGAACTTCCCCACTGGCCCGCGTTTCCCGGATATGCACGAGCCCTACGACCACGAGTTGCTCGACATGGCTCGCGGTATAGCCAAGGACAAGGGCATCCACACGGTTGAGGGCGTTTACCTCGCTACGCAAGGTCCCACCTACGAAACTCCGGCTGAGTACCGCATGTATCGCACGTTTGGCGCCGATGCTGTGGGAATGTCCACCGTGCCTGAGGTAATCGTAGCCCGCCACTGCGGTATCCGCGTGTTTGGTGTGAGCATCATCACCGACCTGGGCGTTGACGGCAAGATCGTGGAAGTGAGTCACGAAGAGGTGCAGCGTGCAGCCAATGCCGTGCAGCCCCTCATGGCCGATATCTTCCGCGAAATGATTCGCCGCATTGACGCGTAACCCCCTTACACAAACGATCCTAATACGGAAATGTTGGATTTCAACGCACTTACAGATGCTGCAGTGGACACGCTGCAGCATCTTATTGCTATCCCCTCGGTGAGCCGAGACGAGAAGGCGGCCGCCGACTACCTGTTTGCCTACCTGGAAAGCAAGGGAGCGCAGCCCAAACGACACCTTAATAATATATGGTGCGAGCAATCCGTAGACGAAAGCAACGCCGCCAAACCCGTGCTGCTGCTGAATGCCCACATTGACACGGTGAAGCCGGCTGCCACGTGGCAACACGACCCTTTCACCCCATCGTTGGAGGGCGACACGCTCTATGGGCTGGGCAGCAACGATTGTGGCGGCGGACTTGTCACGCTCATGCACCTTTTCCTCGCACTGAGGGGCGCTGACTTGCCCTACCGCCTGGTATTCCTTGCCTCGGCAGAGGAGGAAGTGTCGGGGAAGAACGGCATAGAAGCCGCCTTGCCGCTGTTGCCCAAGATTGACGTGGCACTCGTTGGTGAACCAACAGGGATGCAGCCCGCAGTGGCAGAAAAAGGTTTGATGGTATTTGATTGTACAAGTCGGGGCAAATCTGGACACGCCGCGCGCAACGAAGGAATCAATGCCATCTACGAAGCCCTGCCCGACATGGAATGGTTTCGCACGTATCGCTTTGAAAAAGAAAGCCCGCTGCTCGGTCCCGTAAAGATGAGCGTAACGATGGTGCAGGCAGGTACGCAGCACAACGTTGTGCCAGACACCTGCACGTTTGTGGTTGACGTGCGGGCAAACGAGTGTTATACGAACGAGGAGATACTTGAAACAGTGCGTCAGCACGTGCGGTGCGAAGTACAGCCGCGTTCCACCCGCCTTCATTCGTCGAGCATTCCCCTCGATCACCCCCTCGTGCAGCGCGCCGTACAGGCTGGGCGACAGCCATTCGGTTCGCCCACGTTGAGCGACCAGGCCTTGATGCGCTTCCCGTCGTTTAAGATGGGCCCTGGCGAATCGTCTCGGTCACACACGGCGGAGGAATTTATCCGCGTGAGCGAGATTCGCGAGGCGTTCGGCATTTACGCTGCCATGCTGGGATGTTAAAGGACTACTTCTTGGAGTTGAAGGGCGACAAACGCAGGCCAAACTGCAAGGAGAACTGCCACGGTTTGTCGCGCCAAACGGTGAGCAGTGAACTCCCGTCGGAGGGGTAATAACTTACGCCCGGTTCGGCGTAGATTCCCACTGAGGGGACAATGTTCCACTGAACGCCTGCGCTGACGTTGGCAGAGGACTGCCACACCGACTTCCCGATTTTTTCCGTCGTCTCCACCGTGGCCTTGAATGCGTTGTTCGCGTTGAAGTCCGTCGTTTGTACGCCCTTGACGCACTTTTGGAGTTCCACGCCAGCAGAGCCGTAGAGCGTGACGTGGCGAGTTTGGAGAAATGCATAGCTTACGCCCACTGGCACGCCGATGTAGTGAAGCGTTTGGTCCGTTTGGTAGAATGCGCCGCTCGTGCCCGAGATGATTTCCGACGACAGACGCGTGTAGTCCACGCCAGTATGGAGCGACAGACGGGAAGTGAGGGGAATTTCAAGCGAGAGACCTACCTTCACCGGCATTTTGTGTTTTACGCGGCTGTCGGCATATTGGTTGAGGTTGCTTTGCACCACGGCTCCCACCGCATCGTTCGGAACGGCTGCGCCGCTTTCCTCTTTCAGCACTGGTTCTGCGGCGGCAACCATCAGGTAGCCGGCTTGCGAGGTGCTGGAATTGCTCCCCGCCGTAGAATATAGACTGACTGACGGCGTATGACTCGTGCGGTTGCTGCGAGCTTGGTTCATACCGGCAAGGGCGAACGTGTGCGATACCTTTTGTTGAACTGTTGAAGTCGGACTTACTTTGTTCTCAGGTAAGTCCGCCTTTTTTTTGTCTTGTACTTCCACCGCCGCCTCGGGCACTTCGGCAGTTGTAGCTACGGAGGCTTCGTTTACATTGTCGATGTGCAAGGACGTTTGCTGCGGTGCGCAAGTAGTTGCCTCGGAGATTTGGGCAGAAAGCTTGCGGACAGAGGAACTTTCTGCCAATTTCTTTTCTGTATCCAAGGGGTGCGTCGTTTGTACTGGGGCAGTGACGGATGGCGAAGCGGTTTGACTAACTTTAGCCACCTGTTTGCTCAAATTTTCCTCGTTGTTTCGGAAGAATATAAACGACACGGCCACGCAAGCCGCAGCGGCAGTGAGCGGAGCGGCAATTCTCAGGAGGCGAAGGGCGAAAGTTTTTTTGCGGGTGTCGGTGGAGTGGGTGAGCGGCTCCGACGTACCGCTGGCGGCCATGCGCTCCATGAGTTTTTCCCAGCCCAATGAAGGCACTTCCTCCTCCGCGCTGCCCAGTCGGTGGCGGAGGTCGTTTTCCCAGTCTGTTAAGTTCTTCATTGGTCGTGCAGTTTGAGGTAGTCCGTAATCTTTTGTTGCAGCAATTTCTTAGCTCGGAGATACTGCGAGGCGGAGGTGCTCTCCTTGATGTGCAGTTCCGCCGCTATCTCCGCGTGGCTCCACCCCTCTATGAGGTAAAGGTTGATCACCGTTCGGTAGCCCGTGGGCAGTTCGGCGATGAGTCGCATAATCTCGCGGGTGTCAATCTGTGGTGGCGGTGGGTCGTCGTCCGCCATGTCGGGGATGGCCTCGGCATCATCTGTCACAAATTTGCGCGTGCGACTCAGGTACGACAACGAGTAGTTTGTGAAAACCCTTGTGAGCCAAGCCGCGAGCGAGCCCTCGCCCTTGTAGTGGAACTTGTCGATGCGCTCAAACACCTGGATAAATGCGTCGTGCATCACGTCCTCCGCTTCCTCGCGATTGCCTACGTAGCGGTAGCAAAGAGCCAACAATCTCCCTGCAAAGCGTTCGTACAACGCCTTGCGTGCCATGTTGTCGCCCTGTTTCAGGCGGATCGAGAGTTGTTCTTCGGTCACGGGGTGTTTCCTATTCGTGCGTCAATTCTTTGCTGAGTGCTCGTACTGTCCTAATAACTTGCTGCTGCCTCAAACCTTGCACGGCGCAGACCTTATTTCTTCATTGCGAGCCAGTGGTCGATGATGCGTCGCGCCAGACTGACCTCGCCGGGGATTGCCGGCATATTGTCACGGCTGTACCATCCGCCCTTGTTCAGCTCAGAGCGTTGCAGCGACAGTTCGCCGCCGTCGTACTCCGCCATGAAGCCCACCATCAGGCCGCTGGGGTAGGGCCAGGGCTGCGAGGCAAGGTAGCAGATGTTCTTCACTCGTACGTTCGTCTCCTCCATCACTTCGCGGCGAAGGCATTCCTCAAGCGTTTCGCCCGTTTCCACAAAGCCAGCCACCAAACCCAGGTAGTCCTTCTTGAACTTCTTGCTCTGTACAAGGAGAATCTCGTTGTTGTCGTTGCGCGTCACGGCCACGATGATTGCCGTGGCAAGCGAGGGCCACACCTCCTTGCCGCAGTTTGTGCAGCGTTTAGATATGTCGGTATGAAGTTTCATCGGCGCACCGCATACACCGCAGAAGTGCGTGTTTTGGTCCCAATAAAGAATTTCGCGTGCCTTACCCGCCATGGCGTACACGTCGGTCGGAAGCACGTCGAACGAGGCTCGGAGGGGCATCATCTTGTAGCCGTCGCCGGTGTAGGGCGTTTCGAGCCGGGCCGTGCGACACTCGCAGCCGTTGAGCGAGGGCAGGCGGTGCAGCTGTTGCCAGGGTTCGAGGGGAATGGGGGACACGTCGCCCGTAGGTACAAGGTTGTCTGCCGTGAGCAATAGCTCGTCCTGGCAGAACAGGAAGTAATATGTCATGATAGCGTATTGAAAAAGGCGGAGAAGCCGTACTCCTCCGCCTTGTAACAGTAAAATTTATGTGGATGCCGTTTTGCTGTGCGATTATCACGCCGCAGAGCAAACGTCATGCGTCTTGGTAAGTTTTCCGGCTTAGAGGCCCAGGCTCTTGGTGACGGCAGCGATCTTCTCCTGTGCGTCGGCCACTGCGCCCACGTAGCATTTGGGGCAGTGCATCTCGCCCTTCACCTCGATGTAGAACTTAATCTTCGGCTCCGTGCCCGAGGGACGTACGCTCACCTTGGTGCCGTCCTCCGTGTACCACTGAAGCACGTTGCTCTTTTCGGGGAAGTCGTATTTGTCAAGATCCTTGGCGTTGCCAGCAGCGTCGAATTCTTTGAGAACCTCGTAGTCCTTGGTGCAAACAACCTTCGAACCTGCAATCTCCGTGGGGGGATTCTTGCGGAAATTCTCCATCATAGCCTTAATCTCGTCGGCGCCCGTCTTGCCCGGCTTCACTACGTTGATGGTCTTGTTCACAGCCAAACCGTATTCTACGTAGATCTCCATCAGCACGTCGTAGAGCGTCTTGCCCTGGTCCTTAGCCCAAGCGCAAATCTCTGCGAGGAGCGAGCAGGCAGACACAGCGTCCTTGTCGCGGCAGAAGTCCTCGGCCATGAAGCCGTAGCTCTCTTCGCCACCACCGATGTACTGCATTTTGCCTTCGTTGAGACGAACCAAACGAGCAATCCACTTGAAGCCCGTGTAGCAGTCGAACATCTTAATGTTGTTCTTGTCGGCGATAGACTTAATGAGCTCGGTGGTCACAATCGTCTTAACGATGAAGTCGTTGGGCTGCATCTTTCCCTGAGCCTTGCGGTTCATGATGATGTAGTAGAGGAAGATCATGCACGTCTGGTTGCCGTCCACGAGTACCCATTCGCCCTTGTCGTTCTTGCAAGCCATGCCCACGCGGTCAGCGTCGGGGTCGGATGCCATCACGATGTCGGCGTCGATGCTCTTGGCCAGGTTGAGAGCCATGGTGAGTGCCTCGCCGTTTTCGGGGTTCGGACTCTTCACGGTGGGGAAGTTTCCGTCCTTCACCATCTGTTCGGGCACGCAGTGTACGTTCTCAAAGCCCCAGAGCTTCAGCGAGTCGGGGATGAGCATCATGCCTGTGCCGTGGAGCGGCGTGTAGACAATCTTCAAGTCCTTCTGACGCTTGATGCATTCGGGATCGATGCTAAGGCTGTGCACCTTGTCAAGGTAGATCTTGTCAATGTCCTTACCAATTATCTGGATGAGTTCGGGGCGACCCTCAAACTTGATGTCCTCCACCTTTACCTTGTTCACTTCGGCGATGATGCCCGTGTCGTGCGGAGCGAGCACCTGTGCGCCATCGTCCCAGTATGCCTTGTATCCGTTGTATTCCTTGGGGTTGTGGCTGGCGGTGAGAATAATACCGCTCTGGCAACCGAGGTGACGGATAGCGAACGACATTTCAGGGGTGGGGCGCATGTCCTCAAAGAGGTACACCTTTATGCCATTGGCTGAGAAGATGTTGGCAGCCGTTTCGGCAAAGAGGCGGCTGTTGTTGCGGCAGTCGTGACCTACCACCACGCTAATTTCGTCGCGGTCCTTGAAGTTCAGGTTCAGGTAGTTCGAGAGGCCCTGCGTAGCAGCACCCACGGTGTAGATGTTCATGCGGTTGGTGCCGGGGCCCATGATGCCGCGCAGACCGCCCGTACCAAATTCGAGCGTCTTATAGAAAGAGTCGATGAGCTCCGTCTTGTCGCTGTTCTCGACCATAGCCTTTACAGCCTTCTTTGTTTCTTCGTCGTAGCAGCTCGAGTTGAGCCATTCGTTAGCCACTTGCTCGCACTGAGCAATCAGTTGATTATCCATGTTGAGTGATTATTGTTTTGCTTTGTATGTTTCTTTGTTAATTCGTGATACCTTATTGGTCGTCGTTCTTGACGTATCCCTGGTATTTTTCGGGGAGAGCCGCCATAATGATGCGGTACGACTCCTCCATAGTTTGCTTGATGTCCTCGCTGCTGTGCGAGGTGGGATAGATGGGCTTGTGAATGACAAGGCGCATGCGGTGGCGGTGAACAAAGTCGATGCCAGCCATGCGCGTAAGTACGTCGAACGAGCCGTCGATTGTCACTGGCACAACGGGCAGTTGCAGGTCGTCAGCCAGTTGGAAAGCTCCCTTACGAAACACCCCCATGTGCCCCGTAAACGTGCGTGCTCCCTCGGGGAATACCACGAGCGACGTGCCTCCCTGCAAGGTGGCGCGAGCCTTCTCAATGGTGTCCTTAATTGCCTTCGGCCCGGACTTGTCCACGAAGATGTGGCGAGCCTTTTCGCAGGCGTAGCCCACGAGCGGCATTTTGCGCAGCGCCTTCTTCATCATCCATTTGAAGTTGCGCCCAAGGAAACCGTAGATAAGGAAGATGTCCATCGGTCCCTGGTGGTTAGCCACGAACACGTAGCTCTGCTTGTGGTCTATGTTTTCCCTGCCTTCTACCTTGATAGGCAACAGAAGCACGCGGCAGATGAGCATAGACCACAGCTTTCCCGGATAGTAGCCAAACACGTGCGCGTTGAACAGGCCGCCAACGATGGTCACGAAGGCAGTGAGCACGGTTGCCACAAGGATAATGGGAAGGGCGATGAACAGTTGATAGATTTTGTACAGCATGAAATGTGTTCGGGGTGACGCCGTTGTCGGGGCGGCGAGTACCTATATATAATATGGTGTATCAGCGATTGTAGCAGACGGCCTGCCCGCGGAATTTCTCGTCGGTCACGTGGCCGCGGTTGAAGATGGGGAAGCCGTTGCAGAAGGTGCGTTCTACGCGCCAGTGGAACACGTGTCCTTCGAGCGGACTCCAGTTACACTTGCTCTGTATGCGGTTGGGCGTGAGTGTCCAAGGAACGTGTGGGCGTACCATCACGAGGTCGGCCTTGTAGCCTTCGCGAATGTAGCCGCGGTTCTCTATCTGGAACAGTTCAGCCGGGTTGTGGCACATCAGCGTCACGAGCCGCTCCAACGTAAGTACGCCTTTGTCCACCAGTTCAAGCATCGATACGAGCGAGAACTGGATGATGGGCATGCCCGATGCGGCTTTTGCGCAACCGCCCATCTTTTCGCTCAGGCGGTGCGGCGCATGGTCGGTGCCGATGGTCAGTATCTTTCCGTTGTTCAGGGCTTCGCGCAGAGCTTGGCGGTCTGCCGCAGTCTTAATAGCGGGGTTCACTTTGATACGTGCGCCCAGGCGGGCATAGTCTTCGTCGCAGAAGAGCAGATGTCCCACGCATGCCTCGGCGGTTATCTGCTTGTCGTCGCTCTCAAAGAGTTCCAGCTCGCGAGCCGTTGATATATGCGCCACGTGGAGCCTTGCGCCAGCCTCGCGTGCCAACTTCACGGCCAGTGAGGTGGAGCGGTAGCAGGCTTCTTCGCTGCGTATTTCAGCGTGGTGCTTCACGTCGGGGTCGCTGCCGTAGGCCTTTTGTGCTTCAAGCATGTTGGCGTCGATCAGCTTCGAGTCCTCGCAGTGAGCCATAACGGGGAGTTTGGCATTCTCAAAGATGGCGCGCAAAGCCCGCTCGTTGTCCACCAACATATTGCCAGTAGACGAGCCCATGAACAGCTTGATGCCTGCCACCTTGCGCGGGTTAAGGCTGCCCAGTTCGTAGGCATTGCCAGCCGTCGCGCCGAAGAGGAAACCGTAGTTCACTACGCTCTTCGAGGCCGCAATCTGCCACTTCTGAGCAAAGGCCTCCTCCGTGGTGGTCTGCGGGTTGCAGTTGGGCATGTCGAACACCGTTGTCACGCCGCCGGCAGCTGCTGCACGGCTCTCGGAGCAGAAGTCGCCCTTAGCCGTCAGCCCTGGGTCGCGAAAGTGCACGTGGTCGTCAATTACGCCCGGCAGAATGTAGCAACCTGTGCCGTCAATCGTTTCGTCTACGGGGATCAGGGGCGACGCGTCTGCCCCACGGATAATCTCGTCTATTCGTTCGTCGTCAATGACGAGGGTGCCAAGAAACTGCTCTCCCTCGTTGACGATAACCGCGTTCTTTATCTGAATACGAAAGTGCATTTCTGCTTGTGCTTTATATGTGCCTTTGTGTTTCTCTGTGCGGCGGAAGTCCGTCGCCCTTATTTTGTGGCGGGCTTGATGCCTCCGGTCATGGCAGCCCAACGCAGGCGCACCACGCCGAAGAGGGCTTCGCCGAAGATGCCGCCACTCATCTTGCTCGTGCCGAGTTCGCGGTTGACGAACACGACGGGTACTTCCTTAATCTTGAAGCCGAGCTTGTAGGCCGTAAACTTCATCTCAATCTGGAAGGCATAGCCCTTGAAACGGATAGCATCGAGGTCGATCGTTTCGAGTACCTTGCGGCGGTAGCAAACAAAGCCCGCCGTGGTGTCGTGGAGAGGCACGCCCGTCACTGTGCGCACGTACTTCGAGGCATAGTAGCTCATCAGCACGCGGCCCATGGGCCAGTTCACCACGTTCACGCCACTCACGTAGCGCGAGCCTACGGCCACGTCGTAGCCTTCCTTGGCGCAAGCATCGTAGAGGCGAGGCAAGTCCTTGGGGGCGTGGCTAAAGTCGGCGTCCATCTCAAAGATGTATTCGTAGCCGTGTTCCAAAGCCCATTTGAAGCCTGCAATATAAGCCGTACCCAGGCCGAGCTTTCCTGTGCGCTGAACCAGATGAACCTCGTGCTTAAACTCGTCCGCCATCAGGCCCTTCACGATGTCGGCTGTGCCATCGGGCGAGCCGTCGTCGATAACAAGGATGTGAAAGGCGTGTTCAGGCAGGGCAAGAACGGCGCGGATTATGTTCTCAATGTTCTCTTTCTCGTTGTAAGTAGGAATAATTACAACGCTATCACTTTTTTCCATTACGTGGTGAGTGTGTCGTTTGTGCTTTATTATGCCGCAAAAGTAAGCATTTTAGCTGAAAATGTTTAGCTTTGCCGCCTGAAAACGCCAATCTCGCGGCCTTGCTTGGACGCCTCGTGAGGCCTACGGCGGGGAGCGTTTCCTATAAGTAGCACAACATAAACAATTAAAGCATGAAAACATACGCTTTGGCACTTTGTGCCATGCTCGCTGTGCCGGCTATGGCGCAGAAGTTCACCGTTTCGGGCAACGTACCCGAGGGTACGAAGAAGGTCTACCTGCAACGCTACGGCGCCCAGCAGCGTCCCGACAGCGTTGACGTGGTGAACGGCAAGTTCCTCATTTCTGGTGAAGCTGGTGAGAATATTTTTGCCTACGTCATTGCCGACAGCTACAAGGGTACGGGCGTGATACTCGACGGTGACGTCGTTGTAGACTTCGACAAAGACACCTCAACCGGTACGGCCGAAAACGACTCGCTGACGGCCTGGACCAACCGGTTCTTCCCCTATATGCAGCGCGAACGCGCCCTCAGCTCCGAATATTACGACTACCGCAAGGCGGGCAAGGAAGTACCCGACTCCGTGATGGAACGCATTGAGAAGGGCATGGAGGAGTGCGAGACGAAAATTCTCGACTTCACAAAGCAATGCTGCCGCGAGAACAAGACGATGAAGTTCCCTGCGTTGTTCCTTTCCCAGGTAGCCTCCATGATGGACAAGGCCGACGTGATAAGCCTTGCCGAGGAGGGAAATCCCGCATATATGAACACAGCCATCATGGGCCGCGTGAAGAAAAGCATTGAGGGCTGGAAGCGTCAGCTCCCCGGTACGCAGTTTACCGACCTTGACCTGGCCGACGTTGACGGCAATGCTCACAAGCTCTCTGAGTATGTAGGTAATGGTAAATACGTACTCATTGACTTTTGGGCATCGTGGTGTGGTCCTTGCCGCCAGTCTATGCCAGCCGTGAAGGCACTCTACGAAAAGTACAAGGACAAGGGCTTCGACATTGTTGGCCTATCGTTTGACAGTGACAAGGCTGCCTGGAAGGGAGCTATTGACAAACTCGCTCTGCCCTGGCACCACCTTTCCGACCTCAAAGGTTGGGACAGCGTGGCAGGCCGTACTTACGGCATCAACGCCATTCCCGCCACCTTGCTTATCGGTCCCGACGGCAAGATTGTAGCCAGCGGCCTTGGCGCAGAGGGCGTGGCTAAGAAGCTTGAAGAACTCATCAAGTAGCAAATTATACGTGCCGCATGCGGCATCCCCTGAACAAAATGCGCAGGGCGTTACGAGGAAAGTCCTCCCCGTAACGCCCTGCGTCCTCTTTGGGGGGATTATACTCCGATGAAACTGGTTTGTTTTCCCCTCGCGTAGAAATGAATTTTAGCCCCGTGATTGTCGGCGTCCATCGTACGATGCACACACGTTATTCGTACGATGAACACATGTGCGCCGTACGATGGACACATGTCAACCGTACGATGGACGGCAACTGGGGCGGGGAAAAAACATATAACAACGCCGGTCGTTAAGAGGAACATTCTCCTTCGTAACGCCCGGCGTCTCCTATTTATATGCCGTCAATGGGGCGGCGCGGTGCGCTTTGGCATTGCTTGTAGGCTGAGGGGGTGAGCCCGGTGAGCTGCTTGAACTGCCGCGACAGGTGCGCAACGCTCGAAAAGCCCGTGCGGTAGGCAATCTCCTTTATGGTGAGCTCGCCGTATTCAATGAGCTCTTTTACGTATTCAATGCGTTGGAGTAGGAAAAACTTCTCGACGGTTCGTCCCTCGCGAGCGGCGAACATACGGTTGAGCGAGGCGTAGTCGCTTTCTGCTGTACGGGATAGATATTCCGCAAGGCCTTCCGCAGGTTGCTTATCGGCGCGTACGTATGCGATGACTGCGCTTTTTATCTGTTGGATGGCTTGTTCCTCCCGGTCCTCAATGAGTTCAAAACCTATTTGGCGGAGCCTTGTCCGCAACGTGTCGAGCTGTGCCTCCGTAAGCGTCTCCTCAATCTGTGCCTCCCCGAGGGCCACGCTCACGGGTGTAAGGTTCAGTTTGTCGAGCAGCTCCGTCACCGCCATTATGCAGCGGGGACAAACCATGTTCTTTATTCTCAGTGTCATTACTTGTCAGCGATTTTTCAATGGAGGCGATGAGCTTTCGGAGGTCTGCCTGTACCTGTTGATACTGTGGGCAATCAGTATAGGCCGTGTGCTTACGCAGCATCTCCGCAATGTCGCCCATGGCGTGCTGGTAGGCCGATAGTTCGTTCTGTCTCTGAGTGTCGTGTTCGGCAAGGCGTTTTATTTCTCGTTCCCGTTCGCGCCGCAGTTGCTCGCAAACGGCTGAGAGCACGGGCATCACAACGCCGTCGAAGAGGTCGTGGCCGCGCATGTAGAGGTAGGTAGTCTGCGGCGTGAGTCCCAGTTCGAGCAACTCCTGACACAAGGGCTTGTACGTCTTGCGCGCCTCAGGGTATTGCTTTTGCAGGCGACTCACCTTAGCGTTGGCCAGGTGGCGAATGCGTTCCAGCTCGCGCTCGGGATGGTGAAGGTTGAAGTCCGTCACCTGTACCAGGTGGTAAAAGTCGAGCAGGGAGAACTGTTTGTACCTTCCGTAGCGGTAGCACCAAACGTTCCAGGCGAAAAGCGGCCAAACGGCCTCGGAGTATTGCCGTAGGAACTGTTCGAAGTCGAATAGGTGGTGGTCGTTGAGCGTTGCCATCACGCACACCGTTTGCAGGGCTGGGGCGTAGCACTGAAAGTTCTCGATGGCGTAGACGTAGGTGTGGAACACGTAAGGATTGCTGCACACCTCCTTCGATGCAGGCGTTGTGCCTTGCATCAGGTAGTCGTAGTCAGCGTCTACGCAGGCTATCATGCACTGGCCAAGCCTTGTGCCCAGCTCATTGGCAAGTACCATCTTCTTCCCCTTGCAGAGCGACGTGCGCGAGGGAAGCATCACCTCGAAGAACACGCGTTCCGTTTCGAGCGGCTGCAACAGGTTGCGCCAGAAGAACACGTCGTCGTAGCTCTCCACATACGCCACCACACGCTGCCGGGCATGGCGACCGCCAAGCCTGTTCATTGCGCGGATATACGAGGAATTGAGGTTATCTTTCAGCCCTTTCATGCGCTCCCAGTATTGACCCTATAATATAATGTGTGTTGTCGTTACCCCATGGTGATATCGCCCACCTCCGTCACGGCCTCTTCCCAGCCGTCCATGATGAGGGCTGGGGAGTGCGTGGTTAGTATAATCTGCGCGTTGGGGTTCAGCTCGCGCACCAAGGAGATAAGGTTCTTCTGCCACTCAAAGTGAAGGCTCGCCTCGGGTTCGTCCATGAACACCACGTAGTGCTGTCGGTCCTCCGTTAGCACGGTGAGCAAGATGAGCAGCACCTGCTTTTCGCCGCTTGAGAGCAAGTAGGGCGAAAGACTCTCGCCGTATTGAACGAATGAGAGTTCGTTGCTCTGGCGGTCGATGTGCTTGCCCGTTTCTGCAAAGAGCGAATCGACGATATCGAGAAAGCGCGTCTTCATGTTCGCCGCCTCGGCTGCCTTGTCCTTCGCCTCGGGGTCGCCACTTGTGAGCAGGGCAATCATACGGTTGCCTACGTTTACCTGGTAGTCCAGGTAGCGGCGCTGCACAAGGTAGAGCTGCCAGTCGAGTTCCGTGACGATGCGTGCGTCGTTGAGCGCGCCAATGGGTTCGCCCGTCACCATGCGGCGGTCAAAGCTTCTTATCACGTCGTAGTGTATACCCGTAGCGTCGCTCGGGTCGAAGTCTATCTTCACGCCGAGCTTTCCCTGCGGCATAATGTCGCCCGTGGCTGGGAGAGAGTGCAGGTGCTGGATAAGACGGTTCAGGATGGTGCTTTTGCCCGCGCCGTTGTGTCCGCTCAGCACGTTTACGTCTGGCCGAAGGTTCCACACAATGTGTTTGTGTCCGCTCCAAAGGCTCGATATCTCGATGCGGCTTATGCAGTTGGCTAACTTTTTCATTCGGTGTGTGCGTTTTTACGTCTCAAAAGTACTGACATTCGCCCCGAGTGCCAACTTTTCCGTCTCTTTTCGTCGATAAAAGGCCGCCGCCGGTCGTTTTTTTGCCAATTTGTGCCGATGGGGTTAAACCTTATGCGCTGCCTTCCGTCTATAATATCGTGTGCCGGCGCAATTCCCTGGCCGCCTAATCCTTTGAAACAAATCACACGACCCTATATGAAACGTATCCTACTGCTCTTCCTGCTCTCCACAGCGGCCATGGCAAGTGCCTTGGCGCAACGCTATGCCGTATCGGGAACAGTCGTCGACGCGAAGACGAAGAACGCCGTCGACTTTGCCACAGTGGTGCTTCAGCGCACCGACAGTACAGCCGTTACGTCGGCCACTACCGACGAGAACGGCTTTTTCACGCTCCAGGCCAAAGAGGCGGGCAAATACCTTGTGAAACTATCCTACGTGGGCTACAAACCCGTGGTTAAGACGGTTGAACTCACCGCTGAGGCCGACTCCGTGGGACTCGGTACGCTCACTCTGCTGAGCAACGAAAAGCTACTCGGCACTGCCACCGTAACGGCCACCGCCTCGCGCATTGAGCAAAAGGGCGACACCACGATGTTTAGCGCAGCAGCCTACCGCGTGCCTGAGGGTTCTACGCTCGAAGCCCTCGTTAAGCAGCTCCCCGGCGTGGAGGTGAGCGACGACGGCACTATTAAGTGGAACGGCAAGACGGTGCAGGAGTTCCTCATCAATGGTAAGGACTTCTTCAAGGGCGACACAAAGACAGCTATGAAGAATCTGCCCACCGAACTGGTGAGCAAGATTAAGGCTTACGACAAGAAGAGCGACTACACCGAGCAGACGGGCATTGACGACGGCGAGGAGACTACCGTGCTCGACATTGCCACCAAACGCGAACTCAACGAGTCGTGGGTAACTAACCTTGACCTTGGCTACGGTAGCCACGACCGCTACTCTACGCGCTTCTTCGGTACGCGTTTCACCGACCGCACACGTGTCACAGCCTTTGGCTCAATGAACAACACCAACGACCAAGGCTTTGGCGGACCTCGCGGCTTCGGTGGCGGCTCAAACGGACTCACTGCCACGAAGAACGCTGGCCTCGACTTCTCGTGGGAGAACGGCAAGCAGCGCCGCGAGGCAGGTCGCCTGCAACTCGGTGGTAACGTGATGTACAATCACACGAACAGCGACGCAGTAAACACGTCGAACAGCGAGACCTTCCTCAACACAGGCAGTTCAAGTTCGTTCGGCAACAGCGCGAGCCACAACTCCAACCACAGTACAAGCGTGTCGTCGCGTTTCCGCTTGGAGTGGAACCCCGACTCAATGACGAACATCAACTTCCAGCCCCAGTACAGCTACTCGGAGAAGAACAACAACGGCACGTCGCGCTCTGCCACGTTCAACGCCAACCCTTACAACCTCGACGGCATGCTCAGTCCGCTCGACAGCATTCTGCGCGAGAACGCTGCCACGGCCAACCCCGAGCTCTACGCCATGATGGTGAACACTAACCAACGCTATTCGCTGGGTCACACAAAGTCGCACAACGTTAGTGCCAACCTTAACTTTGTGCGCCGTCTGTCCACCAACGGTCGCAACATCTCCCTGCGTGCCGGCGGCGGTTACAGCAAGAGCGAGAACACCTCGTTCTCCATCTCGAACATCAACTACAACCGCACTGACAATCCCACGAGCTTCCTCAATCAGTACAGCAATACGCCGAGCAAGAACTACAACGCCAGCGTTCGCCTGGGCTACGTGGAGCCGCTCGGCAAGAACTGGTTTGCCGAAGCGCGTTATAGCATCAGTTACAAGTATTCGCAGAGCGATCGTTCGCGCTACAACCTCGACTCACTGGCCTACGCTCCTTATAGCACCATGTGGGACGGGCAGTTCGTGAACTACGGCGATGCTACGAACTATCCTACGATTGGTTCGCTCCCCACGGCTGACGACGTACTCAACTACGTGCGCGACCTCAACAACTCGCAGTACGCTACTTATAAGTACCTTGACCACACGGCCACTGTGGGCGTTCGTTACAACTCCTCCACCGTGCGCTTCAACGCTGGCGTCGACTTCAACCCCGAACGTACCAAACTGGCGTACAATCGTCCCGGGCAGAACATTGACACCCTCATCACGCGCCACGTGTTCAACGTGTCGCCGCAGGTACGCCTGCGCTACCAGTTCTCACGCACCAACCAGCTCGACATACGCTACCGCGGCTCGTCGTCGCAGCCCTCAATGACCGACCTCATTGCCGTTGTTGACGACTCCAACCCGCTCAGCGTGTCGATGGGTAACCCGGGCTTGAAGCCTTCGTGGAGCAACAGCCTGCGCATCAACTACAACGGCTACAACGTAGACCGTCAGCAGGGCATTATGACGGGTATCGACATGACGCAGACGCGCAACTCTATCTCTAACCGCATGGTTTACGACGAGTCGACGGGTGTGAGCTACTTCCGTCCCGACAACATCAACGGCAACTGGAACGGCCGCGGTATGTTCATGTTCAACACCGCACTGGGTAAGCAGAAGCTTTTCAACATCAACACGTTCACAAGTCTTAGCTATCAGAACGCCGTGGGCTACGTGAGCAGCTGGAACAACAAGACCCGCAGCACAGCGACCGTCAACTCTGCCTCGCTCATGACGCGTGCCGACAACGCTGACGCAACTTCTACGGCTGATAAGCACGACTACGCTTACTACAACAGCATATTCAACTCTGCCTCGTCGCAGAAGAACACCACGCGCACCTTTGGCGTTGACGAGAACCTCAACCTGTCGTACCGTTCCACCTACTTCGAGGTGGGCGCACTGGGTAAGTTGAACTATCAGCACGCTCGCGCCAGCGTTCAGCAGAATGCCAATATGGACACGTGGAACTTTGCTTACGGTGCAAACGCCAACGTGACGCTGAACTTCGGTCTGAGCATCTCTACCGACATCCGCATGAACTCGCGCCGCGGCTACACCGACGCTTCCATGAACACCAATGAACTTCTCTGGAACGCGCAGATCTCGCAGTCGTTCTTCAAGAACAAAGCCGCTACACTCAGCATTCAGTTCTACGACATCCTGCACCAGCAGAGCAACGTGAGTCGCAGCCTCACCGCCACAATGCGTAGCGACTCCTGGACCAACGCCATCAACTCTTACTTCATGGTGCACTTCATCTACAAGCTCAACATCTTCCCCGGCGGTAGCAAGAAGGGCGACAACAACGGCGAGGGCGACCGTCAAGGTCCTCCCGACATGCGCGGCCCCGGCGGAATGCCGATGCATCCCATGGGTGGCGGCCCGGGCGGAGGCCCCGGCGGCGGTGGCCCGCATTGATGAGTTAGGAGTAATCCCGATGGAATAAGCAACGGGCTTGCCAGTCGAAAATGACCGGCAAGCCCGTTGAACATTTTGTGCGGTAGTGTCGCGGCGTTATGCGCACCAAGATGCTACTATTTCCCTGTGCGTAGCGTGGCCTTCACGAAGTATGCAATCAACAATGCGTAGGCTATGATTGACACCACTTGCGAGAGGGGAGAGTCGAGGTAGTCGGCGTTGGCAAAGTTCAGTCCGCCAAACTGCATGCCTGCGCTCACCACGCCCATCAGTGCGCCGCCGGCGATGAAGCCCGAGGCAAGGAGCGTTCCCTTTTCGTTGCGCTGCTGGTTGAGGACATTGTCGGAGGAGCGGGTAGTAACGTACCAGTTGATGAGACCGCCTACAATCAGCGGCAGGTTGAGCTGCAAGGGAATGAACATACCCAGGGCGAACGCCAAAGCCGACACACCGCAGCACGTAAGTACAATGGAGATGATAGCACCAATGCCGTAGAGCAACCAAGGTGCGCCCTGTCCGCTCATAAGGGGTTCAATCACAGCCGCCATAGCACGAGCCTGGGGAGCCGCCATCACGTCGGAGTTGTCGGGCGTAAAGCCGTAAGCCTTGTTCAGAATCATAATCACGCCGCCCACAGTGGCAGCCGATACGAGGATGCCGAGGAACTTAAACGTCTCCTGCTTCTGCGGCGTGGAGCCGAGCCAGTAACCTATCTTTAAGTCGGTGATGAACGCCCCGGCCGACGACAGCGCCGTACATACCACGCCGCCCATGATGAGCGCAGCCACCATGCCGCCCGTGCCTTTCAGTCCCACCAGTACCATAATGATAGACGAGAGGATAAGCGTCATTAGCGTCATGCCGCTCACAGGGTTCGACCCCACAATGGCGATGGCGTTGGCAGCTACGGTGGTGAACAGGAAGGCAATGACCGCCACGATGAGGATGCCCACCACGGTGAAGAGCAGGTTGCCGCCCATCACGTCGAAGTAGAAGAACAATGCAGTCACGATGATAGTGATCAACGAACCCACGGCGATAATCTTCATCGACAGGTCGCGCTGCGTACGTTCCGTCTGTTCGGCGGTAGCTCCGGGCTTGAATACCTTACCCACGAGGGAAAACGCGCTCTTTATCACGCCCCAGCTTTTCACTACGCCGATGATGCCCGCCATGGCTATGCCGCCGATACCGATGCTCTTGGCGTAGGCAAAGAGCTGCTCGGGCGAGGCTGCAGAAGCCGTCACAGCAGCTGTTTCGCGCGTGGCCTCTACGACGGTAAGGTCGGGGAAGACGAGTGCCAACGCAGGCACAATCACCCACCACACGGCCACGGAGCCGAAGCAGATGATGGCGGCGTATTTCAGGCCTACGATGTAGCCCATGCCGAGGAGTGCCGCACTGGTGTTGATGCTGAAAGCGAGCTTCGCCTTGTCTGCCAGAGCCGTACCCAAGGCGCAGCAGCGCGAGGTGAAGTTTTCGTTCCACGCACCGAAGGCCGACACGGCAAAGTCGAACAGTCCGCCCACCAAGCCTGCCACAAGCAGCGGCTTAGCCTGCGAACCGCTCCGTTCGCCCGATATTAGCACCTGCGTCGAGGCGGTAGCTTCGGGGAAGGGGTATTTGCCGTGCATGTCCTTCACAAAGTATTTGCGGAAGGGGATGAGGAACAGAATGCCCAAGATGCCTCCCAGCAGCGAAGCCAGGAACACCTGCATGAAGTTCACCGTCAGCTCGGGGTACTTGTGTTGCAGAATGTACAGAGCGGGCAGGGTGAAGATAGCTCCGGCCACAATCATGCCCGAACAGGCGCCGATGCTCTGGATGATGACGTTCTCGCCGAGCGGGTCCTTGCGGTGTGTGGCTCCGCTCACGCCTACGGCAATGATGGTGATGGGGATGGCGGCTTCGAACACTTGGCCCACTTTGAGTCCCAGGTAGGCCGTGGCGGCGGAGAACAGCACGGCCATGAGCAGTCCCCACACGATGGACCACGGCGTCACCTCGCGGTACGTCTGCGAGGGCTTCATCAGCGGTTCGTACGTCTCGCCCTCCGCCAAGGGGCGGAAGGCGTTTTCGGGAAGTCCGACTTCCCTCTTTTCTTCTGTCATAGTAATATAGGTGTTTGAGTGAATATCTGGGGAGTGTACTTATTCCAACGCCTCCAAGGCCGTCTCCCATTCCTCTTCGGCCGCCTTGATTTGTTGTTGTAGTTGTCCGTATTGTTCAAAGAGGCTGGTGTCCGCTGCCCCCTCGGGTGTGGCGAGCTGGGCTTCGAGGGCTTTCTTTTGCTCTTCGAGTTGTGCCACCTTGTCCTCGCACTGTTGGGCCAGGCGCTCTGCCTTTTTGCGTTGACGGGCCTGCTCTTTTCGTTCCTCGTACGACTGTTTCCCGGCTGACGACTCCTTGTCGGCTGCCGCCGGGGTGGGGGCGGCGGTGGGACTCTGCGCCAGCGTGGGAGAGGCTTGCAGTTCGTCGAGCGACTCTATCTCTTTGCGTTGCAGAAAGTCGTAGATTCCGCCCAAGTGCTCGCGTACTCGTCCGCCGCCAAACTCATACACTTTGGTTACGAGGCCGTTGAGGAAGTCGCGGTCGTGGCTCACCACAATCACCGTGCCGTCGAAGGCGAGGATAGCCTCTTTCAGAACGTCCTTTGTGCGCATGTCCAGGTGGTTCGTCGGTTCGTCGAGGATGAGCAAGTTTACGGGTTCGAGCAACAGCTTAATCATAGCTAAGCGTGAGCGTTCGCCGCCCGAGAGCACCTTTACCTTCTTGTCCGACGCCTCGCCGCCAAACATGAACGCGCCGAGTATGTCGCGTATTTTGAGACGTATGTCGCCCTTAGCGGCGCGGTCGATGGTGTCGAACACGGTTAGCTCGCCGTCGAGCAGTTGTGCTTGGTTCTGAGCGTAGTAGCCTATCTGTACGTTGTGGCCCACTTTGAGCGTGCCGGTGTAGGGTATCTCGCCCATGATGCACTTTACGAGCGTGGACTTACCCTCGCCGTTTTTGCCCACAAAGGCCACCTTCTCGCCGCGTTTTATGGTGAGGTTCACGCCTGAGAATACGCAGTGCTCGCCGTAGTCCTTGCGCAGGTCGTCGCAAATGACGGGGTAATCGCCCGAACGTGAGCAGGGAGGAAACTTTAAGTGGAGCGAAGCATTGTCTACCTCGTCCACCTCTATCGGTACAATCTTTTCGAGCTGCTTGATGCGGCTCTGCACCTGTACGGCCTTGGTGGGCTTGTAGCGGAAACGCTCTATGAAGTCCTTGATGTCGGCAATCTCCTTCTGTTGATTTTCGTAGGCGCGGAGTTGTTGTTCGCGGCGCTCGGCGCGTAGGCGCACAAAGTCGTCGTACTTCACCTTATAGTCCGTCACGCGTCCGCACGATATCTCGAGTGTGCGGTTCGTCACGTTGTTCACAAAGGCACGGTCGTGGCTCACCAGCACCACGGCACTTGCTGAGCGGGCGAGGAACTTTTCGAGCCAGCGTATGCTCTCAATGTCGAGGTGGTTGGTTGGTTCGTCGAGTAGCAACACGTCGGGACGGCGCAGCAAGAGTTTAGCCAGCTCAATGCGCATACGCCAACCGCCAGAGAATTCCTTCGTGGGGCGGTTGAAGTCGGCCGGGGCAAAGCCAAGACCCTGCAAGGTGCGTTCCAGCTCGGCGCGGTAGTTCATGCCGCCCATCATGCGGTAGCGTTCGCTCTCGTGGGTAAAGCGTTCCACAAGCTGCATATATTCCGGCGTGTCGTAGTCCGTACGGCTTGCCAGCTCGTTGTTGAGGTCGTCAACGAGTTGCTGCATTTCGCTGATGTGGGCAAAGGCTTGTTCCGCCTCTTCCATCACGGTGTGCTCGTCGCTCAGCACCATCACCTGCGGCAAGTAGCCGATGGTAGTTCCGTTCTGCACGGACACGGTGCCGGAGGTGGGTTGCTGTTGCGAGGAGAGAATTTTGAGCAGGGTAGATTTTCCTGCGCCGTTCTTGCCCACGAGGGCTATGCGGTCTTTGGGATTGATGACGAACGACACGTCGGTGAACAGGGGGCGTGCGCTAAATTCTACTGAAAGGTGTTCTACTGATATCATTCGCTTTGTGTGCGCGTTGTGTCGAAAAAAGCGTTTTCCCGCCAAGGCCTCCGCCGATGCGACCGGCGGCCCTGGCGGGAAAACGCGCTATGTGGTTTGTTGGGTGTCTCGCAAGGTTACGTTAATAGCTGCGGGCAATGATTACGCGGCAGGTGGCGGGCTTGCCGCTCACCATGTCGGTGCCGGGGTTGCTCTGGTCAACGCCGAAGGGCACGCAACGGATGGTTGCCTGCGTGTCGGCCTTGATCTTTGCCTCGGTCTCGGCCGTGCCGTCCCAGGGGCAGAGGAAGAAACCACCCTCCTTGACGCGCTGCTTGAACTCCTCGTAGTCGTTGCACTCGTGGGTGTTCTCGTCGAGGCGTGCCTTGGCCTTGCGGAATATGTTTGCCTGGATTTCCTCCAAGAGTTTCTCTACGTAGTCCTCGATGCCTTCGAAGGGGAGCGTCTCCTTCTCGAGCGTATCGCGGCGCATGAGTTCAATGGTGCCGTTGTCGAGGTCGCGACCACCCATCACGAGGCGCACGGGTACGCCCTTGAGTTCGTAGTCGGCGAATTTGAAGCCCGGACGCTTGTTGTCGGCGTTGTCGTACTTCACGCGGATGCCCTTCTGACTCAGGCGCTTGGCAAGGGCTCCGAGTTTCTCGTCGAAGCGTGCCAGCTCGCTGTCGCCCTTATAGATAGGAACGATAACCACCTGAATAGGAGCAAGGTGGGGAGGCAAAACAAGGCCGTTGTCGTCGGAGTGCGTCATGATGAGCGCACCCATAAGGCGAGTACTTACGCCCCAAGAGGTAGCCCATGCGTAGTCCGTCTGGTTGTCTTTGTTGACAAACTGCACATTGAACGCCTTACCGAAGTTCTGACCCAAGAAGTGGCTCGTACCGCTCTGCAAGGCCTTGCCGTCCTGCATCATAGCCTCGATGGTATAGGTGTCGAGCGCACCGGCAAAGCGTTCCGTCTCGCTCTTCACGCCGCGCACCACGGGCACAGCCATTACCTCTTCGGCGAAGTCGGCATATACGTGGAGCATCTGCTGGGCGCGAGCCTCGGCCTCCTCCTTTGTGGCATGTGCCGTGTGGCCCTCTTGCCACAGGAACTCAGACGTGCGGAGGAACAGGCGGGTACGCATTTCCCAACGCATAACGTTGCACCACTGGTTGCAGCACAGGGGCAGGTCGCGCCAGGAGTGAATCCACTTGCGGTAGGTGTTCCATATTGTAGTCTCAGAGGTGGGACGGATGATGAGTTCCTCCTCGAGTTTGGCCGCGGGGTCAACCACTACGCCGTCGCCCTCGGGATCGGCCTTCAGGCGGTAGTGCGTCACCACGGCGCACTCTTTGGCGAAGCCCTCCACGTGTTCTGCCTCCTTCGAGAGGAAGCTCTTCGGGATGAGCATGGGGAAGTAAACGTTCTGCACGCCCGTCTCCTTGAAGCGTGCATCGAGGCCCTGCTGCATGCGTTCCCAGATGGCGTAGCCGTAGGGCTTGATAATCATACAGCCGCGCACGTCGGACTGTTCGGCCAAGTCGGCCTTTACCACGAGTTCGTTATACCAGCGTGAGTAGTCAACGCTGCGTTTCGTAAGGTCTTTGAGTTCTTTTGCCATGATAGTGTGTTTTGCCTTGCGCTGCGGATTAGTTGCCCGCAGGTTGGCGAAAATATATATTCGTATTAGCCGCAAAATTACGAATAAAACGCTTATTATATGCCACTGCGCGCCCGTTTTGCCGCGGAGCACCACTTTTTGGCAGATTTATGCGGCAAATTTGCGCCTTTCTTTTTTACTTTGCACGGGATGGGGAAAATACGCGAATACCAACAAACTAAATTATACAACCAGTTATGAAAGGAATGAAGTTATCCGTTTGCGCCGTGAGCGCAGCAATGCTGCTGAGCAGCTGTGGTGGCATGACTAACACTGCCAAGGGCGGCCTTATCGGCGGTGCTGGCGCTGGTGCACTCGGTGCACTCGTAGGTCAGCTTATTGGTAAGGGCAAGGGTGCCGCTATTGGTGCCGCTGTGGGCGCAGCCGTAGGCGCTGGTGCCGGCGTAATCATCGGCAACAAGATGGACAAGGCCAAGAAGGCCGCCGAGGCTGCCAACGCCAAGGCTGAGGTGATTGAAAACTCCGACGGTACGCAGTACGTGAAGGCTACCTTCGACAGCGGCTTGCTCTTCACTACCGGTTCGTCCACGCTTAGCACGTCGGCCGTAGCCTCTATCAGCAAGTTCATCACGCAGCTCAAGGCCGAGGACACAACTTATAACCTCGCCATCTGCGGCTTCACCGACAACCAGGGTTGGAAGAACTGCACAACTGAACAGAGCCAGGCCAAGAACCTGACCCTCTCGCAGCAGCGCGCAGAGGCTGTTCAGAGCAGCATTGTTAGCGCTGGCTACCCCTCAACTCGCCTCGTGAGCGTGAAGGGTTATGGCGAAGAGAACCCTGTGGCTGACAACTCCACCGCTGACGGCCAGAAGGAGAACCGCCGCGTAGAGGTGTACATCCTCCCCAGCACGGAAATGATCAACGCTGCCAACAGCGCAGCCCAGTAAGCGGCGAGGCGCAAGCCTGACCAATAACACAGAGCGGCTTTCGGACGCATCTATAAGATGTCCGGAAGCCGCTTTCTTCGTGCGCTGAAATCCTGTCTAAATCATCGTCCTCCACAGCCCGCCTTGTAGTAGCTCCCACGTCCGATGGGATTGTCGTTCATCGTACGATTGACACACGACTGTCGTACGACGGACACATGTGCCTCGTACGACGTACACACGTCCATCGTACGGTGGACGGCAACAACCCCGAACTTACCGAACCAAATAACGGCTGCAAAAGGCAAGAAAAATAAATGCACCGCAAAGCGGCTTTTAAGAAAAAGTTTTATCTTTGCTTTCAGTAAAAGGCACACCGAAGGGAAATGACCCGCGCCGAAAGCCAAGGCTCAGAGTCGAGGCGGTAGGGCGGGAGAGAGTGCGCACATGAAAAACAAACTTTGCGGAGGCTACTGGCATTCCGCGCTTTTTTGAAAAGGAACGCAACCTGCTGTTTCTGAGAAAGGGATTCGTATGAAGGAAAATTACGATTTGAAAAAAGCCCTCAAAACTTTTTTCGGCTTTGACACGTTCAAGAACAACCAAGAGGCGATTATCCGCGCCCTGTTGGACGGGAAGGACGTATTCGTACTGATGCCGACGGGCGGCGGAAAGTCGCTGTGCTACCAGCTGCCCGCCTTGCTGATGGACGGCACGGCCGTCGTTATTTCGCCCCTCATTGCCCTGATGAAGAACCAGGTGGACACCATCCGACACATGAGCCAGATGGACGGCATTGCGCACTTTATCAACTCATCCCTTACGCGCAACCAAATAGAACAGGTGAAGGCCGACATCGTAAGCGGCGTCACAAAACTGCTCTACGTGGCTCCGGAGTCGCTCACTAAGGAGAGCAACGCCGAATTCCTGCGTACGGTGAAAATATCCTTTTATGCCATCGACGAGGCCCACTGTATTTCGGAGTGGGGGCACGACTTCCGGCCCGAATACCGCAAGATACGTCCCCTCATCAACGAGATTGGCGCCGCACCCGTCATGGCCTTGACCGCAACCGCCACGGAGAAGGTAGCAACCGACATCAAGAAGAACCTTGAAATGAAGGACGCTGTCGTATTCAAGAGTTCCTTCAACCGTCCCAACTTGTACTACGAAATCCGTCCCAAGACGAAGGACGTAGATAAGGACATCATCAAGTTCATCAAGCAGAGCGGCGCAAGCAGCGGCATCATCTACTGCTTGAGTCGCAAGGAGGTGGAGGAACTGGCGGAGGTGTTGCGCACAAACAACATCAAGGCGGCTCCCTACCACGCTGGAATGGATCCTGCCACGCGTTCGCAAACGCAGGACGACTTCCTGATGGAGCGCATCAACGTGATTGTGGCCACCATTGCCTTTGGCATGGGCATCGACAAGCCCGACGTGCGCTTTGTCATCCACTACGACATCCCCAAAAGCCTGGAAGGTTATTACCAGGAGACGGGTCGTGCCGGGCGCGACGGAGGCGAAGGCAAGTGCATCGCTTTCTACTCGCGCAAAGACCTGAAAAAACTCGAGAAGTTTATGGAGGGTAAGCCCGTGGCCGAACAGGACATTGGTCGCCAGCTGCTCAAGGAGACGGCTGACTATGCCGAAAGCTCGCTCTGCCGTCGCAAACTCTTGCTCCACTACTTCGGCGAGACGTACGACCGCGACAACTGCGGCAACTGCGACAACTGCTTGCACCCCAAACAGGAGACCGAGGCCAAGGACTGCTTGGTGAAGGTTCTCGAAGTGATATTAGCAACAAAAGAAAACTTCCGCGACGACCGTATTAAGGACATCCTGCTCGGGAACCGCACGGAGGAGGTGTGCGCCTACCACCACGACCGACTCGAAGAGTTTGGCTGTGGCGAGGACGTAGCCGAGAATGTGTGGAATGCCGTTATCCGCCAGGCACTGGTGAGCGGCTACCTCAGCAAGGACGTGAACAACTACGGCGTTCTGAAAGTGACCGGAGAAGGACACCGGTTCTTGAAAAGTCCCCATAGTTTTATGATAAAAGAGAATAGAAATTTTGAAGAAGAGGCCGGTGCTGAGATACAGGACGAAGCCTCATGTGCTGTTGACCCTGCGCTCTTTAATATGCTGAAAGACCTGCGTAAGAAGATGTCCGTTGAGCTCGACGTGCCTCCCTACGTAATCTTCCAGGACAACTCGCTCGAAGCCATGGCAACCGTCTACCCGCAGACGATCGAGGAGCTGCAAAATATTCCCGGAGTGGGTGCCGGCAAGGCCAAACGCTACGGAGAGGAGTTCTGCAAGCTCGTGAAGAAACACTGCGAGGACAACGAGATTGAAAGGCCCGAGGACTTACGAATACGTACGGTAGTGAAGAAATCGAAACTCAAAGTGGGCATCATCCACAGCATCGACCGCAAGGTCGCCCTCGACGACATCGCCGTGGCAAACGGCATAGAGTTTGGCGAGCTTCTCAGTGAAATTGAGGCTATTGTGTATTCCGGCACAAAGATCAATATCGACTATTTCATCAATGAGATAATCGACGAAGACCACGTGGAAGACATCTACCAGTACTTCCGCGAAAGCGATACGGACGACCTCGATGAGGCGCTCGACGAGCTGGGCGACGACTACACGGAGGACGAGATTAGACTCGTGCGCATCAAGTTTATCTCCGAAATGGCCAACTGACACTGGCGCAAGCGCGCCTACACACCATAGATTATGACAGATACAAGCAATAACGAAGTTACTGAGAAGAAAGGTCTCAACTTTATCGAACAAATAGTGGCCAACGACCTCGCTGAGGGTAAAAACGGCGGACGCCTGCAAACGCGTTTCCCGCCCGAACCGAACGGCTACCTGCACATCGGACACGCCAAGGCTATATGCATGGACTTCGGCGTGGCGCAGAAATTCGGCGGCGTGTGCAACCTTCGCTTCGACGACACCAATCCCCAGAAGGAGGACACGGAGTACGTTGAGGCTATCAAGCAGGACATTGAATGGCTCGGCTTTAAGTGGGGCAACATCTACCACGCGTCCGACTACTTCCAGCAGCTGTGGGACTTTGCTGTACGCCTGATTAAGGAGGGCAAAGCCTACGTGGACGAGCAGACGAGCGAGCAGATTGCCGCCCAGAAAGGTACGCCCACACAGCCTGGTACGGAGAGCCCCTTCCGCAACCGTCCCGTTGAGGAGAGCCTCGCGCTCTTCGAGAAGATGAACTCCGGCGAAGTGGCTGAGGGCAGCATGGTGCTGCGCGCCAAGATTGACATGGCGAACCCCAACATGCACTTCCGCGACCCCATCATCTACCGCATCATCAACAAGGAACACCACCGTACCGGCACGAAGTGGAAGGTATATCCCATGTACGACTTTGCACACGGGCAGAGCGACTATTTCGAGGGCGTTACGCACTCTATTTGCACGCTCGAATTTGTGCCTCACCGTCCGCTCTACGACCACTTCATCGATGAGCTGAAAGAGGGTAAGGACCTCAGCGACAACCGCCCCCGTCAGTACGAGTTTAACCGCCTGAACCTGACGTACACCGTGATGTCCAAGCGCAAGTTGCTCGCACTCGTTCAGGAACACCTCGTAGACGGTTGGGACGACCCCCGTATGCCGACCGTTTGCGGTCTGCGCCGTCGTGGCTACTCGCCCGAGGCTGTGCGCAAGTTCATCGACATGATTGGCTACACCAAGTTTGACGCTCTCAACGACTACGCCATGCTCGAGGCAGCCGCACGCGAGGACCTCAACGCCCGTGCCCTGCGCGTGAGTGCCGTGCTCGATCCCGTGAAACTCATCATTACGAACTATCCCGAGGGGCAGACTGAGGAGATGGAGGCTGTGAACAACCCCGAAAACGAGGCCGACGGCACGCACACCATTACCTTCAGCCGCGAACTGTGGATGGAGCGCGCCGACTTTATGGAGGACGCCCCGAAGAAGTTCTTCCGCATGGTGCCGGGCAAGGAGGTGCGCCTCAAAAATGCCTACATCGTGAAGTGCACAGGCTGCAAAAAGGCGGCCGACGGCACTGTGGAGGAGATATACGCCGAGTACGATCCCACCAGCCGCAGCGGCCTTGAAGGAGCCAACCGCAAGGTGAAGGGAACGCTCCACTGGGTGAGTGCAGCCCACAGCGTGAAGGCAGAGGTACGCGTGTACGACCGCCTCTTCAACGTTGAGAACCCCTCAGCCGACGAGCGCGACTTCCGCGAACTGCTCAACCCCGAATCGCTCACCGTGCTCAACAACTGCTACGTGGAGAAATTCGCCGCTGAAAACCCGATAGGGAACCGCTACCTGCAATTCCAGCGTACGGGATACTTCACTGCCGACAAGAGTTCCACACCCGAACACCCCGTGTTCAACCGCACCGTAGGACTCAAAGACACCTGGGCCAAGCAAAAGTAAGGCACGCCCCGCGAAAGGGCGTAAATACGAAACTGGGGGCTGTGCTTCATGAGACGTTGCGTCTTGGCAAAGCGCAGCCCTTTTATATACCGCCGCTCTAAGCACTGCATATTGCCTGCATACGAGGACGGAAACGATACAACGGAAAGATGACTGAATACTTCAAACAAGCCCTGCACGACTACGAACAGCATGCTGCCGAGGGCGGAGCTTTCTACATGGATGCCTCGCTCCTGCTCGACATTGAGGAATATTACGAGAAGAAGGGTATGCTCTTCGAGGCTGAACAGGCTATGCGCATAGCCGAGAGGCTGCATCCCGACAGCGACGAGGTAAAGATTTCGCGCGCCTACATAGAGAAGAACAAGGGCAGCTGGCAGCGGGCTTTCAACGTGATGAAAACGGTTTCGACGCAGGAGTCTAAGGACGTGCAGATGTTCTACGCCGAATACGAGGTGGCGCGCAACGAGCTGAACGAGGCCGAGTTGCGCGTGAAGGATGCCATGCCCGCCGTGATGGAACAGGAGGACTACGACTGGTACCTGGACTTTGGCGAAACATTGGTAGACTACGGATATCCTGAGCGCGGCCTGAAATATCTGCTGAAAATACCTCAGAAGTACACCTTCCGCACCCGTGTCGACGAACTCATTGCCGAAGCCTACAACCAGCAGGAGTATTACGAAGAGGCCATTGAATACGCCCAGCGCGTGACCGATGCCGACCCTTACTCAGACAATGCTTGGATGCAACTGGCGAGTTTGCAGCAGAAGGCCATGCACTTTGAAGACTGCATACACAGCTGCGACTACGCCCTCGCCATCAACGAACACAACTTCCAAGCTATGGACAGCAAGGTGTTCGCCCTGCTCTCGCTGAATAAGGAGAAGGAGGCAATGGAGTGCAGCGAGGAGTTTATGAAGCGCGAACCCGAAAATCAATCCGTGCGCATCTACGCTGGCGAACGCTACTTCGTGAACTCCGAATACGACAAGGCCATCAACGTGCTCCGCGAAGCTTTGCGTATCTGTCCGCCCGAAAATCCCGACCGCATGCGTATTGTGTCGACCCTGTCGTTCTGCTACATGCGCATGGGATGGTTCGAGGCCGCAGAGGAACTCCTCGGCTCGCTTGTGGCTTCTGGGCAGTCCGTATCCTCGGTTTATATGATGTACTTCACGGCTTGTTTCGACTTCCACGAAAACAAGCGCGCCATTAACGCAATGATAAAGGCGTTGATGCAAAGGCATCTCACGTTCCGCGTTATTGATGCCATCGAGGTGGCGCAGATCCTTGTGCGGAACCACTGCTACAAGGAAGCGGAAAACTTGTGGACGTTCATGTATATGAACAACATTTACCGAGATGAGCCAGAACTTGCAGCACTTATGGCGCTCGCCTTCTTCAAACTGGGTTTCAAGCAAGAACTCGAAGAGACGGTAGACGAAGCCCTGAAAGGCAACCCTGGCTTCGTGATACACTACTTCGGATCTGAGTTGCAGAACTACAGCCTCGGCTATATCCTCAACGAAATCGGCCAAGTGCTCGACAGTGATAGCGAGTGACAACCTGACACAACGATGAACAACGAACTCACATTCAGCAACGACCTCAACGCCGAACAGCTCGAGGCAGTGACCTACTGCGACGGTCCGTCGCTCGTCATTGCAGGAGCTGGCTCGGGAAAGACGCGCGTGCTGACCTACAAGATAGCTTACCTTTTGCAGCATGGCTACGAGCCGTGGAGCATCCTGGCACTCACCTTTACCAACAAGGCGGCCCGCGAGATGAACAACCGTATCGCCTCGCTCTGTGGCGACCTGAACACCCGCGGACTGTGGAGCGGCACGTTTCATAGCGTGTTCGCTCGCATACTGCGCATTGAGCACGAGGCCGTGGGCTTTTCGTCAGACTTCACAATCTACGACGCCTCCGACAGTAAGTCGCTCATCAAGGCCATAGTGAAGGAACTCGGCTTGGATGACAAGGCGTACAAACCCGGACACGTGGCGGGTCGCATTTCGGAGGCGAAGAACCACCTCATTTTGCCAGACGCCTACGCCCGCGACGGGAGTATTCAGCGCCGCGACAGTTCGGACGGCTTAGGCGAGACGTACCGTATATATAAGATCTACCAGGAACGCCTCGCCGCTGCGAACGCCATGGACTTCGACGATTTGTTGCTCAAAACGTTCCTGCTCCTGCGCGACAACGAGGAACTGAAACAACGCTACAAGCGCCGTTTCCGCTATATCCTCGTGGACGAGTACCAGGACACGAACATGGCGCAGCACCGCATCCTCTCGCTCCTGACCAACAAGGACTCGCGCATCTGCGTGGTGGGCGACGACGCACAGAGCATCTACGGCTTCCGTGGTGCGGACATAAGCAACATTCTCTCCTTTAAGGAGGAATACCCCACGGCACGGCTCATAAAACTTGAATGTAACTACCGCTCCACCCAGACCATCGTGGAGGCGGCCAACTGCATCATTCGGCACAACCTCGGGCAAATTCCTAAGAAGGTATATTCCGCTGGCGACAAGGGCGAACCCATCGAACTCTTCGCAGCGGGTAGCGACAAGGAGGAGGCGCAAAAGGTGGTGGCGCACATGGTTAAGCTCATCCGCAACCGTCACGTGCCTTACAACGAGATAGCCGTCCTCTACCGCACGAATGCCCAGAGCCGCGTGTTCGAAGAGGCTTTGCAGGGGGCTGGACTTCCTTACCGCATATACGGAGGACTGTCGTTCTACCAGCGCAAGGAGATTAAGGACGTGCTGGCTTATTGCCGCCTCGTGGCGAATCATGACGACGAGGAGTCGTTCCGCCGCATCATCAACTATCCCGCTCGCGGCATAGGGGCTACTACCGTTCAGAAGGTGCAGCTCTGCGCCGCCGCCCACAACACGAGTATGTGGAACGTGGCGAGCAAGCCCGACGTCTTCGGACTCAACGTGAACCGCGGGGCGAAGGGAAAACTTGCCGCCTTTTGCGAAATGATTGAGTCGCTGCGCCGCCTGAGCGATACGAACACGGCCTCGCTTGTGGTGCGGGAGATTGTGCGTTGCAGCGGCATAGCAGCGGAATTCTCCATTGTGCGGTCGGAGGAGAACGCCGCCCGGCAGGAAAACGTCGACGAGCTTCTCGGCTCCATTCACACCATGGAGAAGGAGGCCCGTGAGGAGGAAGGAAGCAAACGCGTGTCGTTGGCTGAATACCTTTCGAGCGTGTCGCTCCTTTCCGACACAGAGACCAAGGAAGACGGCTCGCCCCGCATCACGCTCATGACGGTGCACTCCGCCAAGGGCTTGGAATTTCAGTCGGTCTTTGTGGTGGGCATGGAGGACGAGTTGTTCCCCAATGCCAACGCCAAACTCTACCCGAAGGAAATGGAGGAGGAACGCCGCCTGTTCTACGTGGCAGTGACCCGCGCCAAGGACTATTGCTTCCTGAGCTACGCCCACACGCGCTTCCGTTTCGGTTCGTTTGAATTCTGCGAGCCAAGCCCGTTCCTGCGTGAGATTGATTCGAAATACATCAAGGAACAACCGGAATACGGCCACTCATCTTCTTCTGGCTATTCGCGGGGCAGTTTATACGGCGCGCAGGCAAATAGGTCATATGGCTCATCTTGGAACACGCCGCAGGCTACTCGCCAGACGGGGCGGGCGGCAAGTTTCGAGGAGGAATTTCAAACGCCCTCCGAGGATGATTTCCGCCAGTCCATGAGTCGAACCGTCGATCGCTACGAGCGCACGAAGTACATGCGGCGCGGGAGCAATGACACACCACAACGCGTGGCACCGCCGACGCCTCCGTCAAACTATGTGCGTACTGGCACTCGTCGCAAGGTTTCTGCAGACTCTGCATCCGCTGCTGGTTCTGACGCTCCCTATGAACTGGGATCGCGCGTCTATCACGAGCGTTTCGGCGAGGGAACAGTCGAGGGCTGCGAGGGATACGGCGACAACGCCAAGGTGCGCGTAAATTTTGACAATGCGGGAAGCAAGAACCTGCTCGTAAAGTTTGCCAAGTTGCAGCGGCGCTAAACGACACATATATTATATAGAAGAGTCCGCCTGGGGCTTAAAAGAAACGGAACAACGTGCATCGCTGATTGTCAGCGCAGTACGTTGTTCCGTATGTTTTCGGCGTTTCGCCTGTACCAGTCCTTCACGTAGTCAGCCTCGGTGCCCAGGCTGTCAGCAAGCGGCACGGGGTTGTTGTTCCACCGCTTGCGCTCCCTGTCCCAGGCTCCCGACTTTGTGAGCCGCCCCACGTAGCTATCAATGCGGTGGTTGACGCTATCCTCCGACAGTGTGCCGCTCTCGTAGAGCGTTTGCCAACGCGTGCGACACATCTCGCGGTATTCCGGACTGAGCGTCCACAGTCTTTTGAAGGGGTAAACGCTGATGGCGGCGTTCTCCGACAGTTCGTTCCACAGTTCGCCGTTGTAGTTGCCGCCGAGCGAACAGTCAAGGTCCCACGGCGTAAAGAGGAAGCGGCGGCCTTCGTCAATGTTCACGACACTTAGAAACGTATTCTTCAAGCAGTTATCGCGCAGACCGACGGACAGCAAGAATATCTGGTAGTCTACGAGGTTATCGGTGTAGAAGTGCTTGTCTATGTTCGTCGTAAAGTTTGTTTTACTCGCCTTCGTGCAGAAATCAATCAGCTCTTTGAGCGGCGTGAAAGCCGCTACGCTGGGATACTCATCGGGGTATTTCAATTCCCAAGTGTTCCACTCGGTCTGAGTCATGTCCAGATTGCTGTAGCCACTGAGGCTGGCGCCTGTTCCCCAACGAACGCATTTATAAAGTACGCCCCGAACGTGCGCCTCACCGTTCTCCGTCTTCACCTTTTTCAGGCCAAGGAGCTTGCGGTTCACCTTGTCCGTCAGACAATAGAGCCCGTGGTAATGACCGTTGATGAAGAGTTCGACGAATGCTCCCGCCGTGCCATTGCGTTGGTTGTAGTCGGTGGGGTAGGGCGTGGACGAGAACGCATTCCACAGGTCGAAGTTTAGCCTTGTACGCATACGGAGGCGGTCGACTGCCATAGCGTCGAGAATCCACGTGTCGTCGTTGCGTATGCCAAGGATGTTAGCTTTCAGTTCGTCGCCTTGCTCGTCGGTGAGCTTTATGGCGAACGACTTCTTGTCGTAGAGGAGCGCACTCGTGCCGCGGTATTTCACGCGGCAGCGGAAGGAGGACGTGAACGTGCCCTCTGTGCGACATTCTGGGTCGGCTATTTCGAGCGAGGCGTCAGTGTATTCCATACTCCACACACTGGCTGAGTCGACGGTGAGATTCAGAATGGGCAAGGCCTCGCACGAGTCGCTGAGGGTGGCTTTCAGACTGTCGTACTCGCTAAGTGTAGGCTTGTTTGGCTCAATGCATACCGTAGAGTTCCCGCTCTCTTCCGAACAGGCTACGAGTACAAACGACAAAAAGGCGAAGAGAAGTTTTCTCATCGCCGAAACCTGATGCCTCGTGTGTTGTGGTTTCCCCAACGCTTATTCTATTTCGTCGAACTGGAAGGGTAGGAGGTCGCTTATGCTGTCTACGATGTACACCTCGCGCTTGCCGTACATAATCACCCGCAGTTTGCCCTTCGCACGTGTCTGTGCCTCGATGAGGGCTTGGCGACACACGCCGCAGGGCGAGATGGGCGAGGTGGTAAACTCCCCGTTCGTGCCACGTGCCGCGATGGCGATGGTGGTGATTGCCTCGTCGGGGAATTTGGCATTGGCGTAGAACATTGTGCAGCGTTCGGCGCATGTCCCTGCGCTGAAGGCGGCGTTCTCCTGATTGCTCCCGGAGAGTACTTCGTTGTTACTGAGTCGGACGGCTGCGCCTACCGAAAAACGGGAATAGGGGGCGTAGCTCGTATAAGTGGCCTGCTTGGCTCTGTCCACCAGCTCGCGGTCGGCGGCAGAGAGTTCGTCCTCGTTGCAAGCGGTGTAGGTAGTTTTAAGTTCGCGTATGGTCATTGTGTGAATGTTCTTGGTGTTTTACTGGTGAGGGACGGCCGGCGTTACAAGTATTCCCTCAGTACGCTGCTGATTTGTGCGTGGCGCAGTAGTTGCAGTGCTTTTTCGCGTATCTGGCGTACGCGCTCGCGGCTCAGGTTGAGTTTTTGCCCAATCTCTTCCAGGTTCATCTCGGGCGTGCCTATGCCGAACGACATCCTGACAACCTGTGCCTCGCGTTCGGGGAGCGTGTTCAGGGCTGCGTCAATCTCCTCGCGGAGCGACTCCGACACGAGCGAGGAATCGGTACTCTCGCTGTCGTTGCTCGTGAGCAGGTCGAGCAGGCAACTGTCCTCGTCCTCAATGAGCGGCGCATCCATTGATATGTGGCGCCCCGAGGTGAGCAGCGCGCTGTTTATCTTCTCCTTCTCCACGCCCAGAGCCTCGGCAATCTCGTCGAGCGAGGGCGGGCGTTCGTTCTTTTGCAGAAAGTCGTTGTAGAAGCGGTTCACCTTGCTCACGTTGCCCACTTGGTTCAGGGGGAGGCGCACAAGGCGACTGTTTTCGGCCAGTGTTTGTAGGATGCTCTGACGTATCCACCACACGGCGTAAGAGATGAACTTGAAGCCGCGCGTTTCGTCGAAGCGCTGAGCGGCTGTGATAAGTCCGACGTTGCCCTCATTGATGAGGTCTGTCAGCCCGATGCCTTGGCCTTGGTACTGCTTGGCCACTGAAACGACGAAGCGCAGGTTAGCGCGCACCAACTTTTCAAGGGCCTCGCTGTCGCCCTTGTGTATGCGCTGCGCCAGCTTCACTTCTTCCTCAGGCGAAACCATTTCCTCGCGGCTAATCTCCTGAAGATATCGCTCCAAGGCCTCGCCGCTACGCGAGGTGATGGCAACGGAAATTTTGAGCTGTCTCATGGTGGTGTTTCCGTATAGTATTGATTTTCTGTCCAAATGTAGTCCATTTATGCAGCTCCGCAAAGATTTTTGCGTGATATTTATATAATGTATATCTTCGCACAGCAAAACCGAATCAGAATGTCAACGATATACTCTACTTGCTTTAAGTTTGCTATTCCCCTGCTCCTGTTAGCTCCGGCGTGCGTTCCTGCACTTGCTCAGCGCGCTTCACTGCGCCATACCAGCGCGGCGAGGACCGTTAGCCATGAGGACGAAGCTGTGCAACGCGCCGCGGCGTTAATCGACTCTCTGTCCATGCGTTCGAGGCTCCTCCCCGAGACTGACACCGACACGGTGGGCAGTCCGCTCTTTGCCTCGCTTGCGGGCCGCCCCACGCTCTATCCTGGGCTGCTTGGCCGCACGTTCTCGCTGCCCGACACTGCGCAGACAGGCCTTCTTGGCTTTTATTCGCCCCTTGCCCAGGCCATTAGCGCAATGGACGACGTGGTGCTTACGGCGTGCCTCGTTTCGCCGCAGTACGCCGTAGAACTGCCTCGTGGCGGTGCCGTGCCTCGCCCTTCGCAGCCCCTGGCTCCGCAGGACCGTTCGCTCACCGACAGGTACATTAAGCGCGAAACGCCCGACGCTCCCGTGCTGCCTGTGTTCGGCGGCGACGAACTGGGCATTGTGGTGCGCAAACCAAACTTCTGGAAGTTTGCCGGCACCTACTCATTGCAGTTTACGCAGAACCACGTGAGCGAAAACTGGTACAAGGGGGGCGAGAGCCACAACGCACTGCTCGCGTCTGCCGTGATGGAAGCTAATTTCAACAACCAACGCAAGCTGACGTTCGACAATAAGCTGGAGATGAAGCTCGGCTTTCAAACTTCGCACAACGACGAAGAACATAAGTACAAGACGAATTCCGACCTTTTGCGCCTTACCAATAAACTCGGAGTGCGGGCTGTGAAGCACTGGTACTATACTGTGATGCTCCAGAGTTGGACTCAGTTCTACAAAGGCTATAAGGCCAACGACAAGAAGGTGTATTCCGACTTTATGTCGCCTTTCGAGTCGCTCCTCTCCATTGGTATGGACTATCAGCAGTCCACAAAGAACAACAAGTTCAAGATTAGTGCCACGCTCTCGCCGTTGGCTTTGAAATTCAAGTATGTGGGCAGAGAGTCGCTCGCTACCTCCTTCGGTCTGGACGAGGGTAAGCATACGTTGTGGGAGTATGGTTCGAACGTGACGGTGAATTACACCTGGAACATCGTGAAGAACATCTCCTGGTCAGGGCGTTTCTACTACTTCACCGACTATTCGAAGACGCAGATAGAGTGGGAGAACACCTTCAACCTGTCCATCAACCGCTACCTCTCGGCTAAGCTCTTCCTCTACCCGCGCTTCGACGACAGCCGCAAGCGCAGCGAGGGACAGTCGAACTTTGAATTCAACGAACTCCTCTCCCTCGGCCTGAACATCAGCATCTGATGGCCGGGGGGCTTTACTTTGTGGCACAATAAATGCGAAAGGCGCAGTTCTCATTGAACTGCGCCTTTCGCGTGAAGATTGAGCCGAAAGCCGGACTCGAACCGGCGACCTATTCATTACGAATGAATTGCTCTACCAACTGAGCTATTTCGGCAAATTCCCGAGGGAATTTATTTTTGAGCCTCTTGTCGGATTCGAACCAACGACCCCGAGATTACAAATCACGTGC
>CAVKGN010000005.1:0-40086 GCA_963655595.1 uncultured Oscillospiraceae bacterium
GTAATCTTAAAGCTATTGCCGTCATCTATAGTTGACCAATAATTAATGTAGAGAGCCGCACTTTGATCTATATTAATATGGTCGCCGTTAGACGCAGTAAAATGGAATGGGTAAGTGCTGTTTCCTGTGGAAGAGATTTTGAACGCGACTGTATTATCTGATATAGCGTTCCCTTCAACCCAGGCTTTAGAAGAAGTAACGAACTTCGCTTGGCTTACAGAATAAAGGTAGTAGTAATCGCTGTAGGACGATTTCAGAACAGCGAACTGTTCGGCAGTATTTTCTTTGCTGACAGAAGTGTTGGTACCTAATGCTTCATCGCCAGCTGCCAACGTAGCACGTTTAGTAGTCAGCAAGTAAACCTTCGACGTGCTTAATTCGCTGAGATCGCTAATGCTAATGACATCATCAGCAGTGCCATCAGCCATTGCCGTTATGCAGCAGAACGCCAGGCACAACGTGACAAGGGATACAAGTAATTTTTTCATTTGTGTGGATAGATTATAGAGATTGATATATGGAATGACGCTGTTCAGAGTAGGTAGGTTCTGTGTGTGCTTGGCACGACGTACAATCCGCGTCCGCTGACGCTCAATCAGTTGAGTTTTCTTTTAGGTAGTGCGGCAAAGTTATGGACAATGTGTTAAGATTGCAAATAGGGGGGTAAATATTGTTAATTCGTTGAATTTTACGGAAAATACGCCTTGCGGGAGCGGTATTTTCGCAGAAATCCCCGTTTTGCGCTGGACAAAACGGGGATTTCTGGCTATTCGGGCAGCCAGTGGCTGCGGGGATGCGGATGGCTGGTTACTGTTTCTGCTCCACGGGCAGCACTGCCTCGACGGAACGAATGTGGAGGTCGCGCTGCGGAAAGGGAATTTCCACGTGGTGGGCGTTGAGCGTGTTGTAGATAGCCTCCTTGACACGGCCCGTGACGGCAAACTTCTGCTCAACGAGTACCCAGTAGGTGACAAAGAGGTTGACACTGTTGTCGCCGAAGTTGTCGAACACTACGCCCACGGGCTGCTTGGTGCTGATAACGTCGCGGCCGTCGGGCAACTTCTCCTCGAGCGCCTTCACCGCCTCGATGAGCATGGTGCGCACCTCGTCGACGTTGGCTCCATAAGCCACACCCACGGGGACAGACACCATCTCGTAAGAGTGGTTGCGCGTGATGTTCTTGAAGTTCTTGGTGAAGAGCGAACTATTGAGGAAGGCGATGACGCAGCCGTCGGCCGTGACCACCTGCGTACTCTGGTACGTGATGCTCTCCACCTTTCCGCGGATGCCGTCGCACTCAATGAAGTCGCCCACGCGGACGCGGCCCGTCATGAGCGAGATGCCGTAGAAGAAGTTTTCGAGCAAGCCCTTCATGGCGAAACCGACACCCGTAGCCAGACCGGCGGAGATGACCGAGACCGCCGTAGAGGGAATCTTCAACATCTTAACACTGATGATGGCGTAAAGTCCCCACACACAGATGCCGATGACGTTGTTGGCAAGGGTGAAGTTTGGCTTGCCGTTGACCACCACCTTCGACTTATGGTACTTGTGGTAGACAGCCTTGATGAGGTAGTTGAGGTAGCGGAACACGAAGTACTGCGCCGCCACGGCCACGATCTTGGCCAGCGAGAGCTGCACCACGCCGTCGACGTTGAGGAAGTTGAAGAGGAAGATGTTCATCACCGTGGCGGTGAGGTCGAATACGTCGGCCGCCCACCAAATGGAGAGCAGGATGGAGAACACCCCGATAACCGGCACAACGGCCATAGCTACGAGGTCGTAGAACCAAGTACGGTTGATGTGCTTTTCGTGACGCTTGCGGATTACTTCGAGAATGTTGAGGTGCATGCCGCTGCGTTCCGATGCCTTTACGCCGATGCGCTTAGCCAGGTAGCGGTCCTCGTAGACAGCCAGGAGGTCGTAGACACAGGTAACAGTCTGGATGCAAGCCAGCTGGAACATCCACCAGATGAGAATCTGCACCGAGAGCAACGTATAGCCGTACCACGCCGCACCCGTAGATGCCACCATGATGATGAGCGACACCCAAGTATAGAAGATATCGTTCTTGGGGATGTTGTCGTTGTGACGACGGATGACGAACCACTGCCACAGCGTGAAGAGCAGCAGGATGGGCGGGAAGACGAGCGAAACAAGGTTGTTCGGGATGAAGATGATGCGGAACGTGATGACGATGAACGACATCAGCATGACGGGCGTATAGATGCGGAAGCCGCTCTTGATCTGGTCGCCCGGGAGGCGGATGAGCAGCGACACAAAGATGGCGCAGAGCAACCACGAGTACTCAATGAGCAACTTCGAGGCCATGAGGAAGAAGTTGTGGTACATGAACATGCGCGCCACCATGAGCGAGATCGTGAAGATGAGCATGGCGGCGGCCAGCATGAGGCACACCTTCTTCTTCATGAACTCCTCCGTACGGAAACGCTTCGGCACGAGCCAACGCACCACTACGTTGCTCAGCAACGCCGCGATGAAGATGTAGAAAAGGACGAAGAACGTCAAACCCGTCACAATAGGGCCGCGCCACTGCGACTCTACGCGGCGCGTCTTGCCGCCGGAGTCGACGTGTTCGGTATCGTACTTCTCGTTGGTATCCTCGCGCGCCTGCTTGACGTAGCGCGACAACTGACCAAGAATCTCGATGTAGTTAGCGTCGCCGTTGATGAAGATATTGTTCTGGATGGCAGTGTAGCGTTGCAGGGCATAGTTGTTGAGCTTGACCAGTTTACCCGAGGTCATCTTGTAGTGCTCGTTGTCCTGCACAACGCTCTGCTTCATCTGTTCCAGGTTGTTGCGCAGGGCAATGGCGTATTTCAGGCACGAGTCGCGATCCGCCATGCCCTGCTTGCTCAGCGTGAAAGGCTGTCCACCCCTGGGAGGCGCACCCTTGCCAAGTCCAGGGGCTGCCCCCAGGCCGACGAGCACTGGCGTGGTACTACCGTTTGACGTAGGCACCTGCGGATGCGCATCGTTCTGTCCGTTCTTGGCAGGCGGAATGGTCTGCAAGGATACGATGAGTGCGTTGTAGCGGTTGAGCTCGGTGTTTATGCGGTCGAGTATCTTCTGGTAAGGCATGCTCTGCTTGCTGAACTCATGGTAGAGCGAGGTAGCCTCGTGGCAAGCGTAAGTCATGTCGAACGTGAAGTCCTGCTTCTGCGAGTAGAGCATCAGGCCAATCTGGTCGCTCCGCTGCATGAGCGAAATCATCTGCTTGTGCTGCATCTGCGCAATCACGTTGTAGCGCGCCATGCTCTGCGTCTGCTCCCTGTAGGAAGCTTCAAGTTCGGCCCGCAACACGGCGAGCGTGGCGGCAAGGTCCTTCTCCTTGAGCACGGCGAAAGACGGCAGCGCAGAGAACGCGCCCACGAGGCACAGCGCAAGGGAGAGGAAACGGCGATGGAGTCGTTGCATCATACTTATGTATATAATGTGTAGGGATGTTTATTTGTCGTTGAGAATAGCTTGGCGGATGCCCTTGGTGTCGACCGCGTCCTTGGTGAGTTCAGGCACGTTGTAGCTCTTGCAAAGGCGAATGTTTTGCAGAGGGTCGAGCTGCGGAAGGAGGAACGCCTTGTGCGCCTGACCGTTGCGGTCGAAGTAGGCAATGTAAGGACGCGTGTACGAGCCATCGTCGCGGCGCGAGCTGAAAACAATCCAACGTCCGTTAGAGCTCCACGTGTGGTAGCTCTCAGAAGCAGGACTGTTCGCCTGGGTGAGCGGATAAGCCTTGCCCGTAACGAGGTCCTTCACCCAAAGGTCGCCCGAGGTGTGCCACACGTGGAACTGCCCGTAGTCGCCCAGAGCGTAAAGCACATAGCGGCCGTCGGGACTCACCCTTGGCACGGACGCACTCTTGCCCATGGCAGCGCAGTCCACCTCGAGCCGGGGCGCACCGAACGTGCGCGTCTGCGGATTGAAGGGGAGACTCATCACGTTGTAGCGAATGTTTTTGTAGATGAACGTGACGATGTCGCGGCAAACGCTGTCGGGTTTGTCGGCAAACTCAGGCACGTGGGCAGAAGTGTAGAAAAGGCGCGTGCCGTCGGGCGACCAGCAGGGGAACGTTTCGAGGTCGCCCTTGGTGCGAAGGATGCTCTTCACCTCCGCCTTGTCCACGTCGTAGAAGAAAAGGTCGCTGCCGTAGTCCACCACCTCAATCTTTTGATGATCAATGATGTGGAAAGCCTGCCCTGTTAAGTTCGACGAAAACGCTACCCAGCGGCGTTGAGGGTGCCAGGAGGGATAGGTAGCCCCAGCGAGGATGCTGTCGCTCTTGATGGTGCGCTTCTCCACCTTGCCGTCGTGGATGAAGACCGTTCCGCCATGCGCGGCACGCACGTGGAAGAGCATATTCTTCGTGCTGTAATTCTGGTAGTTGTGGCAGTTTACGCAGTGGTTGCCGTTGGCGTCGAACTCGCGATTGTTCTCGTAGATGGTCTGCACGTCGAAGCCCTCGAGGTCGCGCTGGTAAAGTCCCATCTGGCGGTACAGCTCGTAGGAAGGTTCAATAAGACGGTAGGACAAATAGCGGTCGATCGGTTCGTTGGCCACGCTGATGTTGTAGGAGGGAAACTTCACCCATCCGCCATCGCGCTTGGCATAGAGCGTCACGGCAATGTCCTTGCCCGCCGAACGAGAAAGGAGCGACTTCCACTCCACAGAGTCGAACTGCAAAGGTTCGTCCTTGCGAGCGGCAGCCACCAGCTGCTCTCCCCCACTCTGCAAGCACGCCACAAACTCCTCGCCCTCGTTGTGGCAAAGAATATTGAGCGGAGCAATGTTGGGCGGCACCACAATGTCGCGGTAGTCAGGGTAGACAGAAGCCTGCTCGTTCACCGCCGTGGCATCGGTCGGCACAACGGCAGAGGGCGAACAGGCAACAAAAGCCAGGCACGCCGCTACGAGCAGCGCACAGGGCAGAAACGCCTTATATATATAATGTGTATTCATCGGGATGTTTCGTTAAGGATTAGTTTACCTGCGCATTTGCGCCCGACTCCTTCGGACGCATAAGCTGGTCGGGGTCGTTGTTCTCCGTGTAATAATAGTACATATACGAGCCGAGCCACTTGTCGCGCAAGTTATGGCGCAAGGCAAGGCGATCCTTGGCGTAAGGCTTCGCATCGAGCAGGAAACTCGTCACCTCATTGGCCACAAAGTTGTTCACCTGCGGGAAGGCGTCGAGGAGGTCGGGATTCTTCAACGCAAGAATGCAGATAGCCTGTTGCAAGCTCTGAGGGAAAGGCAAGCCCTTTTGCGCCAACACTTGGGCACGGGGCAGGAAGGCTTGCAAATCCTTGCTGTACAGGCAGGCAGCGGCCGACGTGACGAGCGAAGCGTCCGTACCACGACTGATACCCATGTTGTAGCCAAGGAAAAGCGGCGTGCGGTAGTTCTGCTCAAAGTTATTCTCCATGGGAGCGAGCGAGAGGACGTGTTTCAGTTCGGCGTCCTCCTCAATGAGTTTGCGGTTAGCCACCATCGGGGCGTAACGCTCCACAAAGGCATGCTCGAAAGGCACGGCATCGATGAGTGCAAGGTACTTGCGGCACAGAGCCGGTTCGTTGTTGAGCAAGGCACACACAGCCATGCGCTTGAAGTAGCACAGACGCGGTCCAGTGCAAACCACCTTGTCCATAGCCGTGCGGTAGGACGCATTTACTACGCCAGCGTGAAAACTACAATCGGGAAGGAACAAGCCATACTCCTCCGTGCCTTTAAGCGAATCGAGGCGCACGCGAGGAAACTCGTAGGGAATATCGAAAAGGCCGTTGAGTAACTGATCCGTCTCCTCCAACGCACAAGCATAGTAAGCCGCCACAGCACGCGAGGGACGACGCGCCTGCTTGGCAAGGTCGATCATCTCGTCCCACTGCTGCGACTCTTGCAACCGCTGCATACGCGCCGTGTAGATTTCGTTCTGGTTGAACCAACACACGGCAAACCACGAGGCTGCAATAACCACCCACGCTGCAAGTCCACCCCAAGGACGCACAGACGGCACGGGAGCAACAGCCTCCTGCCGCTTACGGGTAATGAGCCATGCGCCCAGAGCCAACAAAGCAGCCACGAGCAACACAGCAAAAGCCACGAGGAGGAAGAGAGAGGGTTCGTTGTTGTAGTAAAGATTTGTGCCACGCCAAGCTATCCACCCCATCTGCAACAGAGGAAGCAGGAAGCCCACGCCCTCCCAACGCCGCGGAACACGGAAGGCATAGTCGGCAAGGCGCGCCGTAAGCGTCCACATGCCGGCAAGCAATACGCCGCCAAGAGCTGCCCACTTGAACAGTACAAGTACCCAACGGGCAAGGGCATAAACATGGCCAAAAGGTTGACTGGTGAGGTAGTACATCGTGTCGGACGAGGAGGAAATATAGCTCTCCTGCTCAGCCCGCATCAACACGTCGCCGTATCCCAAAACGAGAAAGGCGTAAAGAACGACAAAGCCCACGCCATAGGTAAGCCAACGCGCCGCACGAGGCGAAAAGCCACGGCTGAGCCGCCCCTTACCAGACGAAGGCACGCCAGAAACGGCAGCAGCTCGCGACTGTTGCCTCGGATGATTTTTCTTCTTGTTATTCACTGTAATGGATTGTTTCGTAACGCTAAACACACAAACTGCAAAAGGGCAGTTTATCAGCCACAAAGATACAGTAAGCCAACGAAAAGCCGTATCTTTGCGAGCAAAAATATAGAAGATCAAGATGTTTGAAAACCTTAGCGAGAGACTCGAAAGAAGCTTTAAGATACTGAAAGGCGAGGGCAAAATCACCGAAATTAACGTGGCGGAAACCGTAAAGGACGTACGCCGCGCCCTGCTCGACGCCGACGTCAACTACAAGGTGGCAAAGTCGTTCACCGACCGCGTGAAGCAGAAAGCCCTGGGACAAAACGTGCTTACAAGCGTGAAGCCCGGACAGTTGATGGTGAAGATTGTGCACGACGAACTGGCCGACCTGATGGGCGGACACGCTGCAGAGCTGAAACTGCAAGGCCGTCCGTCAGTTATTCTTATGGCAGGTCTGAACGGTGCTGGTAAGACGACCCTTTCGGGCAAGCTCGCCCTCTACCTCAAAACGAAGAAGAGCCGCAAGCCGCTGCTCGTGGCGTGCGACGTATACCGTCCGGCAGCTGTGGAGCAGCTCCGCGTGCTGGCCGAACAGATAGAGGTGCCCATCTACATGAACCTTGAAGAGAAGGATCCCGTAAAGATTGCTCGCGAAGGCGTTCATGAGGCCAAGGCTAAGGGCTACGACACAGTGATTGTCGACACAGCTGGTCGTCTGGCTGTGGACGAGGAACTGATGAACGAGATTGCCGCCATCAAGGAAGCCATCCAACCCGACGACACGCTCTTTGTGGTAGACTCCATGACAGGTCAGGACGCCGTGAACACCGCAAAGGAATTCAACGATCGACTTGACTACGAAGGCGTAGTGCTCACCAAGCTCGACGGCGACACACGAGGCGGTGCAGCCCTGTCAATCCGCACAGTAGTGGACAAACCCATCATGTTTGTGGGTACGGGTGAGAAGATGGAAGCCCTCGACGTGTTCCACCCCGCGCGAATGGCCGACCGTATACTCGGCATGGGCGACATCGTGAGTCTTGTGGAGCGCGCTCAGGAGCAGTTTGACGAGAAAGAAGCCCTCAAACTGCAACGTAAGATACAGAAGAACCAGTTCGACTTCAACGACTTCCTCGCACAAATTCAGCAGATCAAGAAGATGGGCAACCTCAAAGACCTTGCCTCAATGATCCCTGGCGTAGGAAAAGCATTGAAAGACGTGGAAATCGATGACAATGCCTTCAAGGGCATCGAAGCCATCATTCTGTCGATGACCCCCAAGGAACGCCAGCACCCAGAAATACTTAATCAAAGCCGCCGCACCCGCATTGCCAAGGGCTCAGGTACAAACATTCAGGAGGTAAACCGCCTGGTGAAGCAGTTTGACCAGACGCGCAAGATGATGAAGATGGTAACCGGCTCGAAGATGGGACGCATGATGGCAAATATGCCCAAGATGCCGGGCATGCCTAAGATGCCAAAGCTCTAAAAACGAACTGTCATATAATTGAGAACGTCTATGCAAACCACCATTATCGACGGAAAAGCCACGGCAACGGCCATCAAGGCCGAGATTGCCGAGAAGGTTAAACAAATGGTTGCCGAGGGCAAGCGCGCGCCACACTTGGCGGCAGTGCTTGTGGGTCACGACGGCGGCAGCGAAACCTACGTGCGCAACAAAGTGCTTGCCTGCGAGCAGTGCGGCTTTCAGTCCACGCTTATCCGCTACGAAGACAACGTGACGGAAGATGAGCTGTTGCAATGCGTAGACCGCCTCAACAACGACAGCGATGTGGACGGATTTATCGTACAACTGCCGCTGCCCAAACACATCGATGAGCAGAAAGTTATTGAACGCATCGCCCCCGAAAAAGACGTGGACGGCTTCACCCCCATCAACGTAGGACGCATGGTCATCGGTTTGCCGTGTTTCGTCCCCGCTACGCCCAAGGGCATCGTAGAGCTGCTGCGGCGATACAATGTGCCGACAAGGGGCAAACGCTGCGTGGTGCTGGGCCGCTCAAACATTGTGGGAAAGCCCATGGCTATGCTCATGATGCAGAAACAGTATGGCGATGCTACCGTCACCGTGTGCCACAGCCACAGCGAAACGCTCAAAGAAGAGTGTCGCCAAGCAGACATTATCATTGCTGCTATCGGTCAGCCCGGATTTGTCACAGCCGATATGATAAAGCCCGGAGCCACAGTGATTGACGTTGGTACCACGCGCGTGCCAGACGCCACCCGCCCCAAGGGTTTCCGCTTGTCGGGCGACGTAGACTATGCGAACGTAGCCCCTCTCTGTTCGTTTATCACCCCTGTGCCTGGCGGCGTTGGACCGATGACCATCTGCATGCTTATGCTCAACACATTGCAAGCGGCAAAACGCTAAGAACAGCCGCTAAGCCGAGCCGCTGATAGACCGCTTTTAGCGCAAAAGAACGGTTATCCCGTTTTTTATAGTAACTTTGCTTTGTTATATACCCCTTGTCTGTCCGCCAAGAGCGGGGCAACGGGTATGTAGCAAAGCTTTTTTGTTGGGAAAGCACATGAACAAAAACACGGAATACACATACCTATCCTCCATAAACTCCCCAGCCGACCTGCGAAAGCTCCCCGTTGAGGCACTACCCAAAGTGTGTGAGGAACTCCGCCACGACATTATCAACGAGCTGGCGGAAAATCCCGGACACTTTGCGTCGAGCCTGGGCACGGTGGAAATAACCGTGGCCATGCACTATGTGTTCAACACGCCCTACGACCGCATTGTGTGGGACGTGGGGCATCAGGCATACGGACACAAAATCCTCACCGGAAGACGCGATGCTTTCCGCACCAACCGCAAGTTTCACGGCATACGCCCATTCCCCTCGCCCGAAGAGAGCGAGTACGACACCTTTGCCTGTGGTCATGCCTCCAACTCCATCTCAGCAGCCCTCGGTATGTCGCTCGCCGCTGTAAAGCGCGGGGAGGCAGACCGTCATGTGGTAGCCCTAATTGGCGACGGCTCTATGAGCGGCGGTCTGGCCTTTGAGGGGTTGAACAACGTGTCGGACACGCCCAACAACATGCTCATTATCCTCAACGACAACCACATGAGCATTGACCGTGCCGTGGGCGGAATGAAGGAATACCTGCTCCACCTGCACACGAGTAACTGGTATAACAGACTGCGTTTCTGCATTTCGCGCAAACTCACGAAGTGGGGGCTGCTCAGCGACAGCCGTCGACGTGCCGTGCTGCGGTTCAACAACTCTATAAAGTCGTTGCTCGCCAATCAGCAGAACATCTTTGAGGGGCTTGACATACGCTACTTTGGTCCGACGGACGGCCACAACGTGGTGGAACTTGTCCGCATTCTCAACGAGATAAAGGATATGAAGGGTCCCAAACTGCTCCATATACACACCCGGAAGGGCATGGGCTACAAGCCGGCTATGGAGAACGCCACCGAATGGCATGCGCCGGGGAAGTTCTGCATTGAGAGCGGCGAGCGCATTGTGGAGCAAAGCGACAAGCCTCAGCCTCCGAAATTCCAAGACGTATTCGGCGAGACTCTCCTTGAATTGGCACAGCAAAACCCGCGAATTGTCGGCGTTACGCCAGCGATGCCTACGGGTTGTTCCATGAACATTCTCATGAACGCCCTACCCGATCGCGCCTTCGACGTGGGCATTGCCGAGGGACACGCCGTGACCTTCTCCGCCGGTATGGCAAAGGAAGGGCTGCAACCCTTCTGCAATATATACTCTGCCTTTGCCCAACGCGCCTACGACAACCTTATCCACGACGCCGCTCTGCTCTCGCTGCCCGTAGTGCTGTGCCTTGACCGCGCTGGTCTTGTGGGCGAAGATGGCCCCACACACCACGGAGCGTTCGACCTGGCTGCTCTACGTCCTATCCCCAACCTAACCATCTGTTCGCCTTACGACGAAGCCGAACTGCGGCGACTGATGTACACCGCCCAACTTCCTGACAAAGGAACGTTCGTCATTCGCTATCCACGCGGTAAAGGGTCTATGCCCGACTGGCGTTGTCCGCTCGAGGAGGTGCCTGTTGGAAAAGGACGCATACTGAAAGAGGGCAAAGACATCGCCGTGATAACAATCGGCCCAATCGGCGTAACGGCAGCACAAGCTATCAACGAAGCAGAAAATAAGAACCCTGACCTCCACATAGCGCACTACGACCTGCGGTTTGTCAAGCCGCTCGATGAGGATATGCTCACACAAATAGGCGAACGCTTTTCGCACATCGTGACCGTTGAGGACGGCTGCCGGATGGGCGGAATGGGGTCAGCCATATTGGAATGGATGACCGACCACGGCTACCAGCCGAGAATTACCAGGCTTGGACTGCCCGACAACTTTGTAGAGCACGGCTCTGTGACCGAACTGCAACACATCGTGGGCATTGACAAGGAAGGTATTAAGAACACGCTGCTCGGCCATTGACGGGCGGCGTTACCACAAAGGAAAATGAAGATAATCATTGCCGGCGCAGGAGCTGTTGGCACCCACCTTGCCAAACTCCTCTCGCGCGAGAACCACGACATAACGCTCATGGATGAGTCGCCAGAAAGGCTCGAAGACCTTTCGTCCAACTTCGACATCCTCACCCTGCCGCTCAATCCCTCGTCGATTACGGCACTCAAAGAGGCCGAAGTGGGAAAGGCAGACTTGTTCATCGGCGTAACCCCCGACGAGGCACACAACATGACAGCCTGTATGCTTGCCTCAAAGCTTGGAGCAAAGAAGACTGTGGCCCGCGTGGACAACTACGAATACACACTGCCGCAGCATCGGGAGTTCTTCAAGACAGTGGGCATAGGTTCTATCATCTACCCCGAGATGCTCGCCGGGCAGGAGATCTTGCACAACATCAAGCGAAGTTGGGTACGCCAATGGTGGGAAGTTCAGAACGGTGCGTTAATCTTGCTGGGCGTAAAGGTTCGTGGCAATGCACAGATTCTCAATAAGCCTTTGAAAGAGCTTTGCGGTCCAGACTCCCCCTACCACATCGTGGCCATCAAGCGGTGTGATGAAACGGTCATCCCCCACGGCAACGACTGCCTGCTGGCTCAGGACGTGGTGTACTTCATGACTACGCCGAAGTACGTTAACTACCTCCGCGACATCACGGGCAAGGAAGATTACCCCGACGTGTCGAACGTGTTCATCATGGGCGGCGGCAGCACAGCCGTACACCTGGCCGACTCCATGCCCGACTATATGCACGCCAAAATCATTGAGGCGGATGCCAAGCGGGCGGAGCATCTCAACGAGGTGGTGACGAACCGCCATACCATGATTATACATGGCGACGGACGTGACCTGTCGCTTCTCGAAGAGGAGGGCATACGCAAAGCACAAGCCTTCTGCGCCCTAACGGAAAACTCTGAGACGAACATCCTGGCCTGCCTTGCTGCCAAACGGTTGGGCGTGCGCAAGACAGTGGCGATGGTGGAGAACACGGACTACATCGGCATGGCGGAAAGCCTCGATATCGGTACGATCATTAACAAGAAGACTTTCGCAGCAAGCCACATCTACCAGATGATGCTCAAGGCGGACATCACCTCTGTGAAGAGCCTTACCGTTGCCAACGCCGACGTGGCGGAGTTCAGTGTATCACCCGAAGCGCGCATCATACGCAAACCGATAAAGGACCTCGACCTCCCGTCGAGCGTCACCCTTGGCGGTCTGGTTCGCAACGGACATGGCGAGCTTATCAATGGTTCTACGCTCATCCGCCCTGGCGACACCATCGTGGCGTTCTGCCTCAGCGGCGGCATCAAGAAGTTGGAACGCTTCTTCAAATAACACACATTCCCCGCATTCACACATAACACAACCACACATTAATATATATATGGGACTGACAAAATTCGAGAGTGAAATAAAGACCGTGTCGCACCCCCAAGCCGTGGCCTATGCCCAGTTTGCCGACCTCAACAAGTTTACCCAAATAAAGGAACAGTTTTCTGACCCTGCCATGCAGGAACAGATTGCCAGCCAAGTTTCCGCCGACAAAATGGCGGAGCTGAAACAGTACACCGACTCGCTGAGTTTTGAGGCTGACGCCATTCACATTAACTCCCCTATGGGGGACATTACCCTCCGCATTGTGGAACGCGAAGAGCCTAAATGCATCAAGTTTGCCTCCGAAGGATCACCCGTGCCGCTCTACGTATGGATTCAACTCCTGCCAGCCACTGAACAGACCTCAAAGATGCGGGTTACCATCGGTGCAGAAGTAAACATTTTCCTCAAAGGAATGGTAAGCAAGCCACTGCAACAAGCCGCCAACGGACTGGCTAACATGCTTTGCAATTTTTGAGAGAGAATATTCATAGCCACACAGTTTTCACCCAATAACACACTAACCTATGAGAAGCAAAAAGATTTTCCTTATCGGGACGTTGGCTTTCTTCTCGGCCGGAACGGCTGCCATTGCCGACGACTCCCACTCTTTTCCTGTCGAAGGAAAGACTTACGTCGTTCACCGTTTCAACAACCAAAACTCTTACATCTACGAGAACGGCTCTGTGCTGAGTGCCTCGCCAAAGACCAACACGCAGAAGCAGTACTGGAAGTTTATACCTACCGAAAACGCCAACTGCTACTATATTCAGAACGTCACGTCGAAGAAGTACGTGCAAAGTTCGAAGAGTGTTGGTGAGAACGGCCAGATTCAAGTAGGCTCTACACCTGTTGAGTTCGAAATCAAAGCCAACACCACCGATGGCGCTGCGCCTAAGGGCTACTATTATATGTGTAGCACCGACCAGACCATCAGCACCACGGCCGATGGTACGTTGGGCCTTAACTTCCAGGAGAGCACAGGCAAGGTCGTGGCCTACCACATCCGCTACAACCGCGGAAATTCATACTGGGACATCGTGGAGAGCGAGTACGACTACGAAGCGCCCGCACCCATTGAGCGTTCTGAATACTGCAAGAAGTTGGGTATATACATCCTCCCCTGCGGCGAACAGGGAAGCGCCTACCTGACAGACTTGCAGATCACGGGCGACAAAGAAGCTGTGCCTCACTCCCTCTCCTACTCCGCTACGGCTAAGCCGAGCAGCTATTACCAGATGGTTCGCACCGACACAGCCGAAGTTGTGCCGAACAGTAAGTTCACGCTGACTTACTCAGCAGCCAACATGGGCACGGAGTATACAGCTACTGCATACTTCGACTTCGACAAGGATGGCGAATTCGAAACATCCGTGGCATTCAACAATGCGGCAAGCGGAACGACCGAAATAATCGTGCCTGAGGATGCTCCCTACGGCAAAACACGTATGCGTGTGCGTCTCACCGACAACGCTCTCGAAGAGGCTGACGAAGACGTACATGGACAGACCTACGACTTCCAGCTTTTCATTGTAAAGCCCGAGGACAAGACCGAGGCCGTCAAGACCGTTACCGACAACAGTCGCCACGTAACTGCCACATCGGCCTACGGCATTGATGGGCGTAAGGTAAACGAGCAGACGCACAAAGGCGTATTTATTAAGAGCGGAAAGAAGAGCGTAAAATAATCTCCGCAAATTCTCCACACAACGCACCTGTTATAAAAGAAACACCCACTATGATAAACCAGAAATTAGCTACCAACCTTTTCTTGGGCGGTGCTTCCCTGCTCTCCCTCTCAGCCCATGCGCAGGACAGCGAGAAGCCTAACATCATATTCATCCTTTGCGACGACATGGGCTACGGCGACCTGGGCTGCTACGGCCAGCCTTACATCTCCACGCCACACATTGACCAACTTGCAAGCGAAGGTATGCGCTTCACGCAGGCCTATGCGGGCAGTCCTGTGAGTGCGCCATCACGCGCCACGCTCATGACAGGCCAACACACGGGCCACACACATGTTCGCGGCAATAAGGAATACTGGACGGGACGCCCGTCAGTAACCTACGGCGTGACTTCTGAGCCCGACCGCGTGGGTCAAGAGCCCTACGACACAGCACACGTCATTCTGCCGGAGATAATGAAAGCCAACGGCTATACCACGGGTATGTTTGGCAAATGGGCCGGCGGCTACGAGGGTTCTGTATCCACCCCGAAGACGCGCGGCATCGACGAATACTACGGCTACATCTGCCAGTACATGGCTCACCGCTACTTCCCCAACTTCCTTAACCGTTACAGTCCACGCCGAGGCGACACCGATGTTATTCGCCTTACGATGGACGAGAACGTGAAGTACGCCGATGGCTGCACGGCTGCCGATTACGCCAAGCGTACCCAGTATTCAGGCGACATGATTCATCAGGAAGCAATGGAGTGGCTCGACTTGCAGACGAAGGACAAGCCCTTCTATGGTTTCTTCACCTACACGCTGCCCCACGCTGAATTGTATCAGCCCAACGACTCCATACTCCAGGCTTACTACGGCAAGTTCTGCAACGACAAGACGTTTGCCGGCACCGACCGCTACCACGCCACAGTGAACACGCACGCACAGTTTGCTGCTATGATTACGCGTCTCGACGCTTACGTGGGCGAGATAATGGCAAAGCTTGAAGAGAAAGGAATGGCCGACAACACAATCCTCATCTTCTCCTCTGACAATGGTCCTCACGAGGAGGGCGGTGGCGACCCCGACTTCTTCGGTCGCGACGGCAAACTCCAAGGCAAGAAGCGTTCCTGCCACGAGGGCGGCATACGTATCCCCTTCATTGTTCGTTGGCCGGGCCATGTGAAAGCCGGCACGGTGAACGACCACCAGCTTGCCTTCTACGACATCATGCCTACGTTCTGCGACCTCATCGGACAGAAGAACTATGAGGAGAAGTTCGGCAACAAGCGTTTGGAGAAGGACTATTTCGATGGCATCTCCTTCGCCCCCACCCTGCTCGGCAACGACACGGAGCAGAAAGAGCACGACTTCCTGTACTGGGAATTTCACGAAACGAACCAGATGGGCGTACGTAAGGGCGACTGGAAGCTCTACGTGGAGAGCGGGAAGTGCAAGCTCTTCAACCTTGCCACCGACATTCACGAGGACAACGACGTGTCTGCCCAGTATCCTGGAATCGTGAAGGAGCTCGTACAGATTATCCACGAACAGCACACCACTCCGGACGTGTCAACGTTCAACACGGTCACCATCCCGGAGTAACATAAGTATCATCTTATCCTATCAAAAGTATTCCCGTTCTGCCGCATCTTTGCGGCAGCGGGAACTTTTGCGTAAAACACAGCATATATGCAACCTTATGACTACCTCATTGTAGGTTCAGGACTTTTCGGTGCCGTTTTCGCCCACGAGGCAACAAAAGCCGGAAAGAAGTGTCTGGTCATCGACAAACGCACGCACACAGGTGGCAACATCCACTGCAAGCTGGTAAACGGCATCACCGTTCACCAATATGGCGCACACATTTTCCACACGTCCGACAAGGAGGTGTGGGACTATGTGAATGCCCTCACTCCCTTCCATACGTTCATCAACTCCCCGTTGGCCAACTACAAGGGCGAACTCTACCACTTGCCCTTCAATATGGACACGTTCTACAAACTTTGGGGGACAAAAACACCGGCTGAGGCGCAAGCGCACATCGCTGAGGAAAGGGGCGAGTACGCCAATCTTGAGCCGAAGGACCTTGAAGAACAGGCACTGAAACTGTGTGGCCGCACTATCTACGAAACGCTCATCAAGGGATATACCGAGAAACAGTGGGGACGAGCAGCAACGGAGTTGCCGCCCTCCATTATCAAGCGCGTGCCACTACGCTTCACCTACGACAACAACTATTTCAACGACCTTTACCAAGGCATCCCCACCCAAGGTTACAACGCCCTCATCGAGGCTTTACTTCAAGGTGTGGAGGTACGAACGGATTGTGACTTCTTTGCCCACCGCGAGGAACTCACCGCCCAAGCGAAAGACGTGCTTTTCACAGGTTGCATCGATGAGTTCTATGACTACCGTCTGGGACGGCTCGACTACCGCAGCCTTCGGTTTGAAGAGGAGGAGATGAACGAAACAGCTGACTTCCAGGGAAACGCTGTGGTCAACTACACGGAGCGCGACGTGCCCTTCACGCGCATCATTGAGCACAAGCACTTTGCCTGTGCCACGACGGGAGAGCGCGATTTGCCCCATACGTTCATCACACGCGAGTACCCCGACACGTTCCAGCCGGGCAAAGAGCCTTACTATCCCATCAACGACGAGCGCAACTCGCAGCTCTACGCTCAGTACAAGGCTCTTGCCGACAGCGAGCCTAACACTTATTTCGGCGGCCGTCTAGCAACCTACACTTATGCCGACATGGACGACACCATCATTGCCGCCCTTGCGCTTAGCCGAAAGCTCCTCAAGTAATCCTTCCGCCAATGTCCCTGTACAACCACACCACGCTTGAACTCCTGCCAGCCTATGTCGAGCTCAAGGATTTCATGCTTTCTCTCCCCCAACGTTTCCGCAACGGTGAGGGCGTTGTCATTCACAACGGGCGCAACCAACTTCGGCGCATCTCTTATGAGGGGACGGACTACGTCGTGAAGTCGTTTCGTCGTCCCAATGTCATCAACCGTTTTGTATACGGCACGCTGCGCCCCTCCAAGGCAAAACGCTCGCTCGTAAACGCCCTCTTGCTGCAAAGCCTCGGCATCGGCACACCCCAACCCGTAGGCTACCTCAACATACGCAAAGGGCTGACCTTCGGAGAGAGTTATTTCGTGACGATAGCCTCCACCTGTCCCTACCGCTACGAGGACCTTTTTACGCAGGACTTTCCCTACGCAGACAAAGTACTGCTCGGCATTGGCGAACTGACAGCCAAACTGCACAACAACCAGCTGGCGCACAAGGACTACGGCAGGGCTAACATACTGTTTGAGGAGTTGCCTGACGGACAGGTTCGGCTTGAGCTTGTCGACCTGAACCGTATGTATCACGGCGAGTTGGATATAACAAAGGGCTGCAAGAACTTTGAACGTCTTCCAGCCACACCGCACATGCACCGAGTTATGGCAGAAAGCTATGCAGCGGCGCGTGGTTTCGATGCGGAAACGTGCTTCCGCCTTATGCAGAAATTCCGCAGCACCCAGCCTGGAAAGATTGACGGGAAATATTAACAACAAGTAGGGAGAAATGCAGAAGAACGAAAAGGTGGTGGCAGTGGTGGTCACCTATAACAGACTCGAACTCTTGAAGAAAACCGTCGCAGCCCTGCAAGCCACGGAGGAACTGCACGCCATCATCGTAGTGAACAACGGCAGCACGGACGGCACGGCGGAATGGTTGCTCAAAGCGGCGCAGGGAAAGGAAGGCTCGTTCTTTGTAGTCAGTCAAGGAAACGAGGGTGGCTCGGGCGGCTTTTACCGAGGCATCAACGAGGCTCTTACGCTCAATCCCGACTGGGTATGGTGCATGGACGACGACGTTTTTCCGCGGCCCGACTGCTTACGTCAGTTGCTTTCAGTAGCTCACAGCTTCTCCGGGAACTTGCCACTTGGACTGCTTGCCCCAAGGCGGATTATGGACGGGAAAATTTACACCAACGACTTCACCCACTACAACCTCAGCAATCCGTTTGCCTCATTGCACGGGGGCAAACTTCGCAAACAAGCTGAACAGATCACTACGCCCTGCCCTATTGCTGGCACGGCTTTTGAGGGACCACTCATCAGCGCACAGGCTATCCGCCAAATAGGTCTTCCCAATAAAGATCTTTTCATCTTTTGCGACGACACGGACTATTGTCTTCGTCTTTTCCAGGCTGGCTACGCGCTCATCAGCGTGCCGGCAGCACTTATGGACAAGCACTTATTCTTTAGCCACGATTCCTGGGCGGAACGCAACCGCAAGAAGAAGTGGAAACGGTTCTATCAGGTGCGAAACTCGGCCTACCTTAATCATCACTACGGAAAGAACGTCACCGTGCGCTACCTCCGCGCCTTCAACGGTGTGTTGGGTTATCTGCTCACAGCGCTTCTCACCCTGCCCTTTTCCAAAGCATACCAGTGGCGAGACATTCCACGACTGTGGCGTGCCTATCTTGACGGCATAAACGAACGGTTAGGGAAAATCAGCTACACGGAATAGCCCCATTCGTATTCATCCTCGACACTCCTCAATTCATGGACATATCTCCCTTTGCCTCTCCGCTCTACCTGTTGGCCAAGCCGGCAGGTTCGCGGTGCAATTTGGCTTGCAAATATTGCTATTACCTCGAAAAGGCGAAGCTCTACGCTGACTCTCCGACCGAGGTAATGAGCGACGAACTTCTTGAAAAGTTCATCAGCGAATACATTGCAGCGCAGACCATGCCGCAGGTGCTCTTCACCTGGCACGGTGGCGAAACGCTCATGCGACCGCTCTCGTTCTACCGCAAAGTGGTAGAGCTGCAACGCAAGCACGCACGGGGACACGTCATTGACAACTGCATACAGACCAACGGTACGCTGCTCACCGATGAGTGGTGCGAGTTTTTCCGGCAGGAGGGCTGGCTCGTGGGTGTAAGCCTTGATGGGCCGCAGGAGTTTCATGATGAATATCGCCGGAATAAAGGCGGACGCCCTTCGTTCCGCCAGGTGATGCACGGCGTAGACCTGCTCAATAAGCACGGAGTGGAGTGGAACGCTCTTGCCGTGGTGAACGACTTCAATGCGGACTATCCCCTTGATTTCTACCGTTTCTTTAAGGAGATTGGCTGCCACTACTTACAGTTTACCCCTATCGTGGAGCGCATTGAGCCGCACGCAGACGGACGTATACTCGCCTCGGTCGATGAAGGTGGCGAGGGCGGTTTGGCTGAATTCAGCGTAACGCCCGAACAGTGGGGAAACTTTCTTTGTACACTCTTTGATGAATGGGTGCGAAACGATGTGGGCGAAACCTTTGTACAGCTCTTCGACTCTACACTCGCCAACTGGATGGAGCAGCAACCGGGCATCTGTACGCTTGCCAAGACTTGCGGACACGCTGGTGCCATTGAGTGGAACGGCGACGTGTACGCTTGCGACCACTTTGTTTTTCCTGCTTATAAACTGGGGAATATCCGTACCGACTCGCTCGTAGGTATGATGTACTCCGAACGCCAACGCGCCTTTGGTCAGGCTAAGCAAACGTCACTGCCACGCCAGTGCAAGGAGTGCCGCTACTTGTTTGCCTGCAACGGCGAATGTCCCAAGAATCGCTTCTGTCGTACTGCAGACGGCGAGCCAGGCCTAAACTACCTTTGCAAAGGATACCACCAGTTCTTTGCACACGTTGCTCCATACATGGACTGGATGAAGCAACAGCTACTCAAAGAGCAACCACCAGCAGCCATCGTTGACCTTCTCCGAGCCAATCCTCACCACTTCGAATGACCGTCTATCACAAAAACACAAAGTAAATCACCGCAAAAACACAAAGTAAACTGCCGCAAAAATACAAAGTAAAACACCGCAAAAACACAAAGTGGCGTATTTCATCCTCGTCATTTATTACTATTTTTGTCCCGTAAAACATTGCATATGAGGTATTTAGAAAGGATTGCCGACAAGCAGCTACGGCTACGGTTGGAGGCTTTCGGTGCTATTCAAATTGTGGGTCCAAAATGGTGCGGAAAGACAACAACCGCTTTACAACAGGCAAAGAGCGTCATAAAGATGCAGGATCCCGACAGACGCGAGGGCTACCTGGCTACGGCGCGGACTAAACCTTCACTACTGCTGAAGGGCGACACCCCACGACTGATTGACGAGTGGCAAGTTGCCCCCGTATTGTGGGACACGGTTCGCAACGCCGTAGACGAGCGGAACAGCAAGGGACAGTTTATCCTTACGGGATCAACGGTGATTGAAGACAAAGAAGGTGAAGTGATGCATACAGGCACGGGGCGTATCTCCAAAATGCCAATGTACCCGATGAGCCTGTTTGAGTCGAAGGAATCTACCGGAGCTATTTCTCTGAGCAAGTTATTTGACAAAAGTGACTACGACATCGACGGTGAACAGTCTGCCATGACAGTGGAACAGTTAATACGCGTGGCATGTCGTGGCGGGTGGCCCGCATCTCTAGACGTTACTTCACCAGAAGCTCAGCTGCTGATTGCGGAAGACTACGTGAACGTTATCTGCGACGAAGACATATCAAGGGTGGACGGCGTACGGCGACAGCCCGCTCTGGCAAGGCTAATTATGCGCTCTTACGCCCGAAACATCTGCACATTGGTAAAGAAGTCGAAGATGCTGGCTGACGTAGCAGCTGAATACGAGAAAATATCCATGCCCACCTTCGACGATTACGTAGCGGCCTTGCAGCGGCTGTTCGTGATAGACGACGTTGAAGCTTGGTGCCCAGCAGTACGCTCGGCGGCAGCTATACGGACAGGGGCAAAACGCTGTTTTGTCGACCCTTCCATTGCCGTGGCAGCCTTGGGTCTGTCGCCGAAGAGCCTTGAACTGGACTTGCGTACGTTTGGTTTCATTTTCGAATGTATGTGCATACGCGACTTGAAAGTGTATTCGCAAGCGTTAGGAGGAAGGGTGTCCTATTATCACGACCGCTACGGACTGGAGGCTGACGTAGTCCTTCACATTGCAGATGGTCGCTATGCCTTAATAGAATGTAAGTTAGGCAGCCGTGAGATTGACGAGGGTGCCAAGCACCTATTGCAACTAAGAAATCTGATACGCGAGAAGAACCAAGGGGAAAAGCAAATGCCCCTGCGCGAGCCTGATCTATTAATTGTACTGACGGGCGGCGAAATGGCCTATACCAGAGAAGATGGTGTCAAGGTTATCCCCTTGGCTACATTAAGAGACTGAGAAAACAGAGCAACAGGAATTGCCTGTCGGCAAAATTCGGCATACAAAATTCTCAAAAGTCAGCTACAAAATTCTCAAAAGTGCGTCACAAAATTCTCAATTCTCATAGGTAAACGCTTCTATATCAAGAGATATCAGATATTGCGCATTAGAGTCAAGGCAAGGGTTCTAAGGTGGCTCAAATACACGTAGCGCAGACGTATATCCAATCACGCGAGAGTACTCCGGCGGGGTACTCTCGCGTGATTGATTTGGTGGACATGCTGCCCGTAGCGGATTGGATGGCTGCAATAGTTGGACGGAAGAAGCAGTCCTGGTGATGAGTTCGTCACTGCGCTTGGTCCTTGTAGGCGAGGGCCTAGGACACGGTGTGTCAGATTACAACAATCTTTGCGGCTACACTCTTTTTGCCATCGGCGGTGGCTGCCATGATGAAGTACACGCCTGGAGCCACACGTTGCCCGCTACTCTGCTGCGTCAAGTCCCACTGCCACGAACCTCCTATGGCGTTGCCCACAGCTACCAACTGCGAGCCAGTGGTCAGCACCTTCACTTCGGCGCCTTCAGTAAGGCCTTTGATGGTTACCTTGCCTCTGTATTCAGGACGCACGGGGTTAGGATAGGCTACGATGTTGCTCTTGCTGAGTGAGGGCTGGGGAGCGGTGATGCCTGTTTCGTAGCAACATAGTCCGTTGTCGGTGGCAATGTAAAGGCGACCTGTGATGGAATCGAGCGCAAGGTCGTAAATATTGTCAGAGAGCAGAGGCGAGTCACTCTTTGTCCAATGACCGAGGATTTCGCTACCGTCAGCATTCACAAGGTAAACGCCTGCACCGAGCGTACCGAGCCACTTGCGGTTGCCGCCGTCCACTTCAATGGCCGACACGGGTGTTCCCGTAAGCAGGTAGTCGGCGTAGTTCGTGCCGTCGTTGCGCGGCACCTTGGGCTGGTAGACGGTGCAGTCCGTGTTGAACCAATCGTCAGGGTCGGTCACGGCATACACGCCCGAGGAGCAACCAAACCATATCTGTCCAGCACGATCTTCCTTCATAGCCAGCGTTTCGGAGAAGCTGCACTCCGTACCGTCTTCGTTGTTGGCAGAGGAGTGGAAACTACTGCGATCGTCGCTGCAGTCGGTAAGGGTATGATTATAGTCGAGGACGTAAAGACCGGAGCTTGCTGTGGAGGAGGAAGCTCGAATGTTTCCCCACAGCCTACCCTTGGAGTCGAACATAAGTTTCTCTGCATAGAGCTGACTGGTGAGCGCATTCATTTCCACGTGTACCCACTCTCCGTTGTTGCTCAGCACGCAGAGCAAAGTGTCTGCGCCGTTGTTGGTCATCCACAGATTGCCGTCGGCATCATAGGCACAGCCCCCCACAAGCACGTAGATGTTGCGGTGATACGCCGAAACGACACCCGAAGGATAATTAAGGATTGAGTTGTCTACGTTGTAGAGATTCTTGAACTTGCCGTTCTGATACTCGTAAACGCCCTCGGAGTAGCTGCTTGCCACCACGTGCTGCGCATCGCGAGGGTCGACTGCGGCGTGGCAGATGTTGGTGAAATACTTTGGCCCGCGTCCGTCGCGCGAAGGCGTACTTATGGCATTGTCTTCGTCCATGTCGCTCCAACTCGTACCATCGTAGCAGGCGAATGAACTCTCCTGAAAGTTTGTTTCCATTAGGCCGCCCGTCATGTAGAGCTTGCCGTTGCTCAGCAGGAGCGAATAGCTCATTGTATGACGCGGACCGAAGTTGCCAATACTCTCCGTAGCCCCCTCCACAGCGCCTTCCGAAGTCAGGTTGAACACTTGCATACCGCTGTATCCCTGTGCGGCGAAGAGGGTATTCTCAGCCGTGCGCGTCACGTCGTTAGGCCCGATGCTCGTTGAAAGCCAACGTTGTTGCTGTGGGTTGTCGCCCGAAAAGGTGCAGAGAGCGCCCATGCAATAGAATTGCAAGTACTTCCCGTTTGCCGATCCGCCAGTGGCCGCAAAGGTGCTAACGAAGTCCACCTTTGCCTCGCCGTTATCGCCTTGCGAAAGTGCGTTGACACCTGTGGAGTAGCCTGTCACGCCCGTCTTGGCAGGGTTCACCATAAAGGCTTTGTCGCCGCAACCGATGAAGGTTTTCACGGGGAGTGTCTGCCGCTCCGTGCGCCATTGCGAGGGCACGTAAAGGTCGTCGGATATCGAGCCACTCATCAGCGAGTCGTTCAGCCCCACGTAGAGTCGCTTGCCGAGTACAATGCCGTCTGTCACACCGCTACCTATCTGGTAATAGCCCTTAACGGTCACGTTTTTCAGGTCAAGCAGGATTACTCCATTGGTGGTGCTGACGCAAGCCCAGTCGTTGAACACGTTGAGCTTTGTGCACTCCACCGGGCTCTCGTTGTAGTTCATTACGTCGGGCAGGTTCGTCACGCGAAACTCTCCGCTCTCGCCCGTGCCGTCGGTGGGATATACAAGGTCGATGTTGTTGTTTTCGTAGAGCAGCACAAGGCACTTCTGCGTATTGGACCACCCGATGCTCGCCACGCCGTTCTCGGAGAGTCCGTTGCTCAGGCGGTCGAGCGTCACCGAACTGTTAGCCTCAGCGTCGTAGGCCAGCAGGTGGCCGTTGAAGAGGGCGTAGACCATTTTCCCTACGCCGACGGTGCGCGTGGCGTTGTGGTACGACAGATGGTAGGCCCATTGCGAGCTCTGCGCAACGACTTTGGCTGGCATGAGCAAGCCTATCGCCGCGAACAGCAGGACGGACAGAAAGGACGGGATGCGGTTCATACGTTATCGGTTAAGGAATGCAACAAGTTTGGCCACGGCGCGAGCGCGGTGCGACAGGGTGTTCTTCACGGCCACGCCGAGTTCGGCAAAGGTGAGCCCTTTGTCCTCGGGAACGAATACGGGGTCGTAGCCAAAGCCCTCAGTGCCGCGTTTCTCGGTGGCTATTGTTCCTCGCACGATACCTTCAAAAAGGTGTTCCTCGCCGTCCTTAATCAGGGCGATAACCGTGCGGAACTGAGCACTGCGGTCGTCGGCCGCTTTGAGTGCGTTGAGCAACTTTGCCGTATTGGCCTCGGGGTCGTGGCGATCGGGATAGGCGTAGCGCGCGGTGTGCACGCCAGGGCCGCCTCCCAATGCTGTCACCTCCAGCCCCGTGTCGTCCGCAAAGCAGTCGTAGCCGTAGCGTTCCTTCACCCAGCGGGCTTTGATGAGTGCGTTGCCCTCGAGCGTGTCGGCTGTTTCGGGAATGTCGTCGTGGCAGTCAATGTCGGCGAGCGACAGTATGCGGAATGCGTGTCCCATAATCTCGCGAATCTCTTCGAGTTTGTGGGCATTGTTCGTGGCAAACACTATCGAGGGCAGAGCCTCAGGGCTGGTTGTTGCGGTCATTGCGTAAGTGGATGTGTCTTGATTATAAACGGATGGGGAAGCGATTTATTTTCCCGGAGCGTTCTCTGTTTGTGCCCTGGGCTGCGAGTTAGCGGCTTTGTCGTCCTTGGAGGCCTTCACCTTGATGCGGTCGAAGCCCTCGCCGAAGACGCCGATAACCTTCGACTGCGACACGAAAGCGTTGGGGTCGATGCCCTGAATGATGCGGAAGATGTTGGTACTCTCGCGCTTCTTGGCAAGCACCACGAGCACCTTGCGCTCTTCCTTGGTGTACCATCCCTGTCCGTCAAGCACGGTCACACCACGATGCGTGGCACTGATGGCTGCGGCTATGGCGTCGTATTCGCGCGAGAAGATGAGGAACTGTACCGACTGTCGGCCGCGGTCTACCACGTAGTCGAGCATCAGGTTCACAATGATCAGCGTGCAGTAGCCGTAGAGGAGTTTGTCCACGTTGCCGTCGGGCAGGAAGAAGGCGGTGGTAATGATAATGATGTCGCAGAGCATCATCATCTGTCCCAGGGTCACGTCCTTGTACTTGTTGATGATGGAGGCAATGATATCCGTGCCGCCGGTGGAGCCGTTGTGCAGGAATACGAAGCCAATACCCACGCCCTCAATGGCCGCACCCAGGATGCACGACATGAATGCGTTGCCCTGCACCACTCGCGGCAGGTGGCTGTGGGGGTTGATGTCGGGGAACATGCCAGGATCGTGCTGTCCAAGATAAATCATTACTTCCTGCGAGAGTCCGAGGAGGAACGACAGCATGAACACAGCGTAGATTGTTTTCAGGCAGAAGCGCCATCCAAGCACTTTCACAGCCACGATGAGCAGCATGATGTTGACGGCGAAGAACGTGTACTGCACGGGGAAGCCCGTTGCGTAGAATATCACTGCGCCGGCACCGGCCAGGCCGCCGGTGGTGATTTCGTAGGGGAGTTGGAAACAGGTGAAACCCAGGGCGTACATCACCAAACCGATGGTGATAATCACGTAGTCGCGGATGTCCTGTCCGAGGGTGGTCTTAAATTTCTTTACCACAGTTGTTAAGGTGTTAGGTTAGCGCGGCTGCACGTTCCCCCCCGTGGGGAAGCGCGCAGCCGCTGCTGAGTTCTGTTGGCGCGCGCCGAGGCGTGCGGTTATTTTATCACAATGTTGACGATGCGTCCGGGCACCACGATGACCTTCACCACTTGTTTGCCCTCGAGGTACTTTTGTGCCTGTTCGCTGGCAAGGGTGGCTTCCTGAATGGCCTCTTTCGTGGCATCGGCAGCAAAGTCGAGCGTGAAGCGGGTCTTACCGTTGAACGATACGCTGAGGGTCTGCGTGTCTTCTTTCAGGTAGCTTTCGTCGAAGGTCGGCCACAGAGCGTCGCACACGGTGGTGTCGTGCCCCAGGGTGTGCCACAATTCCTCTGCCATGTGGGGAGCGAAGGGGGCCATCAAGGCCACGAGGGTTTCCAGCACTTCGCGGCTGTGGCACTTCTGCTGTGCCAGCTCGCCCACGGCAATCATAAAGGCGGGGATTGACGTGTTGTAGGAGAACACCTCGATGTCCTCGCTCACCTTCTTGATGAGCTTGTGCAGCGTTTTGAGATTCTCCTTCGTCGGTGCCTCGTCGGTCACTGCCCATGCGTCGTTCTTGGGATAGAATAGGTTCCACGTCTTACGGAGGAAGCGGAAGCAGCCATCAATACCGTTGGAGTCCCAAGGCTTGCTCTGGTTGATGGGGCCGAGGAACATTTCGTAGAGACGCAGCGTGTCGGCGCCGTATTTCTCTACAATCATGTCGGGGTTAACCACGTTGTACATCGACTTGGACATCTTCTCGATGGCCCAGCCACACACGTACTTGCCGTCTTCAAGGATAAACTCGGCCGTCTCGTACTCGGGACGCCATTTCTTGAACGCGTCAAGGTCGAGCACGTCGTTCTGCACAATGTTCACATCCACGTGGATGGGTGTGGTGTCGTATTGGTCTTTCAGCCCAAGGCTCACAAACGTGTTGCTGTCCTTGATGCGGTAAACAAAGTTTGAGCGGCCCTGGATCATACCCTGGTTTACGAGTTTTTGGAAGGGTTCTTCCTTGCGCGATACGCCGAGGTCGAAGAGGAACTTGTTCCAGAAGCGGCTGTAGATGAGGTGTCCTGTAGCGTGTTCCGAACCGCCGATGTAGAGGTCGACGTTCTGCCAATAGTTGTCCGCTTCCTCGCTCACGAGTGCGCCGTCGTTGCGCGGATCCATGTAGCGCAGGTAGTAGGCTGACGAACCAGCGAAACCGGGCATCGTGGAGAGTTCGAGGGGGAACACGGTGACGTTGTCTATGCGTTCGTTGTCGGTCACGCAGCGGTTGGCCTCGTCCCACGCCCAACGGATGGCGTTGCCAAGGGGCGGCTCGCCAGTTTCGGTGGGCAAGAACTTGCTCACTTCGGGCAGTTCGAGGGGCAGGCAGTCAGCCGGCACCATTTGGGGCATGCCGTCTTTGTAGTAAACGGGGAAGGGCTCGCCCCAATAGCGTTGGCGGGAGAAGATAGCGTCGCGCAGACGGAAGTTCACCTTTACGCGACCGAGTTTGTTCTCCGTCACAAATTTCTTCGTAGCGGCTATTGCCTCCTTCACACTCAGCCCGTTGAGCGTAAAGCCTTTCAGTGTCTGTTTGCCAGCGGCGGGGGAGTTCATCACGGTTCCCTCCTTGGCGTCGAAACTCTCCTCGCTCACGTCAGCACCCTCGATAAGGGGAATGATGGGCAGGGAGAAGTGGCGAGCGAAGGCGTAGTCGCGCGAGTCGTGCGCCGGCACAGCCATGATGGCACCCGTGCCGTAGCCAGCGAGCACATAGTCGCTCACCCACACGGGTATTTCGTCGCCCGTAAACGGGTTGATGGCGTACGAACCCGTGAACACGCCCGTCACGCGACGGTCTGCGATTCGTTCGCGCTCGGTGCGTTTCTTTGTAGCTTCGAGGTAGGCGTCCACCTCTGCCTTTTGCGCTGCTGTGGTGAGCTGGCTAACGAGTTCGCTCTCGGGGGCAAGTACCATGAACGTCACGCCAAAGATGGTGTCGGCGCGAGTGGTGAAGATGGTAAACGTCACGTCGCTGTCCTTCACGGAGAACTGCATCTCCGTACCCTCGCTGCGGCCAATCCAGTTGCGCTGTGTCTCTTTCAGGGAGTCGGTCCAGTCCACGGTGTCAAGTCCGTCGAGCAGTCGCTGAGCGTATGCTGACACGCGGAGGCACCATTGCTTCATTTTTTTCTGCACTACGGGGTAGCCGCCACGCTCGCTCACGCCGTCTACCACCTCATCGTTGGCGAGCACCGTGCCGAGCTTGGGACACCAGTTCACCATCGTCTCGCCCAGGTAGGCAATGCGGTAGTTCATCAGCGTTTCCTGCTTTTCCACATCGCTCATCTGCTTCCACTCCTCGGCGGTGAAGTGGAGTTCCGTGCTTTGTGCAAGGTTCTCTGTGCCTTCCGTGCCCTTCTCCTCGAAGTGTTTCACGAGTTCGGCGATGGGGAGGGCCTTGCCACACTTGCGGCAGTAGAAATGGTTAAACATCTCCTGGAAAGCCCACTGCGTCCAGTGGTAATACTGCGGGTCGCAGGTGCGCACCTCGCGATCCCAGTCGAACGAGAAACCGATCTTGTCGAGCTGTTCGCGGTAGCGCTTTATGTTTGTCTCGGTGGTAACGGCGGGGTGCTGCCCGGTCTGGATGGCGTACTGCTCAGCCGGCAGACCGTAGGCGTCATAGCCCATAGGGTTCAACACATTAAATCCGCACTGGCGCTTATAGCGCGCGTAGATGTCGGAGGCTATGTAGCCCAGGGGGTGACCCACATGAAGTCCCGCCCCAGAGGGGTAAGGGAACATGTTGAGGACGTAGAATTTCTCTTTCGTGTGGTCAATCTCCACATGGTATGTCTTTTCCGCAGCCCACGTCTTTTGCCACTTCTGTTCAATCTCTCTGAAATTGTATTCCATCAGTTGATAACGTATTATAATATAGGTGCAAAGTTAGTGCAAGCCCCGTGAAACTTAAAACGATTGGGGTAAAATCTTCCTCGCGTAGCCTCTGCCAGGAGTGCCTCCCCACCCTGCCACCATGCCTCCGCCAACACAGTCCGCCATTTTTTCGCCTCTACCCCCGAGCTTGTTGTCGTTCATCGTACGGTTGACGCACGTCGATCGTACGAGTGACATGTGTCCGCCGTACGATGAACACATGTCACTCGTACGATAAACGACAACCACGTCGGGGCTATTTTTTGCACCCTGACGGACACTTCTACAACGTTCAGGAAAGCGCCTTATTACACCTGAAAGTGCAAATTCAGAGTGCCATTCAAGCGCTTTGGATTATGGATTTGTTGAATATTTTGTCGATATTTTACTCTTTACCCCTGAAATCATTCACATGAGCATTTATATTTTTTGCCATGTAACAGAAATGTAACATCCTGAATATCAAGCATAATTTATTATATGACATTTGTAAATTTATTCTATGCACGTTGAAAACGTTTCCAAAGGCTTGCTTATACATTAAATTTGCAACGCAGACCAATCAAAAGGCGCACTTAGCAAAACACACAACACACAACTGAAATGAAACGACTCTTTCTCTCCTTGACGGCAGCAGCTTGCCTTTCGCTCACAGCTTGGGCGCAGGACTTGCAATCGCCCAACGGCAACTTCAAAATGAGCTTCTCGCTCGACGGGCAAGGCCGCCCCACCTATAACCTCACGTACAAGGGACGCGACATCGTGAAGCCCTCGCACATGGGACTGGAACTCAAACAAGAGGATCCGAACAAGGCGCAAGACTTTGAATTTAAGACGCGCGCGGACGCATCGAAGTTAGCTCAGAAGGCCGACCTTATGACGGGCTTTGTGGAAACAGGATCGACCACCTCAACGTTCGACGAAACGTGGAAACCCGTATGGGGCGAGGAGAGCAGCATTCGCAACCACTACAACGAACTCTGCGTAACGCTCTCGCAACCGAAAAACGAGCGCACCATTAAGATACGCTTCCGTATGTTCGACGACGGCTTGGGCTTCCGCTACGAATTCCCTGAGCAAAAGAACCTTACATACTTCACCATTAAAGAAGAGCACACGCAATTCGCCATGGCTGGCGACCACACCGCTTGGTGGATCCCCGGCGACTACGACACACAGGAGTACGAAACCGTAACTTCCAAGCTCAGCGAAATCCGCGGCTTGATGAAGAGCGCGGTGACGCAGAACTCCTCGCAGACTCCCATTTGGGAAGGCGGTGTACAGACGGCTCTGATGATGAAGACCGCCGACGGCCTCTACATCAACCTGCACGAGGCTGCTTGCATCGACTACTCCACCATGCACCTCAACTACGACGACAAGACGCAGACGTTCGAGAGCTGGCTCACGCCCGATGCTCGCGGCGACAAGGGATACCTGCAAGCTCCCTGCGTATCGCCCTGGCGCACCATCATAGCTGGCGAAAAGGGCGCGGACATCCTGGCATCGCGCATGACGCTCAACCTGAACGAGCCGTGTAAGATTAAGGACACCTCGTGGATTAAGCCCACGAAGTACATAGGCATTTGGTGGGACATGATTACCAACAAAGGCACCTGGGCATACACCAACGACTTCTCGACCGTTGAACTCGACAAAACGGACTACGCTCACGCTAAGCCCAACGGCACGCACTCCGCCAACACGGAGAACGTGAAGCGTTACATTGACTTTGCCGCTAAGCACGGGTTCGACGCCGTACTCGTTGAGGGTTGGAACATTGGTTGGGAGGACTGGTTCGGTCACGAAAAGGACTATGTGTTCGACTTCGTAACTCCCTACCCCGACTTCGACGTAAAGGCCATCCATGAATATGCCGCTTCGAAGGGCGTGAAGATGATTATGCACCACGAGACTTCTGCCTCCGTGCGTAACTACGAGCGTCACCTCGACCAGGCTTATAAGTTCATGAAGGACAACGGTTACGACGCACTCAAGAGCGGCTACGTGGGCAACATCGTACCCCGTGGCGACCACCACTACGACCAGTGGATGAACAACCACTACCTGTACTGCGTGACCAAGGCCGCCGACTATAAGATTATGGTCAACGCCCACGAGGCTACCCGCCCCACCGGCATCTGCCGCACCTACCCGAACCTCATCGGCAACGAGAGTGCACGCGGTACGGAGTATGAAGCCTTCGGCGGCAACGCTGTGGATCACACTACTATCCTGCCCTTCACTCGCCTCATTGGCGGCCCGATGGACTACACGCCGGGTATCTTTGAGCCGGACTGCTCGAAGATGAATCCCAACAACACGAGCCACGTGCGCACCACCATTGCCCGCCAGCTCGCCCTCTACGTAACGATGTACAGCCCCTTGCAGATGGCTGCCGACGTGCCCGAACACTACGAGGAGCACATGGACGCCTTCCAGTTCATCAAGGACGTGGCCGTAGACTGGGACAAGAGCGTATACCTTGAAGCTGAGCCGGGCGACTACATCACCATTGCTCGCAAGGCCAAAGGCTCGGAGAACTGGTTTGTTGGTTGCACAGCCGACGAGAACGGACACGACGCAAACTTCAAGCTCGACTTCCTCACGCCGGGTAAGAAGTATGTGGCCACCATCTACGCCGATGCCAAGGACGCCTCGTGGGACAAGAACCCCAAGGCCTACACCATAAAGAAGATGAACGTGACGAGCAAGACGGCTCTGAAGCTCCACGCTGCAAGCGGCGGCGGCTTCGCCATCAGCATCGTAGCACAGTAATACGCAAGCCGGAAAGCAGCTGCCGGACGGGCTCTCCTCGTCCCGGCAGTTGTTCCGCGTACTGCCCCAGGGGCAGGCACGCACAGCACAGATTATACCTCTAACTACTAATATCATGAACAAGAAGACTCTCAACTCCAAGTTCCTGTCGGTGTTGCTGGCAGGAGCAAGCATGTCTCTCGGAGCTTCGGCGCAGTCGCTGACAGTGAAGGGTCATGTACAGGACGTAACGGGCGAGCCCGTGGTCTTTGCAACCGTTTCGGTGCCGGGTACGAAAACCATGACCCAGACCGACGCAAACGGTAACTTCAAACTAAACGTAAATCCGGGCGCGAACCTCCGCGTAACCTACATTGGCTACAAGACGGCCACGGTGAAGGCTGACGGAACCATCACCATCACGCTCGAAGACAACTCCACACTCAACGAGGCGGTGGTTATCGGTTATGGTGTGGCCAAGAAGACCGACCTTACTGGTTCGGTGACGGCCATCAAGCCCGATGACAAAAACCACGGCTTGCAGACCTCTGCCCAGGACATGATCCAGGGCAAGATAGCCGGTGTGAACGTAGTGAGCAACAGCGGTGCCCCTGGTGGCGCAGCAACCATCCGCATCCGTGGTGGTTCGTCGCTCAACGCCAAGAACGACCCGCTTATTGTGATTGACGGTCTGGCAATGGACAACGACGGCATCGAAGGTTCGCCCAACGCCCTCTCCCTTGTCAACCCGAACGATATTGAGACCTTCACCGTGTTGAAGGACGCCTCAGCCACGGCCATCTATGGTTCGCGCGCTTCGAACGGTGTGATCATCATCACCACAAAGAAGGGCCGCAAGGGCAGCAAGCCCCACGTAACCTACAACGGCAACGTGAGTGTGAGCGTGAACACCAAATATATGGACGTGCTCAACGCACAGGAATTCATCGACCTCGTACGTCAGCGCACAGGCTTGGCCGGTGCAGAGAACGAGGAGGCTTGGCTCAACTCCGACTACTACAACTCACTCGGCTACTGGACAAAAGACGGCGAGCATAAGTTTGCCGACACCGACTGGCAGAAGGAGATTTACCGCACAGCCGTTTCGACCGACCACAACATTACGCTGAGTGGCGGTTTGAAGAACATGCCCTACCGCGTGAGCTTGGGCTACACCTACCAGAATGGTACGCTCAAAACGTCGAACTTCAATCGCTACACGGGTAGTTTCAACCTCTCCCCCTCCCTGCTCGACGACCACCTGAACATCAACCTCAACGGTAAGTTCATGTACTCTAAGTCGTCGTACGCCAACACCGACGCCATTGGTCAGGCGCTGACGATGGACCCCACGAAGCCCGTCTACGACGACCGCGACCAAGCCAAATGGTACGGCGGTTATTGGCAGTGGGACCAAATTGCCGACTTCAACGACGGTGATGGTTGGAACTACGGCCGCAACACCCTCGCTGTGGGCAACCCCGTGGCTGCGCTCAACCAACAGAAGAACATCGGTAAGAGCCACTCCATCCAGGGTAACCTTGAATTGGACTATAAGGTACACGGCTTTGAAGACCTCCGTCTGCACGTGAACGGCGGCATGGAAGTGGCTCACGGCCGCTCCGACAAAACCTGCCTGCGCACCGACTATGCCAACATGTACTACGGCAGCAAGGGCTGGAACGAGAGCGACAAGTACAACCTCTCACTCAACATGTACGCCCAGTACTACAAGGACTTCAACTCCAACCACCACTTCGACGCCATGGTGGGCTACGAGTGGCAGCACTTCCACCGCAAGACGGACTACGACTACCCCGTTTACTATCCCTCAACGTATCTGGGCACTGACGACGAAGGCAAATCTTTGGCCGGCACACTCAAAAACCCCAACTACTACGCTGAGAAGAACAGCCTGTTCAAGACGGAGTACTACCTGGTCAGCTTCTTCGGCCGTATCAACTACTCGCTCAAGAATCGCTACCTCTTCACCTTCACGCTCCGCGACGATGGTTCTTCGCGCTTCTCTAAGGACAACCGCTGGGGTCTCTTCCCCGCTGTGGCTCTCGCCTGGAAAGCTAAGGAGGAAACATTCCTGAAGAATGTGGACGCTGTAACCGACGCCAAGCTCCGCCTGGGCTGGGGTATCACGGGTCAGCAGGAACACAGCTACGGCGACTACGTGTATATGCCTAACTACACCGTCAACTCAGCTGGTGCATTCTACCCCATCGTGGGCGACGGCACCACCTACCGTCCCGAAGCTTACAACAAGGACCTGACGTGGGAGAAGACGACTACCTACAACGTGGGTATTGACCTCGGTTTCTGGAACAACCGTATCACTGCCAACCTCGACTGGTACTACCGTAAGACGACCGACCTGCTCAACACGGGCTTCGTAGCCGTAGGTTCTAACTTCTCGTCGAGTGTGCTCAGCAACATCGGTTCGCTCCACAACACTGGTTTCGAAGCTATGTTGACCGTACGCCCCATTCAGTCGAAGGATTGGAACTGGGAGCTCAGCTACAACATTGGCTGGAACAAGAACAAGATTGACGAGCTCATCGCCTCGCAGGGCGCTGACTACTACATTGCCAACGCTTACTGCTCAGGTGGTAAGGCCACGGCCGACAACATGATCAAGGCTTGGAAGGCCGGACAGGCAGCCAGCGCATTCTACGTATACCAGCAGGTTTACGACGAGAAAGGTCAGCCTATCTACGGCGAGTTCGTTGACCGCAACGCCGACGGCAAGATTGACTACCAAGACCGTTACTTCTACAAGAAGAGCGATCCCGATGTAACAATGGGCCTCACCTCGAAGCTCACCTACAAGCATTGGGACTTGGGCTTGACCTTCCGTGCAAGCCTCAACAACTATGCCTACAACGGCGTGGAGGCAGGCGACAACATGAACACCGGCCTGACGCACCTCTACAACGGCAACTCCTGGCACAACGCGCTGCAATATGAACTGGCCAAGAACTGGTCGGAGTCGGGCGCAACGGCTTCCTGCTCGGACTACTTCGTGCAGAACGCTTCGTTCCTGAAACTCGACAACATCACGCTGGGCTACTCGTTCGACAAGATCGGCAGAGCCCCCATCAGCGGCCGCGTTTACGCTACGGCGCAGAACGTGTTCACCATCACCAAGTACAAAGGTCTTGACCCGGAAATCGACGGCGGCTACGACAGCAACGTTTACCCGCGTCCGTTCACTTGTATTGTCGGTGTAAGTCTGAACTTCTAAAAGCATACAACCATGAAATTCAATATCAAGAAATACGCCGCGCTTATGGCGTGCGCAATGGGGCTGACACTCACCCCATCGTGTGTGGGCGACTTGGACGTAGACCCTATCAACCCACAGCAAAACCAGAAACTGGACAAGGATGCCCTCTTCAATAAACTCTACGCAACGTTCTGCCTGACGGGTCAGCAAGGCAATGCTGGCCAGCCCGACATCCCGAGCAGCGTGATGAGCGATGAGGGTTCTACGCAGTACTACCGTATGCAGTGGTACCTCAACGAGTTCACCAGCGACGAGGCCGCTTGGGCCTGGTCGGCCAACGACGGCGGTGTGCGCGAGCTGATGTACAACAACTACAGCGCAAGCAATGCTTTCGCCCTCGGTTTGTACTATCGTCTCTACTTCGACATCACCCTCTGCAACCACTACATCAACGATGCAGGCGAGAGCGATGCACGACGCTTGGCTGAGGCTCGCTTTATCCGCGCCTACAACTACGCCACTGTACTCGACATCTTCGGAGCAGGCCCCTTCTGCACCGCTGTATCGTCGGAGAATGCCACTTACGCCGACCGTCAAGCCCTCTACAACTTCGTAGAGAGCGAGCTCCTGGCTATTGAGCCCAGTTTGGCTGATCCTGGCACTAACACTTACGGACGCGCCGACAAAGTGGCTGCTTGGCTCCTTCTTTCCCGTCTCTACCTGAACGCCGAAGTTTACACTGGCACAGCGCAGAACGAGAAGGCAATGGAGTATGCCCAGAAGGTGATTGAGAACGGACACTACCACCTCAACACTACGGGCGCTACCAACCCGACCACTGGCGAGAAGTATTCTGCCTACCAGATGCTCTTCCTGGCCGACAACGACACGAACGGGGCACAGTACGAATCAGTACTCCCCGTTATTCAGGACGGCGTGAAGACGAAGACCGACGGCGGCACGCAGATGCTCATCCTCGGTTGCTACGACAAGGGCGACATGATGACCGATGTTCCTGCTGGTTTCAGTGCCGACAAGGCTTGGGGCAAGTGTATCCAGATTAAGGGACGCTTGGTTGACATCTTCTTTAACGGCGATGTAGCTGCCCCTGACGCAAACTCTATCAGCACAATGACCTCAGCCGCAGGCGATGATCGTGCTCTCTTCTACTCAAAAGGGTTCAAGAAGGACCTCACTGTTCTTGACGACCAGGCTTACGGCTTCTGCAGCGTGAAGTTCCGCAACGTACGTTCCGATGGCGGACGCACCTCTGCCGACGACTATGTGGACACCGACCTGCCCCTGATGCGTATTGCCGAGGCTTACCTCACCTACGCCGAGGCAAGCGTGCGCCGCTTCGGTCCTAACAGCGATGCAGACACCAAGATCAACGCTCTCCGCAGCCGCGCCAACGCAGAAGAGAAGTCGGGCTACACTCTCGACGACATCTGCGACGAATGGGCACGCGAGTTCTGGCTTGAAGGCCGTCGCCGTTCCGACCTTATCCGCTTCAACAAGTACTGCGACGCCAGCTACAAGTGGGAATACAAGGGTGGCGAACAAACGGGTACGGCTATCAGCTCGTTCCGCAAGATCTTCGCTATTCCTCAGACCGACCTCAGCAACAACCCCAACTTGAAGCAGAACCCCGGTTATTAATCACATAGGTTATCCACACACTTAAAACAAAACATCATGAAGATTCAGCATATATTGCCTGTCATGGCACTTGCGCTCGGAACAACCGCCATGGTTAGTTCCTGCGCCGATGACAACGGCTCAAACCCTGTGCTGCACATGCCTGAGTCGTTCACGCTCAATACGCCGGCACTGGCTGGCAACGCACTCGACCTGCAAAACCTCAGCGACTCAATCGTGTTTACTTGGAGCCAGCCCGACTACGGCGGCATGCCCCTTGTGACTACCTACAAGTTGCAATACGTTGTTGCTAAGGACGGCAACGAGGTGACAACCGACGAGAAGGGCAACCTGAATTTCAGCGAAACGGCTGACGTAAAGGAGTACGACGAGACTACCACCTCGTGCCAGTATAAGCTCTCCCCTGCCGACGTAGACCTCATCCTGCTCCGCGAACTCGGCGCAACGAAGGACAACATGCCTTCGTCGGCTGACGTGTACTACCGCCTCGCCGCACATACCTCGTCGACGAGCAACGTATACTCCAACGTGGTGAAGATGGACTACATCCCCTACTACCAGCGCCTTGAAACGGCTGAGCCCGTCACGTGGTACCTCATCGGTGGCTGCTTCGGCGAAGGCGAGTGGGGTGGCGATCTCCTCACAGGCATGATGCCCCTCTACCTCACTGGCGACAGCTACAACGAAGACACTGGCTACGGCACCGTATCTTGGACAGGCTACTTGCCCGCTAACACGATCTTCAAGCTCCGCGGCTCACTCACCGACAACTGGGCTACTCAGATTGGTCAGGGCGACGCCTTCGGCACGTTCAAGATCAACGACGGCGGTAGCGGCAACATCTCGCCCACCGAAGGCGGCGTGTACACCATCAGCCTCGACACCAAGAAGGTGGCCATGGGCGACGACTCAGGCATCAGCATCACCAAGACCGACGATGCTCCCGTCTACGATGGCTTCTACCTCAATGGTTCGTTCAACGACTGGGGCGACGCAGTAGCCCTCACTCCCGTCAACACGGCTGAGGGCGTGCAGAACCACGACTGGTACACGCACATCACCCTGCCCGCAGGTTGTGAGGTGAAGTTCCAGACCAACAGCTGGGCTGTAGAGATTGGTAGCAAGTATAACGAAACGCCGAGCTGCACCTCTGGTTTCTACGGCATTGGTGCTAAGAGCGGCGGTTGGAACATCTACATCAAGGATGCCGCCAACTACCTCGTTATCGTCAACGACATTACCGGCGCATTCCGCTTTATCAAGGAATAAACGCTGACTACCGCGTTTGCAGGCAGGGCAATGAGGCTCTGCTTGCAAACCGCGTAGCAACTTCCAACAAACTAAAAAGCAAAAGTCATGTTTAAGAAATTAGTATACACTCTTGCAGCGGTAGGGTTGCTGGCTTCGTGCAACGAGGACTTCGACAACTGGAGCGCGCCGCAGAGCAATCCGCAGGAGGCTGCAAAGACAGTGACGCTCACCGCCACGCCCGCAGCCGACATCAACCTTGCCTCAGTTACCGACGACAGCATCGCCGTGGCCACGTTCAGCGTGTCGCAGCCCGAGGGCTTCATTTCGGACTCTCTCGCCATTGATGTGGTGAACGCTACGGGCAAGAACATTCCCTTGGCCGTAGGCAGCGGCAACAAGGTGGCTGTGGCCGACCTTGCACAGGCTGTGTCTGACCTCTATGGTCGCCGTCCCGAGCAACGCGCCCTCAAACTTGTGGCAAAGGCCTATTCTCTGGCACCCAGCGCAACGAACGATACCATCACTTCGCGCGTATGCTCCGCCCCGGTGGAGTTCACCGTGAACGTGACCCCCGTACGCCCCACCTTCGCTAATGCTTACTACTACATTGGTTCGTGCGGCACCGATATGAGTCACCCGCTCACCGAGGAGTCCGATGGTGTATGGAGCGTAACCGTTCCGGTCGTAGGTGGTTGGCACTGGTTTAAGATTGCCCCTGACACAGGTTTCGCAAATGGGGAATTCGATTGGTCGAACGAAGGCACTTGCCTCTGCGCCACGAACAATGACGATGAAGCTGCAAGCGGTAAATTCGTTATCGGTGGCAACAAGTACTCTTGGCATCTCATCGAAGCCGATGGCGTAAGCAAATACAAGATCACCGTCGACCTCTACGACCTGACCTACGAAATCACCCCCGCCGAATAACGACAGATCACCAAAAACACGATAAAGGAGTTTAAGCGATTCTCTCTTTGACAATCTCTTAAACTCCTTTTTCATTGAAGGAATAAACCGAGAACCTCAATTGAGGCAACGTTCAGCACTCGACGCCTTGCTCGTAAAGATATTCAGGAGCAAAGCCTATTTCGTTGTTCCAGTCAATCGTGAATGGATCTAACGTGAAATGCTTGAAGTACTCTAAATCTAATAGCTTTCGGCAGACGCCTTGGTTAACAGAAATGATAGGGCTGAAGTCAATAAGCTTCTTTATGCCGTTGCTAAACAAGGCTTCAATCTTGTGCTGGCTCACATAGCGAGCGTCTGTAATAGTCAAAATCGTTGGTATCATATTAGTCCAAAGGATTAATTTTAAGAGGAGCCAAGCTTTTGCCTAATCTATCCCAATTCTCCAAAAGCTCAGCCTTGTGTAAATCAAGCCACTCGTAAATCAAGTTGAGAGCTCGTCTCGGAAGACTTCCCAAAATGACACCATCTTGAATCGTAATGATGGCTTTGTACTCATTGTAAACCACGTGGAAATGTGGCGGATTGTGTTCATTGATATACATATAAATGACAATCCCATAAAATCGGCTAATCTCAGGCATACTCAATGTGTTTCTGCAAACATACATTTTTCAAACAAATAAGCAATCAAGTAAAATGAAAAGATTCTTCGCATACTTACTCTCGTGCATCGCTTTGCCGGCTTTTGCCCAAGCTCCGGCAGAAAGCGAGGACGTGATGTTACAGGGCTTCTACTGGGACTCTCAGAAGTTGACGGGCTGGACGCAACTCACCTCGCAAGCCGAGGAGATAGGCCAGACCTTCTCGCTCGTATGGCTGCCCCCTTCGGCAAGCGCTGAGGGCGGCGGAGCCGTTGGTGGCACAAACATGGGCTATCATCCGCGGCAGTGGAACAACCAGACGTCCTGCTGGGGAACGAGCGACGACCTGAAAACGCTTATCACTACACTGCACCAAAACAAGGTGAAGGTAATCGCCGACATCGTGGTGAACCACCGGGCGGGCGACACTGACTGGGGAAACTTCACCAAAGACGACTTCGGCACGTACGGCTCATACCAGCTCACGGCCGAGCACATTTGCAAGGACGACGAGATGAACACCGACAAGAGTTCGGGCACCTGGTACGGCAAAGCCACGGGAGCAGCCGACACGGGCGAAAACTGGAACGGCGCACGCGACCTTGACCACACGTCAACCTATGTACAGGCCGACATCGAGGCGTATCTGGGTTGGCTCAAAGGCGAGTACGGATACGACGGCTGGAGGTATGACTATTGCAAAGGCTACAACGGCAAATACGTAGGCATATATAATAAGGAGTCCGCGCCCTACCTGTCGGTGGGGGAATACTGGGACGGCTCGTACGATGCTGTGGCGGCCTGGATTGAGGCTACGGGCAAGGAGAGCATGGCCTTTGACTTCCCCTCGAAATACGC
>CAVKGN010000005.1:40597-42108 GCA_963655595.1 uncultured Oscillospiraceae bacterium
TTGAAGGTGACGGGTAGCATGCTGACCCTTGACGCTCCCTCGCCCCTGGCCGTCAGAGTGGTGGGAACAGACGGGCGCACGCTCTACAACGGCACGACCGCCTCGCTGCGTTTGCCGCTCCGCCAGGGCGTGTATGTAGTGACGGTAAACGGCCAGCCGCATAAGTTTGCCGTAGAGGAGTAGACCGCAAAAACACAGGCACAAAAGCCGCGTCCAAAAAACGTTTTCGGCAAAAGGCAAAATCAAAAAAGAAATTGCACCTTTGCAATGCGTTTGTCACCTTGGGCAGACAAACGAGAGTGAAAAACACCTTTTTACCCGAAAACCACACGTTTCGCAACAGAGGCGCGTGGCAGCTCGAATGACTCTCCGGATGAGAAACGCAACCCCGACTTCCTTCCGCCCCTAAACACAAGCGGCAGGAAAGCACGAAAACAAAAACAAACTCATCTAACTTTCAAGTTTTTCGGAAATGAAAAATATTTTGGTGATTGGCGCTACGGGTCAGATTGGCTCTGAGCTTACCATGAAGTTGCGCGGCATCTATGGCAACGACCACGTTGTTTGTGGCTACATTCCCAGTGCGGCTCCCCAAGGGGAACTCGCTGAGTCAGGCCCGGCTGAAATCTGCGACGTGACAAACGGCGAACAAATTGCCGAGGTGGTGCTGAAACACAAGGTGGACACCGTCTACAACCTTGCAGCCCTGCTGAGCGTGGTGGCAGAGGGACGTCCGCAGCTCGCCTGGAAGATTGGCATCGACGGCTTGTGGAACGTGCTCGAAGTGGCCCGCGAACACGACTGTGCCGTGTTCACCCCGAGTTCCATCGGTTCGTTCGGCCCTGAAACGCCTGCCGACAACGTGCCGCAGGACACCATCCAGCGTCCGCGTACCATCTACGGCGTGTCGAAGGTGACCACCGAACTGCTTTCCGACTACTACTACCGCAAATACGGTGTGGACACGCGCGCCGTACGTTTCCCAGGCCTCATCTCCTACGTAACGCTCCCCGGCGGTGGCACCACCGACTACGCCTGCGACATCTACTACTCCGCTGTACGCGGCGAGAAGTTCATCTGCCCCATCGCCAAAGGCACTTACATGGACATGATGTACATGCCCGATGCCCTGCGCGCCGCAGTGGAACTGATGGAGGCCGATCCCTCGCGCCTTATCCACCGCAACGCGTTCAACATCGCCGCCATGAGCTTCGACCCCGAAGGCGTGTTGGCAGCCATCCGCAAGTACAAGCCCGGATTTGAGATGGAATACCAGGTAGATCCCTTGAAGCAAGCCAACGCCGACTCCTGGCCCAACAGCCTCAGCGACGTATGCGCCCGTCAGGAATGGGATTGGAAGCCAGAGTACGACCTCGACGCCATGACGCGCGACATGCTCGCCAAACTGGAAGCAAAGCTCAGCCACTGATAACTATATTTTCTACGCATAGCAGCAGCCGTCCCCCACAGGGCGGCTGCTTTGTTTTTACCCTCTGTCATTCTTTGCCCCC
>CAVKGN010000006.1:0-42085 GCA_963655595.1 uncultured Oscillospiraceae bacterium
TCCCGGCGGAGGACTGTCCTTTACCCGGATGTAGCATTTACTATGTCGGGGACTTGCTTTGCGCACCGTAACCGCTTCTTCACCACATTGACGTTTTGCCGCAACGTGAGGCCTCTACTTTTGCACGCAGAAAACATACTGCACAGCAAAAGATGCGTAAAACAATCACATTCCTTTTTTCAGCCCTTGTGGCTATCACTTCCCTTTACGGCCAGAGCGAGCCGCTTCGCCGCATGGCCATCCTCTCCGACGTTCACCTGATGGCTCCCGAACTATTGCAGAAGCCAGGCAAAGCCTTCGACGAGTACATTGCGCAGGACCGCAAACTCTTGCGCGAGAGTCCTGAACTGCTCGACTCCGCCTTTGCCCACGTGTTGGCAGCCAACCCGCAGGTGATACTCATCACGGGCGACCTTACGAAGGACGGCGAGCTGCTGTCGCACGAGCTGCTCGTAAAGCGTTATTTGCAGCCAGCTCGCGAACGGGGCATCCGCCTCTTCGTCATTCCTGGCAATCACGACGTGAACAATCCCCATGCAAAGGTTTACAACGGCGACCGCACCGAACGCACAACCACTGTTTCGGCTACCGACTTTGCCCGCATTTACAACGACTACGGCTATGGCGAAGCTCTCGCCTGCGACACGGCATCGTTGTCGTACGTGGTGCAACTTGATAGCCGAACTCGCCTTATTGCAGTGGATGCTTGTCGCTACGAAGACAATGATTTTGACAAGGATATCTGCGTGACAGGCGGACGGATAAAGCCCGCGACGATGGCCTTCATACGCCGCCAAGCCGAGGAGGCGCACCGTTTGGGGCAGGACGTACTGATGACGATGCACCACGGCATTGTGAGCCACTTCAACTGGCAAGATCGCGTGATGGGCGAATACCTTGTGGACAACTGGAAGAAGTGCGCCAAGGAAATAGCCGACATGGGCATCAAGGTATGCTTCACTGGCCACTTCCACGCACAGGACGTGTCCGCTCGCAATGGGCTTTACGACATGGAGACGGGGTCCACCGTTAGCTATCCTCATCCCTACCGCTTTGTGGACGTTGACACCGACAAAGGCACACTCTCCGTGCGCTCTGAACGGGTGGCGAGCCTCACGTCGTTGCGCAACGGCGACGAAACGTTGGAGGCGAAGAGCGAGCGCTATGCCCGTTCCGCCCTTCGCAGCGCCATGGAAGGCATGGTGCCGGGGAAGGTGCCCGCTACGGTAAAGAGCGAATGTACAGCCGTGCTTGGCGAAGCCTATGCCATGCACCTTGCTGGCGACGAGCGGCCGACGGCAGAGTTCAGCAGCCGCCTGAAAACCGCCGTGAAACACCTGCGCCACTATTCGTGGAAGTGGGCGTTTATCATGGGGCGCATTGGTCGTTACCTCTCCACCGATACGGGCGTTGCAGACAACAATCTCACCCTTTCCTATCGCAAGGGGAAATGAACCACAGACGCAAAGACAGACAAGAAACTACTTATAGACAAAAACGTATGAAAAGAAGCGTAATTGCCCTGACCATGGCAGGTTTGCTCGTGCCGGGCGCGTTTTCCAACCAACTCCTCGCTGCGAACGTTCCCGTCGGCGTGAAAGCAAACGATGTGAACGACGTGAATGAGGTGAACGGTCACGTAACCAACGAACAGGGCGAGTCCTTGCCCGAGGTCGTGGTGAGCTGCCGCGGCCACATTGTCCAGACCGACAAGGACGGAGCTTTCCACATTGAAGCACAAAAGGGCGACAAACTCACGTTCACCTACATCGGCTATACCACGCTCGTGAAGATTGTGGAAGCCCCTGAGCTCGACATCACGCTCACCGAAAACCGTCAGGCACTCGGCGAAGTGGTTGTTACCACCCAGAAGAAGGCGCAAAGCTCCATCGAAATCCCCGTGGCTGTGAGCGCAGTGACGGGCTTGGCTATGGACAAACTCAACATCCACCAAATGGACGAAGTGGTGCAGTTCACCCCTGGCGTGCAGATACAGCTTCAAAGTCCCAACACCCCTGGCTACGTGGTGCGCGGCGTAACCTCCGACGAAGGCGCCTCTTACGCCCAGCCCCGTGTGTCCGTGTTTATGGACGGCGTGTCCACCACACGCAGCCAAGCCTCGTCCGTTGAACTCTTCGACTTGGAGCGCATGGAAGTGACGAAAGGTCCGCAAGGCACGCTCTTTGGACGCGGCGCAGAGATTGGCGGCATCAGCATCATCCGCCACAAGCCCGTCGATGCCCTGAGCGGCGAGCTCTCCCTCAACTACGGCACATACAACCAGCGTCAGGCAACTGGCTTCCTCAACACGCCCATCCTCTCAGGCAAACTCGCCAACCGCTTTGCCTTCGACTACGAGGCACGCGACGGCTTCATCCGCAACGAGGCGGGCGGACGGCTCAATGGTAAGAACACCTTTGCCCTGCGCAACTCCACCAAATGGTGGGCGGGCGACAACACATCGCTGTGCCTCACGCTCGACTATCAGCACGACAACTATCCCGGCACGTCGTTCCACAGCATCAATCCCGCCTATGGCAACTCCGACCCCAACAGTCCTGCCAACCTCGAAGCCGGCAAGGCACTCGGCATAAAGCGAAACGTTGGCGGCGTGGTGCTCAATGTGGATCACCGCCTCAATTCGCGTTGGACGCTCAACTCCATCACGGGCTTCCGCGCGTTCAACAGCAACGAACACTTCGACGCCGACGGTACTTACCTGCCCCTGCTCCTCTGCCAGGAAAAGGCCGAGGGCACGCAAGCCAGTCAGGAGATCCGCTTCAACTACGACGATCACCGACGCTTCTCAGCCTTTGTCGGCGCAAGCTATTTCTACGAAAACTCCTCGCAGGACGTCAACGCCACAGCCAACCTGCAATACCTCTACCCCGTGTTCATTCAGAAGAGCGTGAAGTCGCAGCTCAGCAGTCAGATGGACAACGTCAAGGCACTCCTTGCCCAGGCCTTGCCCGCTGAGCAGCAACCCATGGTAGAAGGAATGCTCTCGCAGCTCATGCAGAAGTGGTATCCCGACACGCCAGCGGTAGATGCGGACGGCAACCCTGCGAAGACTACTGCCACGCCCGACATCTACGGCGACCTTAAAAGCAGTCTTGCACAGGTGGGCAAGGACCTCGACGCAATGCTCGCAGCAATGGGCGAATCGGGGCAGAACATCCTTGCTACGCTCAAGGGAATGTCCAACAAAACCCTCGATACTCACTACACGGAACAGGGCAAGAACTACGGCACAAACCAAGCCGCCGAGGTGTTTGCCGATGGTACGTTCAAGATTACTCCCCACTTCAACCTCACTGTGGGCCTGCGCGGTACGTTCGAACACCAGAAGACGGGCTACTCCTCAACCACCGTGCCCAGTATGTTCGGGGCTGTGCTTTACAAGCCCACAACCAACGGCGCAGAGGTGACAGCCTCCGACAACTACCTGTCGTGGGTGGGACGTGTGGCTCTTAACTATATGATTGGACGCAACAATATATACGCCAGCGTGTCGCGCGGTCGCCGTCCGGGAGTGCTTTACTACAACAACGACCCGAAGGACTTTGAGACGCTCAAGCCCGAAATCATTTACAGCTACGAGGCAGGCGTGAAGGGTAGCGTGCTCGACGGTCGCCTTAGCTACGACCTCTGCGCCTATTACTACGACTGGTACAACTACCAGACCTCCGTGTTCAACGCCGAGAAGAGTAAGTACGAATACGACGATGCCGGCCGTGCCCACTCCTTCGGCGTTGAGGCCAGTTTGAGCTACGCCGTTTGCCGTTTCCTTAATATCTTTGGCAATTGGAGCTACATTGACGGCAAGTTCAACGACACCGACGAACACGGCAATAAGCAGTCCTACGCTGGGCATCGCTTCCGCCTCACTCCGAAAAACAGTTTCGCCGTAGGTTTCGACCTGAACGTGCCTGTGGGCAAGAACGACGGCTCGGTTTATCTTCGTCCCACTTACTCCTGGAAGTCGAAGGTGTATTTCGACGAGAGCAACGAGGAATCACTCACGCAGAAAGCATACGGTCTGCTCAACTTCACCGCAGGTTATCGCTTCAAGCCTGGAAAGGTGTACTACGAAGTGGGAGCCTTCGGCAAGAACGTGCTCGACCAGAAGTACATCGTCGATGCCGGCAACTCAGGCCGTCAGATTGGCTTCCCTACATACGTAGGCGGTTCGCGCTGCGTGGTAGGCGTGATGTTTAAGGTCGGCTTCTAATCATTCTCAAAGGAAAACAACCATGAGACGAATACTCTTTCTCGCGTTCTTGCTCCTTGCGGCTGGCACAATGACCTGTGCTGCCCGCAAGGGTAGGGCGCAACAAGTGATAGCCCATCGCGGCTATTGGCGGGCAGACGGTTCTGCGCAGAACTCCCTGTCCTCGCTCCGCAATACCTATAATATAGGCGTGTACGGTTCAGAGTTTGACGTGCACATCACGCGCGACGGCGAGGTGGTGGTGTTCCACGATGACGACGTCGACGGCATTTGCATTGAAGACGCTAACTACGCTGACATCAAGGACAAACAGCTCTGCAACGGCGAGCGCATTCCGACCCTCCGCGAGTACCTTGCTGCCGCAAAGTCGTTGGGCAGCATGAAGCTCATTCTTGAAGTGAAGGAACACAAGCAGCCGAGCAACGAAGACCGTTGCGTGGATGCCGTCCTTCGGCTGGTGGCTGAGGCTGGACTGGCACAGCGCACGGAATACATCTCTTTCAGCAAGCACGCTTGCGACTATTTGGTGGTAAAGGACAGGACTGCCAAGGTGTCGTATCTCAACGGCGACCTTTCTCCCCGCGAGGCAAAGGCGGCGGGCTATGCTGGCATTGATTACGAGGACGCTGTCTTCACCGCCCATCCCACGTGGATCAAGGAGGCGCACGACCTCGGTCTCGTTACCAATGTATGGACGGTAGACGACCTCTCCGCCGTTCAGTCCTTCTTCAACAAGGGCATCGATTTCGTCACCACCAACGAACCGCTCAAAACCAAGGCGCTGAAATAGGGGCGGCATAACATATAATACATACGTCAATCCCCACTTGCGATGTGTATTCGCAGGTGGGGATTGGCGTAGTCGTTATTTCGGGCAGGGCAACGCTCTGCTGGTTGTTGCCTTATGCTAATTTGCGCTTCACGATGGCAGCTGCACGGTCAAGGGCCACGTTGATGTTTGGGCAGATGTGGTCTTTACCGAGCAGGTGGCAGAAGCCGTTGTGCTCCAGCACGGTGTAGACGTTGGGCGTTACGCCGGAGAGGACAATGTGCGTGCCTTCGCGGTGACTCATCTCGCACAGGTTTTGCAGGTTGTGAATACCCGTAGAGTCGATGAACGGCACGCGGCGCATGCGGATGACGCGCACCTTGGGGTGGTTCTCCATGGCTGCCATCAGTTCCTCGAACTTATTGGCAATACCGAAGAAGTAGGGGCCGTTGATCTCGTACACCTCTACGCCCTTGGGGATGATAAGGTGTTCCTCGTGCACTTCGGCATCCGTCTCGTCGTTGGGGTCAATCTCGTCGGCAATCACCTTAATCTGCGTGCTCTCTGCCATACGCTTCATGAAGAGCAAGCAGGCAATGAGCAGGCCTACCTCGATGGCTACCGTGAGGTCGAAGATAACGGTGAGGAAGAACGTGATAAAGAGAACGGCCACGTCGCTCTTGGGGTTCTTCATCAGTTGGAGGAAGGTGCGCCAGCCGCTCATGTTATACGACACGATAATCAGCACGCCAGCCAAGCACGACATGGGGATGTAGGCGGCAAGGGGCATCAGCACAAGGAAGATAACGAGCAGTACGGCGGCGTGTACGATGCCCGCTACGGGCGTGCGTCCGCCGTTGTTGATGTTCGTCATTGTGCGGGCAATGGCACCCGTGCAGGGAATGCCGCCGAAGAGCGGCGTGCAGAGGTTTGCCACGCCCTGGCCGATAAGTTCCTGGTTGGAGTTGTGGTGGTCGCCGCACACACCATCTGCCACTGTGGCGGAGAGGAGCGACTCAATAGCGCCGAGCACGGCAATGACCATGGCCGTGGGGAAGAGTCCCTTCACGTTCTCCCAGCTGAGGTTGGGCATTTGCAGCGAGGGGATAGAAGCCTTAATCTCGCCAAACTGGTCGCCGATGGTCGTTACGTGGAGCGAGGTGTTCGCGTTGAGCAGATACACGGCAAAGGTCATGACAATGATAGCCACGAGCGAACCGGGTATCTTCTTCGACACCTTTGGCGTAAGGGCGATGATGACGATGCTGAGCAGACCGATGGCGGTAGTAATCCAGTCCACCGTGCCGAAGTTCTGGAAGTAGACAGCCCACTTTGAGAGGAAGTCGCCGGGGAGCTTGCCCTCAATGGTCAGGCCGAAGAGGTCCTTTATCTGCGTGGTGAAGATGGTCACGGCGATACCGCTCGTAAACCCAACCACAATGGGGTAGGGGATGAACTTGATGATGGTGCCCAGACGGCAAACGCCCAGAAGTATGAGGAACGCTCCGGCAAGCATTGTGGCAAGCATCAGGCCCGAAAGGCCGAGCTGCGGATTGCTCACGATGCCGTAGATGATCACGATGAATGCGCCCGTAGGACCGCCAATTTGTACGCGGCTGCCGCCCAGTGCCGACACAATGAAACCGCCAATGATGGCGGTGAGGATACCCTGCGAGGGCGATACGCCCGAGGCGATGCCAAAGGCGATGGCGAGGGGGAGTGCCACGATGCCCACGATGAGACCAGCCATGAGGTCGGCCGCGAATTTTGCTTTGCTGTAATGCCGCAGTTCGCTCACGATGCGCGGCGCAAAGTTTGGATAAGTCATTTTCTTTTTGTGATTTGTTTAAATTTTGCTGCAAAGTTACGTAATAAGGTGCAAAAATCGTAAAAGCTGCCGGCTTTTGCCTCGTTGGGTAAAGCCGGCAGCCGTTAGGGAATGCCTGATAGAAGGACTATTCAAGTATTTTGCGAAGGGTGGTTAGGGCACATTCCACACTGGGCACGTCGTTGATAATCATGCGTCGGTGTCCGCGCGACTCGTCGAGCTTGCAGCGGCTGTACGAGGAGGTGGCGAAGTTGATTATCCGTCCGAACGTGTCGCTCTGGTAGAACGGGCTGTTAATGTTCGACACGAACGAGAGCGTCATGCGCCTGCCTTTCAGCGTGAGCCGTTCCGCTCCGAGCTTGCGGCCGAGTGCACGCAGCGGAACAATGCGCAGGAGTTCCTCGCCTTCGGGGGGCAGTTCGCCGAAGCGGTCCTTCATTCGTTGGCGGAAGGCGGCAATCTGTTCGTCGGTGCTGAGCGAGTCGAGCTCGCGGTAGAGGAGCATTCGCTCCGTGTCGCCTGGCACGTACGTTTCTGGGAAGTAGGCGTGCAGGGAGCAGTCTACGGTGCAGTCGTTCACAAACATTTCGCCGCTGAGTTCCGTTCGTTTCGTTTCGTCAGCATAAAGGTCGGCAAACTCGTCGTTTTTGAGTTCTGCCACCGCTTCGGCAAGGATTTTCTGGTAGGTTTCGTAGCCCAGGTCGGCTATGAAGCCGCTCTGCTCCGAGCCGAGCAAGTTGCCTGCCCCGCGAATGTCGAGGTCCTGCATGGCAATGTGAATGCCCGAACCGAGGTCGGAGAAGTTCTCAATGGCTTCAAGCCGTCGGCGCGACTCGTCGGGCAGCAGAGCAAGCGGGGGAGCGATGAGGTAGCAGAACGCCTTGCGCGAACCACGGCCCACGCGGCCGCGCATCTGGTGGAGGTCCGACAGTCCGAAGTGGTGCGCAGCGTCGATGATGATGGTGTTGGCATTAGGTACGTCGATGCCGTTTTCCACGATGGTGGTGGAGATAAGCACGTCGTAGTCGTAGTTGACGAAGCCCGTGACAATCTCTTCGAGCTTATCGGGCGGCATTTGTCCGTGTCCGACGGCCACGCGGGCGTCTGGCACGTATTTCTGTACAAGACTTTGCAGGTTGGGCAGTGCCGCCACGCGGTTCGTCACAATGTACACCTGTCCGTTGCGACTCATCTCGAAGTTTACCGCCTCGGCGATCATTTCGTGACTGAACGTGTGAATCTCCGTCTGGATAGGGCGGCGGTTGGGCGGCGGCGTTTGGATTACGCTGAAGTCCCTTGCGCCCATGAGCGAGAACTGCAACGTGCGTGGGATAGGCGTTGCCGACATTGTGAGCGTGTCGACGTTCACTTTCAGTTGGCGCAACTTCTCCTTGACAGCTACGCCGAATTTTTGCTCCTCGTCGATAATGAGCAACCCCAAGTCGTGCCAGCGCACACTCTTGCCGATGAGTTTGTGCGTACCTACTAATATATTAATGCGTCCCTCTGCCAGGTCGGCAAGCAGGGCTTTGGTCTGCGCCGCCGTCCTTGCTCGCGTAAGGTAGTCCACGCGTACGGGGAAATCTTTCAGGCGCGAGGCAAACGTCTTGTAGTGTTGCAGGGCGAGTACGGTGGTTGGCACGAGCACAGCCACCTGTTTGTTGTCGGCAGCTGCTTTGAGGGCGGCACGCACGGCAATTTCCGTTTTGCCAAACCCCACGTCGCCGCACACCAGGCGGTCCATGGGGCGCGAACTCTCCATGTCGCGCTTTACCTCCTGAGTCACGCGGAGCTGATCGGGAGTGTCCTCGTAAGCAAAGCCCGCTTCGAGTTCGTGCTGCATGAACGAGTCGGGGCTGAATGCGAAGCCCTTCTCCTCTTTACGCTGGGAGTAGAGACGGATAAGGTCGCGCGCAATGTCCTTAATCTTCTTCTTGGTGCGGTCTTTGAGTTTCTCCCACGCCCCCGTACCCAGTGAACTAATGCGCGGCGGCTCGCCCTCTTTGCCCTTGTACTTCGACACTTTGTGGAGCGAGTGGATGCTCACGTACACGGCGTCGTCGTTTTTGTAGAGGAGTTTAATCATCTCCTGCATCTCGCCGTCGGTCCCAGGCATACGCACAAGGCCAGCAAAGCGTCCCACGCCGTGGTCGATGTGCACCACGTAGTCGCCCGGCTCAAACTGCATGAGTTCTTTGAGCGAGAGCGCCATCTTGGCGTCGCGGGCATGGTCGCTTTTCAGGTTGTATTTGTGGAAACGGTCGAATATCTGGTGGTCGGTGAACAGACACACGAGCAGGTCTGTGTCCACGAAACCCTCGTGGAGCGTGCGTTCTACGGGGGTGAACAGGGGGCTTGCCGTGTTCATCTCCTCAAAGATGTTCTGCAAGCGCTCCGTCTGTTTCGCGCTGTCGGCAAGTATATAGTTGTGGTAGCCGTCGGCCATGTTCTGGCTGAGGTGCGTGCGCAACATCTCAAAGTTTTTGTGATAGATGGGCTGCGGCTTAATGTGGAAATGCAGCACGGCGGCCGTCTCGTCAGTGGCTTTCGTGCCGATGCCAATGCGTTGGAGCGAGGCAATTCCCCGCACAAAGCTCTCGCCGCTGATGAGCAACAGTTCCTTTTGCAGCCGTTGTCGCTGTTGTGCCTCCTCCATCTCCGAGGTTGCGTCGAGCTCTTGTTGCGCCTGTTTGGCAAAGCCTTCGGCATAGGTCTGCTCAATGCGGTCGTGAACGAAGCCGAGGTCTTTCACCACGAGAACGGTATTGGCCGGCAGGTAGTCGGTGAAGGGCACCAGATCTGCGCCGTCGGGGCTGCCTTCGGTGTCGGGCACAATGCTCACCTCCTGCTTCTGCTCCTTCGACAGCTGCGTCTGCACCTCGAACGTGCGGATGCTCTCCACGTCATCGCCGAAGAAGTCGATGCGGTAGGGATATTCCGAGGCGTAGGAATACACGTCGAGGATAGACCCTCGCACGGCAAACTCGCCCGGTTCATAAACATAGTCGGTGCGCTCAAAGCCCAACTCTACGAGTCGTTTGGAAAGTTCCACCAGGTCGTACTGCCCGCCTACTTTCACCTCAACCGTGTGTTGCTCAATGGTTTGCGGCGGCGACACACGTTCGCTCATGGCTTCGGGAAACGTCACCACGTAGAGCTGCTGGGCACCCTTCGCTTGTTGCGACAGGCGGTTGAGCGTTTCGGTGCGGAGAATCTCATTGGCGGCGTCGCGCTGCGCATATTTCACGGCGCGGCGGTAGGCTGAGGGGTAGAAAAGCACCTGTTCGTCGCCCAGCATCTGCGTCAGGTCGTGGTAGAAGTAGCCTGCCTCCTCTTCGTCGTTGAGGACAAACAGGAAAGGCCGCTCCACGGGCTGCTTACGCCTTGTGAGCGAGGCAAACACCACGGGGGCGGCTGAGGCTTGAAGCCCCTGCACGTGGACGGCTCGCGGCGATTTGTCGCTGAGTATCTTGTGAAGAGCCCCTGTCTGGGGGTGCTTGGCGAATGTTCCTAAGAGTTCGGTAAGTTGCATGAGCGCAAATTCAAAAAGCCGGGAAACGCGCCTCGAATGTTACGGCGTGTTTCCCGATAGGTGTGTTGTGGAGCGGCTATTTGCACGCTTCCTCTATAATGGTGTCGATGCTTCGTTGGTAGTCCTCGCTGGTGATGTCCACCTTCACGTCGGGGTCAATGCCCATCTCCGTGAGCTGCATCTGGCGGTCGTACAAGGGGCAGGCGGAGAAACGTATTGACCAGCCGTTGGGTAGTTCGGATGTGAACGGCATTCCGGCTCCGCCTCCCGTGCGGTCGCCCATCACGGTGACGTGGGGCAGGCCTTTCAGGTACATCACGAAGGCGTTTGCTGCACTGTATGTGCGGCGGTTTGTCAGTACGATAACGTCGCGCTGCCAGCGGAGTCCAGTGAACGGTTTGAGCTTGACGGGTTCGGGCTGCGAGAGGGCGTCGTGCGCCGTGCCGGTCTTGTGGCTCATGTAAGCCACGGTGGTCTCCTCGTTCAGGAAGAGCGAGGCCAACTTTTGGGCAGAGGTGAGCATACCGCCGCCGTTGCTACGCACGTCCACAATGAGTTTTGTGCAGGTGCTGAGGTAGCGGAGCATTTCCTGCAAGTTGCCGTCGCCGAATGAGTATTCAAAGGTGGAGCAACGCACGTAGCCCGTGTTGTTCTTCAACACCTTGTATTGCAGTCCGCTTGCTTGCTGATATTCCTCGCTGCGCCCGAGATATTTGCGCTCGAGCGAGTCGCTGTAATTCATGGGGTAGTCGTCAAACCACTTTCCGTAGCGACTCACGTTGTGCGAGGCCGAGAGGTTTACGTGTCCGTCGCGCAGTTCGTAGGTCATGTTCGCCAGCACCTCGAAGAGTTGCTTCGTGGTCATTTCGGGCGAAATCATGGCGCTGTACTTACTCCGCACGGCGTTCCAGTCGAGTCCGTACTCCTCGTTCTTGTAGTCGAAGAAGCAATAGTGTTGGTCGAGCGTAGTCCAGAGTGCGTTGAAGTTGCCTTGCGGGTCGTTGTTTTCCACGTCTTCGGTCACGCACGCCGTAAGGCCTGCCAGCGACAGCACGAGGAGCAACAGGGATGCGATGTGTTTTGTCATAGCCTTGTCAGTCTTCGTGTGTAACCAATCATGAACGTGTTGCGCCAGGCGTGTCGTTTCAGTCCGCCGAGCTTGCTCTGCCGGATGTCCGCCACGTAGCCCAGCGTGACGTTAGCCCGCTTTACGGGCAGACTCACCACGGCCTGTGCGCGGTAGGTGGGGCAGTTGCCCATCTGGGTGAAGTGTAGGGTGCCGCCGCTGTGTCCGAGTGAGAATATCTCGTAGTACGACTGCCCGTACTCGGGGGCAAACTGCATGCCGATGAATTGTGCGTCAAGTTGCATGCGGGCGGTGGCGTTCTTCCCGAAGAACCGAAACGAATACTCAGCGATCCCCGATGCCCACAACGAGGCGCCAAGCCTTGCCTGCGCCGGGTTGTTGGTGTTGCGTATGGCATAGGTGAAGCCGCCCGCCAGTTCAGCCAGTCCGCCCAGGGCGAGTCGCCAGTGCGCCGCCGGTCGCCAGTTGTAGTGCCAGCCGCCTGAGGCCGACAGCTCCGCGTCGAGCATTTTCCCGTCGTCGGTGGGCGAGGCTACATACGCCATGTGCCCGTTGTAAAGGCCTGCCACCGTCACCTTGCCTTTGCCCCAGCGCGCCAACCGTTCCGTGCGGTTGTAGAGGGCAAAATCTGTGCCTTTGTAGGTGAGGGACGAAAGGTATGTATCGAGCACGCTCGCCCAGCCTGCGCCCCAAAGCCATTGACGCTCCACGGTGCGGTTGCGTTGGGGCAGCTTGGCGCGAATCTCCCTTGGTGCAGCCTTGCTCACGCTGTCGGTCTCCTCGCCAAGGGCGTGGACAGTCAGCGCAAACGCAGATACGGAGAACAGGGCAAAGAGGCGGATTAAGGCGTTCATTCGCTTATTTCTTTTTCAGTCCCTTGTAGGCAAGGAAAACGACTACCAACACGGCCAAAGCCAGCAGCACGTAGCCAATTTCGTGGCTGTATTTCGTGGCGAGCTCATACACGTCGTTGGTTGTCTTCACGTCGGTGTAGCGGAATATGCCCCAGCCAATCAGAGCCAACACAGTGTTCCACACGCCTGCACCGAGGGTGGTATATATAAGGAATTTGTCGAGGCGCATTCCGGCCAGACCTGCGGGGATGCTGATGAGTTGGCGCACAGCTGGCACAAGGCGGCCGAAGAAGGTGGACGCTGCGCCGTGCTTGCGGAAGAACTCCTCCGACTTCTCCACGCTTTCGCGCGTGATGAGGCACATGTGGCCGATGCGGCTATCGGCGAAGCGGTAGATGATGGGGCGGCCCAGCCATTTAGCAAGGTAGTAGTTGACGAGTCCGCCAAGGTCGGCGCCGAGGGTGGCAAACACAATGACGAGCAGCAGGTTCATGCCGCTGCCCGGAGTCATAGCCTTCCAGGCTGCTGGCGGCACAACCACTTCGGAGGGAAAGGGAATAAACGAACTCTCAATAGCCATGAAGAGGGTGACTACCCAGTAGTTGAGGTTTTCAAGTACCCAACGGAACAATTCGGCCGTGTCAAACATTTTCAGTCTTTTCTGTGATGTGTGGAAATAGAGAATAAAAAAGGCGTTTGAGACGAACGCCTAACTGCAAGCAAAGGTAAAGATAAAATAGCAAACCTTGCCGCCGTGCCGTGCCGTACTGACACGGCGGCAGGGGTTTATGCATTTTTTTGTAATTTTGCAAGCCGTAAACGCACGCCTTCCTATGTTTTTCAGGCGTGATTTCCAACCATTAACCCCACTCCCATGACTACCGACACCGAACGCACGCGTGAACAGCTGATACGTCACAAGCTCGACCTGCTGCTGCGCACCGGCCAGCTGCTTGTTGAGAGCGCCGCCGACACCAACCGCATTATGCGCAACATGAACCGCGTGGCCGCCTTCCTGGGGCTGCCCGAGGAACACCTACACATCTACGTGCAGTACGATATGCTGATGGTCAACCTCAGCGACGACGAACACTCGTTCAGCAAATTTCAGCGCTGCGACAAGCACGGCATCAACATGACCACCATCTCGCTCCTGAGCAAGCTATCTTGGAAAGCCATCCGCGAGGACTACAGCATTGAACACTACGAGGAGGAATTGGAGGAGATAGCCCGTCGTCCGCGCAACTACACGCCCCTGCAAGTGGCCATCGGAACGGGTTTTGCCTGCGGCGGCTTCTGTATTCAGTTCGGCTGCGACTGGACAGCCTTCTTCTACGCCTCGTTTGCCGCTGCCGTCGGTATGTACCTTCGCGGCTGGCTCTTGCGTAAGGGCTGGAACAACTATATGGGCATTGCCATCGCTGCCTTCATAAGCACCTTGTTGGCTTGGGCTACTACGTACTTGCCCGATTCGTGGACAAGCACACCGCTCCATCCCCTCTTGGCGTGCGCCTTGTTTATTGTGCCGGGCGTGCCTCTCATCAACTTCGTGGACGATATGCTCGACAACTACATACAGGTGGGACTTACGCGAGCCATCAACACGTTCCTAATGATTGTGGCAATGTCGTTCGGCATTGCGTTCTTCCTGAAACTGTCCAACTTCGACCTTACGAAGTTCTACTCCATACCGATGGTGCCGCACAACTCCTATATAAGCTACGCCATAGCGGCGGCCATCTCGGCGATGGGCTTCTCCATGATTTTCAACATTCCGCGCCGTCTTCTTTGGGTGGTGGCTATTGGCGGTATCATTGCCGTATGTACGCGTAACTTTGTCAACCTCGGTCCGTCGAACAACAACATAGGTCTCGACATGGGGCTGGCTATTGGTTCCCTCGCGGGTAGTGCGCTGGTCAGCCTTATCGCCGTCAAGGCCGTGCACTGGGTGCATGCGCCCAACCATGTGATTAGTATTCCGAGCGTTATCCCCATGGTGCCGGGTGTGCTGATGTACCGCGCCCTTGTGGGACTTATTGAAATGAATGGCGTAGTGGGCGAACTCACCAATGCCATGAAGTTTGGCATGGGTTCCGCCATCACGATTATGTGTATTGCGCTCGGTGTGGCAATTCCCAACGTGTTTGTCCGTCATCTCGTGGCGAAAGAACGCCGACAAAAACTCAAAAGGCTCATTGACGAACGCCGCAAGCGCGGTTACTTTGTGGACCTCACCGAACTTTGACGGACCGCTCCGCCGAAAACAAGAATTTTTATGTTTCAGGAAGAAAACAACATCCTTTCGCTCTGCCCGGGGCGCATTGAAGTGATTTGCGGCTCCATGTTCTCTGGCAAGACGGAGGAACTCATCCGCCGCCTCAAGCGGGCACGCATTGCCCGTCAGCGGGTGGAGATTTACAAGCCCGCAGTTGACACGCGCTACTCCGAGGCCGACGTGGTTTCGCACGATGCCAATAGCATCTCCTCTACACCTGTCGACTCCTCGCGCAGTATTCTGCTCCTTGCCTCGCAGGCTCAGGTGGTGGGCATCGACGAGGCGCAGTTCTTCGACGAGGGTCTTGTCGACGTGGTGAACGAACTGGCCAACAGCGGCAAACGCGTCATTGTGGCGGGGCTTGATATGGACTTCAAGGGCGTACCTTTTGGCCCGATGCCCCAACTCATGGCCATTGCCGAGGACGTGACGAAGGTACACGCTATCTGTGTGCGTTGCGGCAACCTGGCGCACGTGTCGCACCGCATCGTGAACGACGAACAGCGTGTGCTCCTGGGCGAACAGGACGAGTACGAACCGCTTTGCCGTAGCTGCTACAACAAAGCGGTCAAGAAGTAGAGCCACTGACGTCCGCCATTATCGACATTTCTTTCCATATCCTATATACCCCTTCCCATGCCCCTTATTTCCCCCTCCTTGCTCTCGGCCGACTTCGGCAATTTGCAGCACGACCTCGAAATGCTCAACGCAAGCGAGTGCGACTGGTACCATCTCGACGTGATGGACGGCGTATTCGTGCCTAATATATCGTTTGGTTTCCCCGTTATGGAGGCCATGGCAAAGCATGCCACCAAACCGCTCGACGTGCACCTGATGATTGAACGCCCTGAGAAGTTCCTCCACGAGGTGAAGGCGCTCGGCGCAAAGGTGATGAATGTGCACTACGAGGCTTGCACGCACTTGCACCGCGTGGTGCAGCAAATCAAGGCCGAGGGTATGATGGCTGGGGTGACGCTCAATCCGCACACCCCCGTATCGGCGTTGGAGGAAATCCTGCCCGACCTCGACCTGGTGATGCTTATGTCGGTCAACCCCGGATTTGGCGGACAGAAGTTCATTCCCCACACGCTCGACAAGACGCGTCGCCTGCGCCAACTCATTGAGCAGACGGGCTCGCACGCCTTGATCGAGATTGACGGCGGCGTGAACCGCGAAACGGGCAAGCTCCTCGTCGAAGCAGGTGCCGACGTGCTGGTGGCTGGTTCGGCGGTGTTCAAAGCAGCCGACCCCGTGGAGGAAGTACGTATATTGAAACATCTTTAAGTCCGCTCTCACTGCCCATGCTCGCCTATCTCATTTCGGCCTATTGCGATGCGCGCCACTTGCAGAGCCTTGTGGCGGCTCTCGACTATGAAGCCGACTTCTACATTCACATTGACGCGAACGTTGACGACGCGCCTTTTCGCCGCCTCCTGCCCGAAAAGGTGCACTTCGTGCCGCGCCATGCCGTGAGCTGGGGCGGCTACGAGCAGGTGGCCTACCAGTACGAGCTGATGAAGGCGGCCCTGGCGAGCGGCCGTCCCTACACGCACCTTGTGTGTCTGAGCGGGCAGGACTATCCCCTCTGGAGCAACGAACGCATCCATAGTTTTTTCCAAGCGAATAGCCAGCAGCAGTTTATTGGCGGCTACAACCTTACCCGCGGCGACAACCGCGACCAACTACGTAAGATTACGCACATTCATCCCTTCCGCGACTTGCGTTGCCGTAGCCAGTGGCTGAAAAACAAACTCGTGGTGGCCTCGCGCACGTTCCTCTCGCTGATTGGTGTACGCCGTCGGCCGCAAGTGCGCATCAATGGCGTGTGGTGCGACGTGTATTTCGGGTCTGACTACTGGGCAATTACGCCCGACTGTGCCCGCTACGTTTGCCGCACCCTTGATACGAACCCCTCGCTGCCGCGATACTTCCGCACGGCGTTCGTACCGAGCGAACTTTGCGTGCAGACCATTGTTTACAACTCGCCTTTTGGCCAATCGGCCATGCTTTACAAGGGCAACTTCCCCGGACTTGTCAGGCTCACGCCCCTGCACTACCTCTTTTACCAGGGCAGTGTGAAGAAACTAACCCTCGACGATTGGCAAATGCTCTGCGAGAGCAACAAAATGTTCTGCCGAAAGGTGGTTACAGGTCTGTCGGACAAGCTCGTGGCGGAGATTGACGCGGCGCGCCGTGCCAGGTGCTGAAAAGCCCGTGTTTAGGGCTTTTTTGAGAGCCTCTTATGCTAAACAGCAGGCTTTTGAGCGTGAAAATCAATTTTCTGCCTGAAAAATTACCCCCCCCATTTATTGTAACGGCATATTGTGTATATTTGTGCATGAACCACAATGAAAACACTATGCTATGAAAACGATTCGTTGTCATGTATGCCATACTGTGTACAACGTGGATTTGCCTGCATGTCCTACATGCAATGAAACGAACACCGAGCGTACAGAAGTACTTTGCCGGACTAAATCGGACGGAGGCGAGCGGCGCAGAAAGCCATCACGGGCGGCGCGCGTGCAACTCCTGGTAAACATCATTGTCCTTGCGGCTGTTGTTTTGGCCCTTGGGCTCGTTATATGGTGCATGAGCGCCACATAAGGAATTTCTTCAAACACGAAAGAGGCTTTGCCAAATATCGGCAAAGCCTCTTTCGTGCGTATTGACGTAACCCGCCGGCTCGTTATTTTTTCCTGCGGTAGAATTGTCGTTCGTCGTACGATGTCCGTGTGTCAGTCGTACGATGAACACATGGCTGTCGTACGATGGACAAGCGTCACACGTACGATGTACGACGATTACTCGCCTTATGAGTTTGAGTTCTCCACGAGTTCGAGCAGTTCCTTAGGGTCATGGATGAATGTGGCGGCAGAGGCTTGCGGCAGGGTGCGGAGAAAGTCCTCGTCGCGGAAACCCCACGTGACCAGGGCGCAGCGCAGCCCGGCGTTGTTGGCTGTGGCAAGGTCCACCTCGGAGTCGCCTACGTAGATAGCCTCGTCCTTGTGGCTGCCCAAGTTGTGCAGGGCTGCCAACACCGCGTCGGGGTTAGGTTTGCGCCGTACGGTGGCACTTTCGCCCACGGCCTGCTCAATGCGTCCTGCGAAGAAACGCTCATTGAGTTCCGTCACGGCAGGTTGGAGTTTGTTCGACACGATGGCCATCCGCACACCCTTCGCTTTCAGTGCGTCGAGCAGCGGCATAATGCCGGGGTAGGGACGCGTGGCATCGAGGCAGTGGTCCACATAATGCGCACGGAACGTTTGGAATACCTCGTTGAACGCCTCCTCGCTCAGCTCGCCGCCCGTACTTTGGAGCATCAGGTTGCGAATACCGTTGCCCAAAAAGCGGCGTATGTCCTGCGTGGGGCGTTCGGGCATGCCGTGCGTGCGCAGTGCGTGGTTCACGCTGGCGGCAAGGTCGTCAAGCGTGTCGAGCAAAGTGCCGTCGAGGTCGAAAATGACAGTGTTGATCATGAAAGTCTTTGTGTTTTTGCGCGGTGGGACTTCGTTCCGCTAATTCCCGATGACAATCACCTTAATATAGTCTTTGAGGCTGAATGGTCCCTTGCGGTATCCCCCCTGTGAGTCGTTGACGAGCAGAAGAGTCTGCCGTCCGTCGGGCAGAGGCTGCCCAAGGCACATCCCCTCGTAGTTGGCAAAGTCGATTCGCAACAGTTTTACGCCCGTATTCCATGCCGCAAGGAGCGTCTTGGGGAGGAATTTTCCCGCATCGAGGCTTTTCAGCGAGGCAACACCGCTAATGGGCGTTCCCTCATCGGGCGAAACGAGGAAGAGCTTGCAGTAAACCGAGCTGTGCAGGCCGTTTGCCGTGATGTTTGCCTCGCGTTCCAGTACAAGCAGGCGGCCATCGGGCAGAGCCGCAACCTCAGGCACGCCAAACACGTAGATGCGCCCGAAGTCGGCATTTCGCCCGGCGTCCATGCGGTAGGCATATTGCCGCGTGGGTTGCAGACTGTCGTTGAAGGCTTGCAGCCGCAGCAGGTTCACGGCGCCGGGGTGCTTAGCGCTGGCTGCCGGTCCGTCAATGGGGAGCGTGCTTTCCGTCACCGTCCAGAAGTGGTGGCGGAGTGTGTCGTAGCAAAGAGCCTCAAAGCCGTAGTTTGGCACAATATTCTTCAACGAAAGCTCCTGCGGCACGGCCAACTTGCGCCCCGTGGGCTGCCCCGTTTCGAGCTTGTATTCAAGGATTTCCTGATCGCCCTCGCCGCTGATGAAAAGCGTGTGAGCCGCAGGGAAATACGCCACGCCCTCACAGTCGCGCACGCTGATGCCCTGGGCATCGACCTTGGGCGACGAATTGCCGCGGAAACCCTCCAAAACCACATTTGTCACGTCGCCCGTCAAGGGGTTCTGATCAATGCGAAAGATGAAGAAACCGTCGGTTCGCTCCTTGTCGCTCACCAGTGCGTAGCGGCCGTTGCCAATGGGCGTGATGCCGCTGTACTGTGCCGACCCAATGCCCCACTTTGCCAACGACTGCTGCGCAAGTTCCAATGAACTTTGTGCAGCGGCGGCAAGCGGCGCAAGCACCAGGGATAGGAGAAAGACCAGGCGGAGGGTAATTCGTTTCATACGTCAGGAAAAAGAAAGAGTTGCGCTTACTCGTCGAGCAAAAGGTCCATTACGATAGGCTGCGCCGCCATGAACATAGCCGCCAAGCCGCCCGGCGTGATGATGCTGTCGGGCTTGCGGTCAGTGAGACGCACGCGGCCGTTTTCTACTATGTACCAACCATTGTTCTCCGGGATGTCGAGGTCGCCGTCCACGCCGATGTGGAGTTGGAAACCAGGGTTGGGAGTGGCGATTGCAGAGAGAAAACGCGGCACGTTGATGACGCGCGCCATGGCATACGGTTCAGCACCTTTGATAGAGCCAGGCAGACAGAAGCGGCGGTACACCTTGTCCACGCCACAGGCACGGCAAAGGTAGTCCACAAAGGCTGCGCGCGTAGCCGTTTCGGTGATGGCGAGCGTGCGGATATATACGTTTCCGTTGTCCTCCTTCACGGCGAGGCAGAAGCCCACGATGCGCCGCTTGCGGTAGGCCACGAGCACGTAGCCGTCTTGAAGGTCGGCGGCAGAGAGAGCTGCGAAAAAGTCGTTCTCAGACGGGTGGAACATAAAGGGCAGTTCCGACGTCAGACGGCGGTAGAAAACGTAGAGATCCGTACCCCATTCGTCGGGTCTTTGAACCTCAATCTTGTCGAAGTTACCGTCGCCCGTCACGTCGAGGGGTAGTTCCTGCCGGTACACAGCCGTCCAGAACGAGCCGTGCTGCGGTTTTTCGAAGAAGGCACGTTGTTCCGCGCTTTGGGGAATGAGGAAACTCAACGTCGCGCCCTGTGCGTAGAGCCTGCGGTGTGCCTCGTGGATAAGGTTGGAGGCAAAGCCGCGGTTGCGGTGGTCGGGCTGCGTGGCAAGGCCCGAAAGGTAGCCGGCGTGCTGCACGGAGCCATAGAACGTCAGTCGGTAGGGAAGGAGTTGGACGGCGGCGGCCACCTTGCCGTTCTGGCGGATGGTGAGATTGGTGTCGTCGGTATATTTGTCCGTGAAGTAGATGTCGTCAAACTCTTCCGAGGTGTGGAAACTCTCGTGCCAGAGTTGGCGCGTCTGTGCTTTTATTTCGTCGGGGGTGAGTAACATGGAATGGGCTTCTTTGAAGAAGTTGAAGACGTTTAGTTATAAAGGAAAACGTACGTCTCGTTGCCTTTGAACGTAGGCACGGTGAGGCGTACGGAGTCGGTGCCGGCTCGCAGCAGCTCGCTGAGCGGACGTAGGGGGAGTGAAAGATACGCGTTGCGCGAGTAGTAGAGCGAATCGCCGTTCTGATCGTGCAGGAGTTCGGCCGAGAGCGTGCGCGTGCCGTTGGCGTGGCTCTCAATGCCCACCTGGTTAAAACCAAAATAGTGCAAGCCCGTGGCAGTACCCTTTATGTTGATGCGCAGATTGATGTAGCGGCCACCCTTCCAAACGGTGAGCACTTCCACAGGGTCGCGCTTTACCTTGTCCTCCGCGTACTCCGCCATTTGCGGCGCAAGCACCTGAGCGTATTGGTTGAAAACCGCTTGCCCCTCCTGCAACAAGTACATAGCCTGGATGCGGTACGTAGAGTCCGCTTTCAGTCCGCTGATACTCTGCGCCAGCGGATACGTACTCCCATCGTCGAAGGTGACGCTTGCAGCCGTACCCGTTGCATCCGCCGTGACTTCGGCAAGAGCTATCTGGTAGCTGGGCATAGGTTCGTCATCGTCCTCGCAAGCCGTGAAGAACAAGCTTGCAGCAAGAGTCAGGAACAGAAAGAGTGGGCGTTTCATCGCAGTACTTATTCGGCCGTGGCCTTGACGTGGTTGATGAGCGGGTTCGCGTACATAGTGAGCAATCGTTCACGCAGGAAAGCCTCGTCTTTGTTGGGCAAGTCGATGAGGGCAAGGCGCTGTTGCAGGTAGCCCTCGAAGTGTGCTTTCTCCTCCGCCGTATAGCGGTCGGCATAGGTGTCGGAGCCGTTGAGCAAGTCGTACGCCACGAAGTTGTTAGCAAAGATTTCGTAGTTGCTATGAATGGCCTTGTCGATGCGGGAAGCCACTGCCTTGAAAAACTCGTTCTTAGGCAGTTCGGCATATTCGTCAATCCACGAGTTGACGGGGGCTGCGAGGCGATAAACAACGCGTCCCTTCATACCGAATATGCCCGTCTGCATATTAGTAAGGTCGTCCTGCCTGCTCTTGCGGAACTCGGCATCGTCGCGTTTCTGCTGAAACTCCTTGGCTTTGAGAAAGTCGCACGGATCGTACTCGTACGAGATGGTGAGCGGCACGAGGCGCAGCTCTTTCAGCCGTTCTGCGGGCGTACCTTCGCCCCCCATGACCATCATTTTGAGGATGGACTCCTGGGTGCGGTCGTTCGAGTCCTTAGCCCGTCCCTCGCGCTGGGCAATCCAGATGCCCTCGTGCTTTTCCGTCAGGGCGAAGTGCATGTATTCGCTCATGCGTTTGCTCGAAAGGAGCATCTCGCGCATACCCACCGAACGCTGCACGATAAACGACTTGTTGAGACGGACGAGCGTCTTTATCCAGGGGTAGATGAGCAGGTTGTCGCCAATGGCTATCTCAATGGTGTTGCTAAATCCCGCGTCGATGAGAAGAACGTCGAGGAAGGCGGAGTCGAGCACGATGTCGCGGTGGTTCGATATGAACGTGTGGCAAGCGTCGTGCTCCTCAGCGGGCAGAGCTGCCGCATCGAGGCTCACTCCCTGGGCGCATTTTGCCATAAGTCCCTTAACAAGGGGATAGAGCGCCTTCTTCTGAAAGTCGAGACTGTCCTTGCATTCTCGGAGTTGCGCCTGCAAAGCTGCGAGCGGCACGCCCTTGAAAAACTGAGCGGCAATCTGGCAGAACTGTTCGTCGGCAAAAAGACTGTCGATGGCGGCGGGTATCTCCTCGGGGAGAAGCGGACGAATTTCGTCGAAATCGTGGATGTTCATAGTGAGGCAGATTTTACATGCCGCGGCAAGGCGGCGAGTGCTTTATTCTTAGAATTTTCCCTCAATGATTTCGCTCAGCACGTCCTTGATGTCGAGACCGGCAGCGCGGACTTGCTGGGGAATGAAGCTCGTGGCAGTCATGCCCGGCGTGGTGTTGATTTCGAGCAGATTGATTTGCTCTTTCCCCTTCTCGCCTGAAAGGATGAAGTCAATGCGGATGATGCCGTAGCAGCCCAGGGCATGGTAGATGCTCTTCGTCATCTGGCTCACGCGTTCAGCCGTTTCGGGCGCAATGCGGGCGGGAGTGATTTCGCTCACCTTGCCATTGTACTTCGCGTCGTAGTCGAAGAACTCCTCGGTGGTGACCACCTCGGTGATGGGGAATGTGTACGCCTCGCCATTGGCGCGACGGTAGCAGCCACAAGTAATCTCTGTGCCGCTCATCATCTTCTCAGCCATCACTTCGTCGCTCTCGTCCATGGCCTTGCAGATGGCCTCGTGCATAGCTTCGGGCTGTTTCACCTTTGTCACGCCGAAGCTCGAACCGCCAGCGTTGGGCTTTACAAAACAAGGCAGACCAAGGCGCGCCACAATCTGCTGCTCCTTCTCAGGAGTGAGGTCGTCGCCCTTGCGTATGAGCACGGAGTCGGACACGTGGAGCTCGGGGAAAGAACGCAGCACGCTGTTGAGCGCAAACTTGTTGAACGTCAACGCCTCAACAAGCACGCCGCTCGTAGAGTAGGGGACGCCCACAAGGTCGAAGTAGCCCTGCAAAAGACCGTCCTCGCCCGGCGTGCCGTGAATGGTGATGTAGGCAAAGTCGAACTTGTGCTTGCCGTCGGCTGCCGTGAACGAGAAGTCGTTGCGGTCTACGTCGCACTTCTCTCCGTTATAATGAACGGTCCATTGGCCCGCTTTAATCTCAACCAAAAAGGCGTTGTATTTGTCCTTGTCCATGAAGGACATAATCCCCTCGGCAGAGCGGAGGGATACATCGTGCTCGGAGGAGTCGCCCCCGGCCACAACAGCAATGATGCGTTTCATGCTTGGAAATGTATAGATGTTTTGATTTTATTCGTGTTCTGAAAGGATACAAGCAGAGTCGTTCGCCGCAACAGCGTGTTCCTTATTGCCCTGTATAGGTGTCCCACTTTTGCAGCAGGGCGGTGATGTCGTCGGGGAGGGAAGTAGTGAAGTCCATCTCCTCGCCCGTCTTAGGGTGCTTGAAGCCCAGCGTGCGGGCGTGAAGTACCTGACGCGGGCAAAGGTCGAAACAGTTGCGGATGAAACTGTTGTAACTGCCGCTCTGCGTGCCGCGCAGCACTTGGTCGCCGCCGTAACGTTCGTCGTTGAAGAGCGGATGACCGATGTGCTTCATGTGAACGCGTATCTGGTGGGTACGCCCCGTTTCGAGCACGCACTCTACGAGGGTGACGTAGCCGTAGCGTTTCAGCACGTTGTAGTGCGTGACGGCGTGCTTGCCAATGCCCGAGTCGGGGGCGAACACCGCCATCTGCATACGGTCGCGAGGGTTGCGGGCAATGTTTCCCTCGATGCGCCCCTCGTCCTCTTGAAAGTTTCCCCAGACAAGGGCGTTGTAGCGGCGGCGTGTGGTTTTGTTGAAGAATTGCAGTCCGAGCTTCGTCTTGGCATCGGGCGTCTTGGCCACAACGAGCAGCCCCGACGTGTCCTTATCAATGCGGTGGACGAGGCCTACGGACGGGTCGTTCGGGTCGTAGTCGGGATCGTCTTTGAGGTGCCAGGCAATGGCATTGACGAGCGTGCCCGTATAATTGCCGCAGCCCGGGTGAACCACCAGACCGGCAGGCTTGTTGACCACCATGAGCTCGCTGTCCTCGTAGACCACATCAAGAGGAATGTCCTCTGGCTCAATGCGGTTCTCGTAGCGCGGACGATCGAGCATGATGGTCACCACGTCGAACGGCTTCACGCGATAGTTGCTCTTCACGGGACGCTCATTCACGTGGATGAACCCAGCACGTGCGGCCGCCTGAATACGGTTGCGCGAGGTGTCCTTCAGATGGTCGAGCAAGAACTTGTCCACCCGCAGGAGTTGTTGCCCCTTGTCGGCCACGACGCGGAAATGCTCGTAGAGCTCCGCCGTGTCCTCGCCGTTCTCGGCCACGTCGTTCAGTTCATCGTCAAAAAATGGGGGAGTGTCAGTATAAAATGTGTTCTCTTCCAACGGGAATGTCTCTGGTAAGTTTTTTATGCACTGTGGCGCAGAGCGTGCCGCGCCTTAGTTTTCGTTGTGTTCGTGCGTTGCGGCTGAGTGAGAGGGCGTTGTGCTTTCGCCTTCCCCCTCGATGAGGTCTTCCTCCTCGTCCTTGGGTGCGTTGAGCTGGTAGTCGAGGCTGTCGTTGCCGTTGTACTCATCAACCACGCCGCCCTTGCCCACGACGAGCGTGATGGGCGCATTGACCGATACCTTTGTGCCGGCAACCACGTTCTTTCCGTTCACCTTCACGCCGTACACCCAGTCAGGGTCGCCCACTACATATTCCGTGGCACCCAGTTTGAGTCCCAGCACGCGCAGTTTATCCTCCGCCTCGCGCCGCGAACAGTTGTCCGCCACGTCGGGGATGGCAATCAGCCGCGGGCCGTCGGCATTGATCGTGATGAGGACAATGCGTCCAGGCTTCACCTTCTCGCCCGGCTTAATCTGCTGTTCAAGCACCGAAAAAGCTGGTGCGTTGTTCACGTATCCGCTGTCGGCCACCTCCATACGCAGCCCCAGAGCTTCGAGCTTCTTCTCGGCGACCGACTGGTTCAGGCCGCAGATGTTCGGCACCGTCACCTCGTTGCCGTGGTGCGTATAAATATGTATGAACACGAGCGTACCCGCAAAGGCGACCACGGCCAAGGCAAGCATGCCCAGACAGTTGCCTACGAGCAGCTTGCTGAATATCTTCTTGAAAAATTCGGAAATGGTCATGTGTCTTTCTGTGGGGAAGGCGCAGAGAAGGGCGCGCGGAGGTGAGGAAAAGTAGAACTCGTGTTACTTAGCGAAGCGCTTGGCTTGCTCGGCAATCAGTTCCGCATCGTCGAAATAGTTGATCTTCATGGCTCGGCGCACATCGTCGAGTGTGGCAGCGGCTACGGCACGAGCCTCTTCGCAACCCTTGCGAAGCATGTCGTAGACGGCGGGTATGTCCTTTTCGAACTCAGCACGGCGCTGGCGGATGGGTTCCAGTTCCTCCTGCAAGATGTTGTTGAGGAACTTCTTCACCTTCATGTCGCCCAGGCCGCCGCGTTGGTAATGCTCCTTCACTTCGTCGAGGTTCTGATAGTCAGGCCAGTAGAGTCCGAAGTGTTCCGGACGGCAGAAAGCGTCGAGATAGGTGAACACGGTGTTGCCCTCAATGTGGCCAGGGTCTTCCACGTGGATGTGTTCCGGGTCGGTGTACATAGACATCACCTTCTTCTTCACCTCAGCCGCCGTCTCCGACAGATAGATGCAGTTGCCGAGGCTCTTCGACATCTTAGCCTTGCCGTCAGTGCCGGGCAGGCGCAGACAAGCGGCGTTGTTGGGCAGAAGAATGTGCGGCTCCACGAGCGTATCGCCGTAGATGTAGTTGAAGCGGCGCACAATCTCCGTAGCCTGTTCGAGCATAGGCTTCTGATCCTCGCCAGCAGGTACGGTAGTGGCGCGGAAAGCCGTGATGTCAGCCGCCTGACTGATGGGATAAGTGAAGAAGCCCACGGGAATGCTCGACTCGAAGCCGCGCATACCAATCTCAGTCTTTACGGTCGGGTTGCGCTGCAAACGGCTCACCGACACGAGGTCCATAAAGTAGAAGGAGAGTTCGCAGAGCTCGGGTATCTGGCTCTGTATAAATATGGTAATCTTTTCAGGGTCAAGGCCCACAGAGAGGTAGTCAAGCGCCACCTCGATGACGTTTTGGCGCACCTTTTCGGGGTTGTCGATGTTGTCCGTAAGCGCCTGTGCATCGGCGATGAATACAAACATCTTCTTGAAGTCGCCTTCGTTTTGCAGCTCCACGCGACGGCGGAGCGAGCCTACATAATGACCTATGTGGAGACGGCCCGTGGGGCGGTCGCCTGTGAGAATTACCGTGTCTTTTGCCATGATTGTGTTAGTTTCGGACGGAGTGGTTTCATAGTGTTTCCGCCGTTAAGCTCATTGAGCGTTGTATTGTTTTTGTTAAGGGCAAAGGTACTTCTTTTATCCGAAAAAGTTCGCCTTGCCTTTTGCAAAGCGTTTTATGCCTACCTTTGCAAGCGAAATGACCGATACAGACAACCTGAAAATACGCGTCCACTCCTACGAGTCGATGGGCACCGTCGACGGCCCCGGACTGCGCTACGTAGTGTTCCTGCAAGGCTGCCCGTTCCGCTGCCTTTACTGTGCCAACCCCGACACCATCGACGCCGTTGGCAAGAGTACGCTGACCGACGCTCAGCACATTGTGGAGCAAGCCGTGTCGTTCAAGCCCTTCTTTGGCAAAAAGGGCGGCATCACCTTCTCTGGCGGCGAACCAAGCGTTCAGGCAAAGGCACTTGTGCCACTCTTTGAGAAACTCAAAAGCGAGGGCATACATATCTGTGTAGACTCCAACGGAGCGATATGGAACGCCGATGTGGAACGCATGTGGCGACTTGCCGACCTCGTGATGCTCGACGTGAAGGAAATGAACCCGGCGCGCCACCAGCACATTACGGAACGGAGCAACGAGCAGACGCTGCGCACTGCCCAATGGTTTGAACAGACGAGCCACCCGTTCTGGTTGCGCTACGTGCTGGTGCCGGGCGTGAGCGACTTTGAAGAAGACTTGCGTGCGCTGGGCGAATATTTCAAAGACTATGCCATGCTTGAACGCGTGGAACTCCTGCCTTACCACACGCTCGGTATACATAAATACGAGGCGTTGGGCTGGGAATATAAACTAAAAGACACACCGCAAAACACACTCGAGCAAAAGGCCCGCGCCGAAGAGATACTCCGTTTCTACTTCGGCGACAAGCTCGTGGTGAGCTAACCCTCTTTCCCCTAAACAAACCGATGACTATGCGTCCGTCCATAGCAATTGTTGCCCCCGACACTTTGTCGTGCCTGGGGCTTTCGGGTATCATCCGCCGCATGATGCCCGGGGCTGACGTGGTGCTATTCCCCCACTACAAGGACTTGGTCGCCGACGAGGGGGCGGAACGTTTCTTCCACTACTTTGTGGCGGCACAGGAGCTACTCGCTGGAGCCACATACTTTCTGCAACGTCAGCACAAGACCATCGTGTTGGTGCACGGGGCGGAAACGCAGCACTTGCCGCAGGGCTTTCATACGCTGAACGTTTGTCTGTCGGAGAAGCAGCTCACAAGCAGCATCATCCAGCTGGCGCAACGTTCGCACAAGGCGCACGGTGCCGAACCAGAGGCTGTGCGGCAAGCCCAGCACCCTAACCCCGAAGCACAGGCGGACGGAAGTGCACCGAGCGGAATGCCCCGGCTCACACCCCGCGAACGCGACGTGCTGAAAGGCATCGTGGAGGGACTCATTAATAAGGAAATAGCCGCACGTATGGGCGTGAGCGTAGCCACCGTCATCACCCACCGCAACAACTTGACCGACAAACTGGGTACGCGGAGCGTGTCGGCACTGACCATCTTCGCCGTGATGCACGGCATTGTCCGCAGTGAGGAACTGCTCTGACGCACCAAACTGCCTTATTCGTACCAAAAAGAAAAGGAACAGCCTCTCTGCGGGACTGTTCCTTAAATGTTTATTCCAAATCTCTCATAATCAACGGGCGACCCACCTCGCCGCCGTAGCCGCACCAATATCCAAGGCCTCCCTTGATGTTGGTGCGTATGTTGTTGCCAGAGGAGAAGAACGGGTTGCGCGAGAAGGTGACAGTCGACTCGTAGTCGTTCCAAAAGTTGTAGCTGGCCTCGTCGATAGCCGCAAACTTGATGGATAAGGTGTCGTTCACCGAGAAGAGCGGTGTGAACTGCTTTTGCATGGTGTGTCCTACACTGACCGTGAGGTATTTGTTGGCAGCAAGGTGCTCGTTGTTGTACACGCCGAGGTAAGACGACCTTAAAAACGTGTCCTTGTTCTTCCGCTGCACAAGGAACTTATATCCGTAAGCATCCGCCGAGCGGCTCGACACGTAGGCGTGAAGTTCGCGCAGGGTGTCGCTGCCAGCTACGCGCACACTGCGGAAGGAGTCGACAGACACTGCCTGAGGAATGGTGGTGACTGCCGTGGCATGATAGCGCTGGTAGTCCACAAAGAGCGTGTACGTATGTCCGGCTCTGCCGCGCATGTCGGTAGTGGTGTAGCCATAGGGTAGGGCTTGGTTGTTGACCATGCCGCCCTTGAGGGTGATGGTGTCTCCCTCGTCGTCGGCTATGCGCACACGTCCCCAGCGTATCAACAGGCTGTCGAGGCTCTCCATACCTTGCTCGTCGCCCTGAGGCGTGACGGTCTGCGTCAGGAAAACCATGGGGAAGCCGCCCTCGTCAATCCAGCCTTCCACAACAATCTGCTGCTCAACGATGGGTATGTCAGTGTCCCCGCACCCTGCGAATAAGCCGCTTGCGCCCAGCGTAAGGAAAAGGGCTATGAAGTAGATTATCTTGTTCATGAGGCATCAGAATTTTATGGAGTAGCTTAACGAGGGGAGCGGGTAGCGCAGGAAACTCACAGGGCGCATGGCGAAGCCCGACTCTTTCAGGCGCAGACGGTAGAACAGCACGTTGCGGCAGCCGAAAGCGTTGTAGAGCGAGAAGTTGAGCCGCTGCTCGCAGCGAGTGCGGTGGCGCAGTTTGTAGTTGACTGCAAGGTCTACTCGTTTGTAGAGCGGCAGACGGCAGGCATTGTGTTCACCATATTGCGACACAAGGTAACCATTGACGAGGTAGAAAGCCTCGGGCATGGTGAAGGGTGTTCCCGAAGCAACGATGCCCGTAGCCGCCACGTCCCACTTGGGAGAGATGTGCCAGTTGACCACGGCGTTGAACTCGTGCTTACGCTCGTAATTCGAGGGAAATGTGCCGTGCAGGTTCTGCGAGTGGTAGGTGCGTAGCGAACGCCCCCAGGAGTAGCTGAGCCATCCGTTGACGCATCCGCGCTGCTTGATGAACTGAATGCCGAAGCCGTAGTTGCGGCCGCGCCCTTCAAGGAGCGATGAGTTGAGGTCGTAGGAGGACGTGAGCAAGTCGAGCATACTACCATTCGTCTCCTTCTGGTGGTGGAGCCACTTGTAGTAGCCCTCAGCCGTCAGCTTGTAGCCGCCTCCGAAGAGCTCCGCCTCGTAGAGCAGCGACAGACTTTCGGCACTCTGCGGCTTGCGTTTGTCTGTGGACACAAACCAGAACTCAATGGGGAAGCCCGTCGACGTGAAGCCCGTTTGTTGTAGGTACTGATGGCGCACGGCTCCTTGCAGCGACAACTTTTGCTTGTTGTTAATGCGGTAGGAGAAGGTGAGCTTGGGGGCGAAAGCAAAGTTAGCCTTACTGTCAATGGCCTGATAAAGCGTGGCACGTGCGCCCACCTGAATATTGAAGCGCGAGAGGGGATGCAGCAGAAGGTACTCGGCAAAGAGCGCGGCCTCGTGCGCATTTTCGTACGACTGCACAGCGTCGTTGGTGGAGTAACTCCCTTCGATGCGGGGCGACTGGGGCAGTGTGTGGTGATACTGATACTGTGCGCCCGTGCTGAGGCGGTCGGTGGCGTAGCGGATAAGGTAGTTCCACGTGGCGATGCGGCTGGGCATGCTCGCGCTGGTAGTTCCCTGATTTAAGTTGAGCGAGTTGCGGTAGGTGGAGAGCGTGACGCTCTGCTTTAGCTCGCGTCTGGTGCGCGGCGTGTAGAGCCACGTGGCTTCGCCGGCAAGGTTCCGCCAGTTCATCTTTAACTCAGAATTGACCTCTTGGGCTTCGTACTTTATGTTGTCGCTGCCTATGTAGAAGTTTGCCAGGAACTGGTGCTTGTCCGAGGCACGGTAATGCACGGTGGCGTTGTAGTCGCCGAAGTTGTATTTCAGTTCACTATCGTCCATTTTCAGCCAACTCCCGTAGAGCAGGTTCATGTAGGCCTGACGGGCGGACAGGGCAATGCTCAGCTTCTCGTTGGGCTGGATGCGTACGGTTCCCTGCGAAGAGAGCGGGCCGACTTCCAGTTCACCGCGCCATGTAGCGTGTCGCCAAACTTCGCGGTTTTCCATTTCGGGTAGGTGCATCTTGAGCAGTCCGCCCAAGCGGCTGGGAGCGTCCGTACGGACGAGCGTGGAGAACTCCATCGTGCTGAAATGCAAGCTGTTGAACGTAGAGAATATACCCATTAGGTGCGCCGGGTTGTACACCACGGCCTCGTCCATAAGCACGGCGTTCTGCCCGTTGTTGCAGCCTTGCACGTGCAGTCCAGCGTCCGTCTCGTTCGACGTTTGCACCATGGGGAGCAGCTGGGCATAGCGCATAGGGTTGGCGTTGCCCAATATCTGCGGCATATACTGCAACTTCGCCATGTCCCATTCCACGGTGCCGATTTCCGACTTTTTGAGCAGCGAACGGTTACGCTTTACGGACACTACCGCCTCGCCGTCAATCTTGCGGTCGGCAAGGGTGTCGGCTATCTGCGCCGTGGCAGAGGATAGTCCCAGGCAGAGAATGAATAGAGAGAGTATGAGCTTGCGCACCTTATTATATATAGGAGTGATGACACAAAAATCTGACTTTGCCCCACCAGCGTAAAGGGCAAAGTCAGATGCTAACTGCAATATGAGAATGCGTGTGTACTCAATGAAGTACGTCTCTTCAAGAATGAAAGAATATGCTTAGCGGCCTGCTCTTGGGGCAGACCGCTAAGGTGATGTTAATCTACAAGTTCCTCAAACGCCTTCAACATATCTTCGAAGCTGTCGATGAGTGACTTGAACGTCTTTTCGTTGAAGTAGCCACCGATAGAGTACGTTGTGCTGTCGTCAAACTTGAGGAGCGGCTCGAAGGTCCAATATCCCTTGCTGCTGCTCCAAGGCGTTTCGTTGAACGTTGCGCCAAGAATCACGTCGGTTTGCTTCGTCTTGCCATTATCGAAGTACGAACCGATGTGCAGGAGGTCGTTGGCAAGTTTTAGGTTAGCCTTGAAGTTCGTCTCGTCATTTTCAAAGGTTTCGCAGTCCCTGAGGTGATCAAGTACGTCGCTCAGGTCATCGCAAGTACCTTCGAGGCGAACTTTGTCCAGAATGTTCAGGCTGATGTTCACGCCGTCACCGCTTGTGAGGAAGTCTTTGTCTTCGGGGGTTTCGTCAATGTCGACATTTATGTTCTTCGCCGTCAGACTGACAGAGAGCAACACCTTATTGTCCTTGGTGATGCTGGTGGTCAGTTCGCCATTGCCCGTTACGCCCGAGTAGGCGAGGCGGTTCACGTGGATGGCGTAGCCTTCAAACTCAGAGGTGAGTTGGGTGGAAATAGACATCTTGTCAAACTCCTCGTCTGTTACATGGCTCAGATCGGACTTCACGTTGCTCAGGTCCGACTTCACTGTAGTGTGAACCAGCGTCTTGCCGTCCTGCGTAAGTGTGATCTCTATGTTCTCAGGTACCTCAAAGCTTGGGTCGTAGTAGGTTATCGTGGAATGATAGTTCCCGTTGTCGTAATAACCCTCGTAGTCGCCTTCTTCCCTTTCGAGGGGCACCGTAACGGTTTTGCCGCTCGTAGTGAGTTTCAGCGTGCAGGCCTTGCCTACCTTGTCAGTGAAGTTGAACTGCAAGTCTTTTGCGTCAGACTTTATCCAACCTGTCGTGGTAGCGGTGAAGTGACCGGTGTAGTTAGAGAGGGCATAAAGCCGCTTGTAATACTCGCGGGTGTAGTAATGAAAGTGTGTCTGTCCGTCGTCGTAACTTTCCCAACTGTAGTCATCCTTTTCAATGTTCAAAAGCGTCGTGTTGAGGTCAAGGATTTCCTCGAACCAATCTTCCACTACGGAGTTGTCGAAATAGGGATTGTCAAAGTAGGCCTCGCATACGTGGTGGTACAGGTCAGACAGGTCTGTGAAGTTGCTGGTGTTGAAGTCGTTGATAAGTTCTTTGCCCACAGCGTCGAACTTAACCTTTTGCTCGTCGCTGCTCAGCTTTCTGTCTCCGGTAGTGCCAGAGGTTCCATCTCCGCCACCGCTATTTCCTCCACCGCTATTGCCGCCGGTGTTTTCAACGGGGTCATCATCGCCGCACGAGGTGAATGTAACGGCGGGAGTTGCTACAAGAAGTGCAGCTGAGAGTAGGTAAATGCATTTTTTCTTCATAGTGTTTGTTTTTTGTGAGTGAATATCCCCGTTGAGTTTCAACGGAAGTTTGGCCAAGTGTTTAAGCCTTACGCTGCGAATTTATAGAATATTTTCCATTCTGCTGGGCTTGCTGTTCACTTTTGCGGCTATCCAGGCTGCGTGTTCTGGCGTTTGCCGTAGGCGTGGGTAGCAGGGCGTGCAAACCGTTCTTTTCGCAGAAACGTTACACAAAAAGCAGGGCGGCAGGGGCGGCGCAAACGTTTTTTAGGTAATTTTGCGGCACACAATCTCCTCTCAATTCACACTGTATAATGGACGACTATCACGCGGAGACGAGGGCCGCTAACGTCGCTGGTAAGAGATGACAGGGCAAGAGATACGCCTCCGCTTAGTGCCGAAGTCTGCCGCCCCTGCCGCCGAGCCGACGAAGTTTGCCGCTCTGTCCGCAACGAAAGACTTCAGCTTTCTTTTTTATGCGTACTTATTGGAACTACCACAAAACGCTGCGAACCATTGACGAATGGGCACCCGACTGCTGGGTGCAGGTTACTTGCCCAACGCCCGAGGACGAGGACTTCCTCGTGAACGAACTGAAAATTCCCGATTACTTTCTGGACGACATCCGAGACAAGGACGAACGCTCCCGCTACGAATACGACGAGGGGTGGTCGCTCATCATCCTGCGTATACCCTACGTCAAGGAGGTGGCCTCGCGTACGCCTCACACCACCATCCCTATGGGCATTATCCTCAACAAGGGAGTTTGCGTGACGGTGTGCAACTACGAGACGAATATGATGATCGACTTTGTGTCGTACCAGCAGAAGCGCAACCAGGGCTTCACCGACTCCGTCGACCTTGTGTTCCGCCTCTTTCTGTCCTCGGCCGTGTGGTACCTGAAACGCTTGAAGCAAATCAACATCCTACTTGAAGAAGCCAAGCGCAACCTTGACCGCCAGATAGACAACGAGGACCTCATCGGCCTATCGCGTCTGCAAGATAGCCTTACGTATTTCATCACCTCTATCCGCGGCAACGAGACGTTGCTCTCCAAGTTGAAATTCAAACTCCCCGTGGACGAACTCGACGCAGACCTCATTGAGGACGTAACCATCGAGATGAACCAGGCGCGTGAGACAACAAACATTTACACCAACATCCTTGACTCTACGATGGAGACGTACGCCAGCATCATCAACAACAACATGGCTGGCGTCATGAAGCAGATGACCTCCGTTTCCATCATACTCATGTTCCCCACGCTCATAGCCAGTATCTTCGGTATGAACCTTGTGAGCGGCATGGAGACGGCCTGGTGGGGCTTCCCCGTAGTAATCGTGGCGAGTATCGTAGTAACCGGCATATTCTACTGGCTCTTCCGCTGGAAGGCGTGGATTTAAGCCGCTCAGGGCAAGTTTTGACGCAAACGCTTTGCAGGGAAGAATAATTTAGTTTCATTTGCAAAGGGTACGGCGCGCAATGCGGCGCACCCACCCACACATATTTATACATACAAGTACACCGAACGATCCTATCCTATTATTATGGACGAAATGAACAAGCCCGCTGAAGAAATTCAGGAACCCGTTGTAAACGAACCCGCTGAAAACACTTCGAGCGAACCTCAGGCAGAGGCTGCACAGCCCGTTGCCGAAGAGAACACCGAAAACACCGAAGAAACCACTCCCGTCGCTGCCGACCCCACCACAAAGGGCGAAGTCGTTGAGCGACTCAAGGAGATTGTATACAATGGTGGAAACGTTGAGCGCGCTGAGCTGGAACGGCTCAAGATGCTTTACTACCGTTTCCACAACGCTGAGGCTGCCGCCGCCCGCGAAAAGTTTATTGAAGAAGGCGGAAATCCCGAAGACTTCATACCCAGTGCCGACAGCGAGGAAGAGAACTTCAAGGCTCAGCTATCGCTCATCCGCGAAATGCGCAACAAGGCCGCCGAGGAGGCTGAAAAAGCCAAGCAGGCCAACCTGAAGCGCAAGCAGGAGATCATTGAGCGTATCAAAGCCCTCTCTGCCACCCCCGAGGACGCCGATAAGGGCTACAACGAGGTGAAGGAGTTGCAAGCAGAGTGGAAGGAGATAAAGGCCGTGCCGGCTGAGAACGCCACCGAGCTTTGGAAGAACTACCAGCTCTACACTGAGCAGTTCTACGACCAACTGCGCCTGAACCACGAGATGCGCGCTTACGACTTCAAGAAGAATCTTGAAATCAAGACGCACCTTTGCGAAGCCGCTGAGAAACTGGCTGAGGTGGACGACGTGATCTCTGCCTTCCACCAGTTGCAGAAGCTCCACCAGGAGTATCGCGAGACGGGTCCCGTGGCTAAGGAACTGCGCGAGGAGGTGTGGAAACGCTTCAAGGACGCATCTACCGTTGTCAACAAGCGTCATCAGGACCACTTCGAGGCACTCAAAGCGCAGGAGGAGGAAAACCTCGTGAAGAAGACGGCACTCTGCGAAAAGGTGGAGGCGCTCAACTTCGACGACCTCAAGACCTATGCGCAGTGGGAAGAGACTACCAAACTGATACTCGCCGTCCAGGCCGAATGGAAGACCATCGGCTTCACGCCGCGCAAGGTTAACGCCGAAATATTCGAGCGTTTCCGTCAGGCTTGCGACCGCTTCTTCCAAAGCAAGACGGCCTACTTCAAGGCAAGCCGGGAGAAACTCAGTGCTAACCTTGCAGCCAAGAACGCCCTCATCGAGAAGGCTGAGGCTTTGAAGGAAAGTACGGACTGGACAAACACGACAAAGAAGCTCGTTGAGCTGCAAAAGGAGTGGAAGACCGTTGGTCCCGTTGCCCACAAGGTGTCTGACGCCGTGTGGAAGCGTTTCAACGAGGCTTGCAACTACTTCTTCGACCGCAAGGCCGAGGCTAACGCCGGACAGCGCAAGGAGGAAGAGGCCAACCTCGAACTCAAAAAGCAGGTGATCGCTGAGCTTGAAGCCCTCATCGAGAACGCTGGCGACAACATGCTTCAGGGCGTGCGCGACTTGCAGGCTCGCTGGAACGAGATTGGTCACGTGCCCTACAACAAGAAGGAGAAGATGTACCGCCGCTATCGCGACCTCTGCGACAAGATATACAACTCGCTCCACGAGTCGGCTGGTCGTCGCCGCATGGACAACTTCCGCCGCACGGTAGCCGACAAGGGCGGCTCGGAACTCACTCGCGAGCGCACTCGTTTGCAGAACGCCTTGGAGGCTAAGAAGCAGGAGATTCAGACCTACGAGACGAACCTCGGCTTCTTCCGCACGAGCTCAAAGAAAGGCAACTCCCTCGTGGCCGACGTCGAGAAGAAGGTGTCGCGCCTCAAAGAGGAGCTCGAAGAAATCGCAGAGAAGATCAAGGCCGTCAACGTGCAGATAAAGGCTGAGAAGGAGGCGTAAGCCTGTCCGGTTCAGCACCTACAAATAAGTACTTAGCATCCCCCTCCCGACTCGTAGTGAATCGGGAGGGGGATGCCGTTCTTTCGGGCCGCCGAGTAGTGAAAACGGGCCGCCGAGTAGTTGCAGTCCTCCCAGGGAGGACTCGAGTCCCCCGCGGGAGGACTGCAGTCCCCCCTGGGAGGACTGAAATTTGCGGCGGGAGCATTTTTACTTGCGGTGAGGGCATTAAAATTTGCGGCGGGAGGACTAAACGTGCATCTCGCGGAATGCGCTCATGGCGATGGGCACGCAAACGGCGAACGAACATACGTCGCTCACGGCCTGGCACATTTCAACGCCTTGCAGACCCAGAAAGTGGGGGAGGATAAGTACGAGGGGAATGAAGAAAAGTCCGCTACGCGCCGCCGCGGCAATGTTGGCGCGGATGGGCTTGCGCGTGGTTTGCATAAGCATGTTCGTCAGGCCAATGGTAGGCAGCAGCACGAACGTGAGCATTTGCCACCGCAGGGCGTTCACGCCCACGGCTACCACTGCGGGGTCGTGGCGGAAAAAGCTGACAATCTCTGCCGCGAATATAGAGCCAAGCACGGCGCAGCAGAATAGGAAAAGGGTGCCTATGCGGATGCAAAAGAGGTAGCCCTCCTTTACGCGGTCGTAGAGCATGGCGCCGTAGCAAAATCCACAGAGCGGTTGGAAGCCCTGTCCCAGGCCAATGATGATGGCAAAGATGAAAAAGCAAAAACGCGTGACGATACTCATGCCGGCTATGGCTGCGTCGCCGTATGCCCCGGCTGCCACGTTGAGAGCCACGGTGGAGAACGCCGCCAATCCCTGCCTGGAGAGCGAGGGCGTGCCTCCGAAGATGATTTCCTTGACCAGCGATAGGCGCGGTGAGAAGTTGCTCAGCTGGATGCGTATGCCGCCGTTCTTCCTCGTCATGTAGAGCAGAATGAGAAAGCCGCACACCTGGCTAACCACCGTGGCCCACGCCGCGCCGCTGATGCCCATGCCGAAAACAAAGATGAAGAGAGGGTCGAGCAGCACGTTCAGAATAGCCCCCGTGAATATGCCGTACATGGCATAGGCGGCGTTGCCCTGCAAACGCATCTGGTTGTTGAGCGTAAGGGAGGTGGTCATGAAGGGCGTGCCGAGAAGAACGATGCCAAGGTACTTCTTGGTGTAGGGCAGGATGGTAGGCGTGGAGCCCAACCACACTGCAGCGTCGGTCAGCAGCAGGTGGCCGATGAGGGCAATCAGTGCGCCGAACGAAAAGCTATATACAAAGCCCGTGGCAGCCATGGCGCGTGCGTCGGTCGTTTCGCGTGCGCCCAACTTGCGCGATATGTAGTTCCCCGACCCGTGTCCGAAGAAAAAGCCCACGGCCTGAATGGCCGACATCACCGAGAACACTACGCCCACCGCCGCCGTGCATTGCGTGTTGAGTTTGCTCACAAAGTAAGTGTCGGCCATGTTGTAGAAACTGGTGACCAGCATCGACAGTATCGTCGGCACCGCCATGGTAAGCACCACCCTGTGAACGGGGGCTTGGGTGAGAAAGGTGAAGTTGTCGCGTTTCATTCCGTGTAGGTTAGGGCTGAGGCGGGTTAGGCGTTTGCGCCTTCCGCCTCCTTGGCAGCAACGGCCTTGCTCACGGCGTGCTGCATGATGAGTCCGGCAATGGTGAAGCCGAACATGGCAGTCATGTGAGCCAGACTGCCGTTGATTTGCGCCTTTGAGCTGCACCATTCGTGGTTGAGCAGTTCAGGGTCGCCTGGGCCGTTCTCCGCTTTCGGGCAGAGGCAAGACGCCGTGCCGCAAGCGTGGCTGCGCCCCAGGTTGGGCAGGAGTTCCTCGCTGTAAACGCACTTGAATTTGCGCGAGGGGAAGGTCTTGCGGCTCTTGAACCGGCGGCGCAACGCTGCACCCAGCGGGCAGCCCTTCACCTTCCAGAACTCAGCCACCGCCACCTTGGTGGGGTCCATCTTCAACGCGGCTCCCATGGAGGAGAAGAGGGTCGACTTCGTGCGGCAGGCATTGAGAATGAGCAGGGCTTTGTCCTGCAACGAGTCGATGGCGTCGACAATGTAGTCGTACTGGGCAATGTTAAATTCCTCCGCCGTCGATTCGGTGTAAATCTTCTGTATGGCGGTAATTTCAGCCTTGGGGTTGATGCTGAGTAGCCGCTCTTTCAGCGCATCCACCTTGACCATGCCCACCGTCTGCATGGTGGCCATGATCTGACGGTTGACGTTGGTGATACATACGCGGTCGGAGTCGACAATCGTAATGCGGCGGAAACCCGAACGCACCAGACTTTCGGCGCACCAGCTGCCTACGCCGCCTACGCCGAAGATGATGACGCTCTTCTGTGCGAGGGCATCCATTGTGTCCGCTCCGAGCAGTCGTTCGGAACGGTTATAAATAGCTTTCTCTATGCTTCCCATGCGTGGAGGAGTGTTTGGAACTGTTGGGCAAGGGCTGTCATGCCTGTGAACAGGTGGTTTGCCCCTTCGTTGAGCAGTGCCGACTCGGGCAACGGCCCCGTGTTGACTGCCAAGGTGAATATGCCAGCGGCTACGGCAGCGCGCACGCCCAGCGGGGCGTTCTCCACCACCCATGCCTCGTGCGGTTCGCACTGTGCCTTGGCAAGGCCTTTCAGATAAGGCTCGGGATGGGGTTTTCCGTGCGTCACGTCCTTGCTCGATACGATGAGCTCAGGCGTGAAAAAGCCGGGATAGTTCTGCTCCAAGCGGTCGAGCAACGAGTGTTGCCCGCTGCCAGTCACAATGACAATGGTCAGACCAGCCTTCTTCGCGTTCTCGAGCACCTGCAAGGCACCCGGCATTTGCGGAGCCTCGGGACATTCGTTGAACAGACGGCACTTTTCGGCGTAGATGCGCTCTATCTCCTCGGGAGTGGCGTCGCGGTGCCAGTGGCGTTGCGCCAGCAGGTTGATGGTGGAGGCTCCCGTGCGCCCTTCGTGCATATAAGCCTCCTCGGCCTTCATGGGCAGATTGAACTCCGTGCATACCTTTTCCCATGAGTCGGCGTGGTTGGGCATGGAGTCGAACAGCACGCCGTCCATGTCGAACAGCACGGCGCGCAACTTGTGCGGCCGCACCTTCTCGGGGGCGTGCAGCTTGAAGTATTGGTCTACTTCTTCTTCGAAAGTCATATAGGTCTTTTATAAAGAAAAGAGAGTTTAGAAGTGCCGCCCGCACAGTGAGCGGGGCAGCACTTGTAAACTCTCGGTGCCGGGACGAACCGTGTTCGCACTCCCGGGCTTAAACGTGTGTGTTAGAGCTTTTTGCGAATCTCCTCAGTCTCCTTTTCGTATCCAGGCTTGCCAAGAAGGGCGAACATGTTCTTCTTGTAAGCCTCTACGCCCGGCTGGTTGAAGGGATTAACCTCGAGCAGCAGACCGCTGATGCCGCAGGCGCGCTCAAAGAAGTAGATGAGCTGACCAAGGTGGTACTCGTCGAGCTTCTCTACGCTGACGCGCATGTTGGGCACACCGCCGTCCACGTGAGCCAGCTGCGTACCAAGCTCAGCCATCTTGTTCACCTCGTCCACGCGCTTGCCTTCGAGGAAGTTCAGACCGTCGAGGTTTTCGTCGTCGTGGGGGAAAAGTACCTTGTGCTCGGGGTTCTCAACCGAGATTACCGTCTCGAAGATGGTTCGCTCGCCCTCCTGAATCCACTGACCCATGGAGTGGAGATCGGTGGTGAAGTCAACGGCTGCGGGGAAGATGCCCTTGCCGTCCTTGCCCTCGCTTTCGCCGTAGAGCTGCTTCCACCATTCGTTCATGTAGTGGAGCTTGGGCTGGAAGTTGACGAGGATTTCCGTCTTCTTGCCTTCTGCGTAGAGTGCGTTGCGCACAGCAGCGTACTGCTCAGCGGGATTTTCAGCGAAGGGAACTTCGGGTGCGGTGAGCTTCTCCATGTCGGCTGCGCCTTTCACGAGAGCCTCAATGTCGAAGCCGGCACAAGCGATGGGGAGAAGACCTACGGGAGTGAGCACGGAGAAACGACCGCCCACGTTGTCGGGGATGATAAAGCTCTTGTAGCCTTCCTTGTCGGCGGTTACGCGGGCTGCACCCTTCTTGGCATCGGTTACGGCTACGATTACTTTGCGTGCCGTCTCAATGCCGCGCTGCTCCTCGCACTGCTTGCGCAGCAGGCGGAAAGCCAAAGCTGTCTCAGTAGTGGTGCCGCTCTTCGAGATGTTGATTACGCCGAATTTGCGACCCTTCAAGTAAGTGGTGAGTTCGTAGAGATAGTCCTCGCCGATGTTGTTGCCGGCAAAGAGCATCACGGGGTTCTTCCCGTCGTTGGTGAGCCATTCAAAGCTGTTGCCCAAAGCCTCGATCACGGCACGTGCGCCGAGGTAGCTACCGCCGATACCAGCTACGACGATGGTGTCGCAGTTCTCGCGCAGCACCTGTGCGGTGGCTTTGAGGTCGGCAAGATGTTCGGGGGTGATGCTCGATGCCAGGTGCATCCAGCCTAAGAAGTCGTTGCCGGCGCAAGTACCCTCTTCAAGGGCTTTCTGTGCGGCTTTCACTTTGGGTTCAAGTGCTTCCACAGCACCTGCTGCCGCAAACTGGGCGGCTTTGCTCACGTCTAAACGAATGGAATTGCTCATAACGCGTGTTATCTAAGAATGTGTGTTGGTTTTTAGTTTGTGTGTGCCTCCCGCCGTGCAAAGCGTGCCTAATAATTGCTTTGCCAGTGGGGAAGCAGCGTAAAAACGTTGTGTTCGTATGAGGTTGGAACGCATACCGTTCCGCCTGCAAAGTTACACTTTTTTGCCGACATCGGTTTGGGGCGTCGTGTCAGGGGCGTAGAAGGTTGATGGGGGCTACCAGTACGCCGTCGTCACGTCGGTATGCGCCACCTACGGCGGTGAGTACCATCAGGAATGACGGCGCTTTCTCGTCGCTCTTCTCCGCAATCTTTTTGCGCAGAGTCTTTAAGGTCTTTGCCCCATGCTCTATCAGTTCGTCGCCGCCGAGCTTTATCTCAATGGCTCCCCATCTGCCGTCTTCAAGGTGAACAACGGCGTCGCATTCCAGTCCGGCGTTGTCGCGATAGTGTGAAAGCGTGCCACCGAGAGAGTTCGCATAGACCGTCAAGTCTCTGACTGCGAAGTCCTCAAAGAATAGTCCAAAGGTTTCTAAGTCGTTCAGCAGGTTGTCGGGACTGATGCCCAACGCACGGCAAGCGATGGAGGTGTCGACGAAATGGCGGGTGGGGGTGCTGCGTATGGAGGTCTTCGAGCGCAGGTTAGGGTTCCATGCCGGTAAGTCTTCAAGAATAAAGAGATCTTTCAGAGCCTCCATATAATCGTCGAAAGTACGCGTGTCCATTGTCCGCTCGTTGTTCTGGCGAACGTCTGATATGATTGTGGAGACGGCAGCTTCGGTCGAAATGTGTCGCGCGTAACTTCTCAGAATCATTTTCAGCACCTCGGGCCGCTTGTTGCGGAAACGCTCGTTCTCGCAATCCTCAAAGACGAACAGACTGTTGTAGTAGTTCTTGGTGATTTCCACGGCAATGTCTTTCGGCGCTTGCACCGATATAGGCCATCCGCCCCGGCATATAAGGAAGGCGATGTCGTTGAGTGTTATCTCGCCGTTAACGTCCCAGGGATAGTTGTCCTTACCGTCGAAAACGTCAGCCAGCGAGATGGTGCCCTTTGACTCCTTCGACTCCCATAGACTCATAGGACGCATCTTTACGGGAGCAATGCGCCCTGCGCCGCTATGGTGCACCTCGGTCTTGTCGGCGGGGGTGGAGCTACCGGTAAGCAGGAACTTCCCGAACTGATAGTCAAAGTCCAGTTCGTCCTTTACGTAATTCCAAATGTCTGGGGCTTTCTGCCACTCGTCAATAAGTCGCGGCTTCTCGCCTTGCAGTACGCCCTTAGGGTTCATGCGTGCCATCTTGATGGCTTGCAAGGTGTTCAGCTTTACAAAACTTTTCTGGTAAAGCATGCAAGTGGTTGTTTTGCCGCAAAACTTCGGCCCAGCCACAACCACAGCTCCCGACGTCCGCAGTTTCAGTTCAATCTCCTTTTCAACGAGTCTATTGTAATACATATCGCGCCTAAGTTTCCTTTATTCAGTGGTTTCCTGGCGCAAAATTGAGGATTTTGGCCAAAATCCGCACAAAACTCCAAGGATTTTCAATATAAAACTCCAAAGATTTTCAACTTTTGAAGCTAATAGCCTTGGGAAATCTCGTTCTTATCGGCAAGAAAGTGAACGATTTGTCTCAAAAAATACCGTTTTCTTGCCGATAACGGCAAGAAAACGGCGGTTTGGCGGTTGTT
>CAVKGN010000007.1:0-34878 GCA_963655595.1 uncultured Oscillospiraceae bacterium
CGTACGCAGTCGACTTTCGCTGTCATTGGTCTTTCCGCTGATGTTGCGCGCACCTGCCACGTCACCGCTCTTTTGCTTTTCGTACTTGTTGCGCACGCGGCGTATTTGGTCAATCTGCACCCCTTTCTCCATGAGCTTAGTCACGATGTCGGCGCGCGAAGTCCCCTTCTGGTTCTCCTTGACGATAAACTGCATTACCTGTTGGTCGGTCATGGAACCTTGCGCGCATACTATCTGCGCAAAGCTGAACATCATGACGAGCGCAAGCACTATTCTCTTGAAAGTCATAACGGGGACGGTATATTTCACGTGACGGTAAAAGGTGATTTTCATGTACATTGAAAAAGGCGTACGACATATAAACCCTTGGTACACCTAATTTATTGCAAAGGTAGCAAGTTTTTTCATTTGCGGGCTTTTGCACGTCTTGCGGCTACGCTTCATTCCTCAAAATCAGTGTCTGCGAGCATTTTTTCAGGGATGGACGACGAGGGCATGAGCCCCTTCTTTTTCCACCCTTCGAGTTGGCTAACGATGTTTCCCCTGCCAGTGGAGAGCTGTTTTTGGGCCTCGTCGTACGTACCGCGTAGTTTGTCAATGTTGTCGCCTATCCTCAGGAAGTTAGCCGCAAAGGTTGAGAACTTCTTATAGAGCTTTTCGGCAGAAGAATAGATTTCGCTAACCGAACGACTTTGCAGTTCACTCTGCCACAGGTTGTAGGCGAGCTGCAAGGCCATGAGCAGGTTGGTGGGGTTGATAAGGATAACGTGGCTTGCATAGGCCTCGGTGGACAATAGCGGCTCGGCGTTGAGTGCTGCCACGTAGGCACTTTCGCTGGGGATAAACATCAGCACGTAGCCAATGCTGCCAGGCACGTGCTTGGCATAGTCTTTCTGCGAGAGTTCTTTGATATGCTTACGAACGGAAGCCACGTGGTCTTTCAGCAGTTGTCCTTGCTGCAAGGCATCGTCGGTGGCGCAGAAGGCGGTGTAGGCGGTGAGCGACACCTTGGAGTCGATGATTATGTTGCGATTCTCGGGCAGATGGACCACCACATCGGGGATAACCGTTTTGCCCTCATCGTTCTTCTGGTGCGACTGCAACGTATAGTCTCTCCCCTCGGTCAGTCCCGAAGCGGACAGGAGGTTTGCCAGCACTGCCTCGCCCCAGTTACCTTGCAGTTTGGTATTTCCCTTCAAGGCGCGCGCCAGTTCTTCGGCTTCGCGTCCGAGCGAGGTCGTCTGTTGTGCAAGTGCCTTGATATAACCGTCAAGGTTGGCATTGCCTTCAAGGAACTGGTTGCGGAAGGATTCTATGTCGCGCCCCAGCGGTTTCAGCAAGCCTTCGAGCGTGTGTAAGTGTTCTTGTCGCAGGGTATCGCTCTGGGTACGTACCATGTCGGCTGACATAGCCTTGAACTCTGCCCGAAGGGCGTCGGTTTGCAGTTTCAACGTCTCTTCGGTGTGTTGTTGAAGGGCTTTGAGCTTAGCCTGTGCCTCTACGGCTTTTCGCTGCGAGATGAACGCACCAAGGGCTATACCAAAGGCAAAGGCAAAAAGGATGTAAACGGTTGTCATTGTTATAATGGAGCTATTTCGCCGAGCGACGCGTTAAAACAGATTGGCCACATAGGCCACAAAGGGGATGGTCAGCACACTGAGCAGGGTGGTCACAAAAAGCCCCTGCGTCATCAGGCGTTCGTCCTTGTTGTATTGCAGGCAAATCATGATACCATTGGCTGCCACAGGGGTTGCGGTCAACACCACTGCCACGTCGCACACAAAGGCATCGACACCGAGCAGAGCAAGTATCACACCAATAAACAGAGGCTGAATAACAAGGCGAAGGAGAGCCGCGGAATAAACCGTGCGGTTGCCCAACATTTCGCGGAAAGTGAGGTGACTCAGGCTCGACCCAATGATGAGCTGGGCGCAGGGCATGGTAAGGTCGCCCAACAGGTGGAACCAATCTACCACGGGCTGCGGCATGTGTATGCGAAGCACCACTATCAGCACGGCAATAAGCGAGGCTATCACGCTGGGGGAGAACACAAATTTTGGCGAGAATGCGCTCTTTGTTTTTCCGCCGTTAATAAAACTTGCGCCAATGGTGAAGAGCAGCAGGTTGTAGGGGATGTTCAGCACGGAGGCGTAGAACACGGCCTTGATGCCAAACACGGCATCGCAGACGGGATAGCCCACAAAACTCGCGCTACCAAAGGCAAGCATAAAGCGGTATATACCTCGGCGCTCCATATTTATTTTGAAGAAGCGCGGAAGGAAGCAGGCGAGCAGGATGAGGAGTATGTAATTGACGACGGCTACGACAATGAGCCAAAAGAGGTCGGAGTTCTCAAAGTCGAGGTCCTTGCCCATAGCCGACGCAAGGATGAGCGCAGGCATGGAGATGTTCATGATAAAGACGGACAGTTTGCGGTCGAGGTCGCCCGACCACAAATTGCGCTTGGCGGCAAAAAGTCCCACAAGCACAATACCGAATATCATCAGCATCTGCGTGACGATGTGAAGAATGTCCATAGCAGCAAAAAGGTTTTAAGTGTTTCAGAACAGGCTCGCCAGATAGGCAACCAAGGGAATGGTCACCACGCTCAGCAGAGTCGTAACGAAGAGTCCTTGCGTCATCACGCGTTCGTCCTTTCCGTATTGCAGGCAGAGCATAATGCCGTTGGTGGCAACAGGCATGGCACTCAGCACCACTGCCACGTCGCACACGAAAGCGTTGATACCCATCAGGGCAAGTACCGCACCGACGATCAGGGGCAGCACAAAAAGGCGTAGGATCGTCATGGAGTAGACAAAGCGATTGCCGAGCATATCGCGCACGGGGATGTGGCTCAGGCTCGACCCCACGATGAGCAGGGCGCAGGGCGTGGTAATGTCTCCCACAAAGTGGAACCAGTCGCCAACGGGCTGTGGTATACTTATGTGGAACACGGCAATCACCACTGCCAGGAGCGAGGCAATGACGCAGGGGGAAAATATGAGTTTGGGCGAGAATGCGCTCTTGGCCTTCCCGCCGTTGATAAAGCTCACACCAATGGTAAACACCAAGAGGTTGAAGGGGATATTGAGGACGGAGGCGCAGAACACTGCCTTCGGGCCAAATACGGCGTCGCACACGGGATATCCGATGAAACTCACGTTGCCAAAAGCGAGCATAAAGCGGAAGATGCCCTTTCGCGCCTCGTTCACCTTGAACACGTGGGGAATTAGGTAGGCAAGACCTATCAGTACGATGTAATTGACTACCGCCACCACGGCAAGGGCTATCAATTCTGACGACTCAAAAGCGAGGTCTTTCCCCGTCACTGAGGCGAGAATGAGGATAGGCATGGACACGTTCATGATGAATACCGAGAGTTTGCGGTCCAATTCGGCCGACCACAAATTGCGCTTTGCCGAGAAAAGGCCTACAAGCACGGTGGTAAATATCATCAACATCTGGGTTATGATGTGCAGAAAGTCCATAGTAAGGGTACATTTACAGGGTCGGCGCGAAGGACGTCCGGATGTATGTCTCGCGCCAACATTCGTGAATAGTTTTTGTGTTGGAAGCCGCTTCGGCTTTGGCCGCAAAGTTAGGCATTTACTTCTTTTCGCGACTTTACGCATTTCTTTTTGTTTCGCCCCGAGGCTACCGCCGTGCCCATAAGGCAAAGGATTGCCAAGTCCGTTGCAAAAATAGAGCTGTTCGGTAGCGGTCAGAAACTCGTTTGTCGTGTTTGCTTTCCCCCTCCCCGTCGTTCCTGTCACGGGGGTAGTGGATAAATACTTGCAAGATGCAGGTATGTATTTTAGTAAGATGCAGGTATGTATCTTGCAGGATACAGGTATGTATCTTATCAAGTATTTATCCACTACCCCAGGGCTACGAACAACTACCCCGCGGATACGAACGAACAGGCGGGAAAGAAGAACACAACGTGGCGTTACGGTCAAGACAGGGACAAAGGTGGACGCGAAGTGCAAAAGGCGATTGCCGACTACCCGTTTGCTAATGCGGAAAGGCTTACTGAGCAGCAATTTTGCAAAATATTTGTACTTTTGCAATTATCATTCTATTTCTCACGCGGCTCGGCTATGTATATTTTATAAGACTCTCACAAACTTAGCCCTGCCCATAAGCGAAAAGCATGAAAGATTTCTTCCGCGTCATGCGGCAATTTGTCACCCCTTACAAGGGATACCTGGTCGGTGCACTAATCTTCAATCTGCTCTCGGCCGTTCTCAACGTCTTTTCCTTCGTTTCGGTAATTCCCATGCTGCAAATGCTCTTCGGCATTGACCAGAATAAGTATGAGTTCATACCTTGGGGAGCTGCCGGCATGAGCATTAAGGATATCCTCATCAACAATATGTACTGGTACACCACGGAAATGATGGACCAGTACGGCGCAGCAACAGCCTTACTCATTATCGGCTTGTTCCTTGTGACGGCCACGCTGCTGAAAACAGGCTGCTACTTTGCCTCCGTGGCTATTATGGTGCCTATGCGTACGGGCATTGTGCGCGACATCCGTACACACGTTTACCACAAAATCATTTCGCTCCCCCTTTCCTTCTTCAACGACGAAAGCAAAGGCGACATCATTGCCCGCATGAGCGGCGACGTCGGAGAAATCGAGAACTCCATCACGGGGTCGCTCGACATGCTCATCAAAAATCCCATTCTCATCACCTGCTACTTCGGCGTGCTTATCTACACGTCGTGGCAACTCACGCTCTTCACCATCGTTGTCCTCCCCCTGATGGGCTGGGCAATGGGGCGCATTGGGCGCAAACTGAAGCACCAAAGCCTGGACGCGCAAAACAAGTGGAGCGAAACGATGTCGCAGCTCGAAGAAACGCTTGGCGGCATGCGAATCATCAAGGCATTCACCGCCGAAGAGAAGATGAAGCAGCGCTTCGACAAAAAAACGGACGAATTCCGCACGGCGTCTAACCGCGTAGCCATTCGCCAATCATCTGCGCATCCCGTGAGCGAGTTTCTCGGCACCACGCTTATTGTACTTGTGCTATGGTACGGCGGCACGCTCATTTTCTCGGACCACTCCCCCATCGACGCGCCGACGTTCATCTTTTATATGGTGATACTTTACAGCATCATCCAGCCACTCAAAGATTTCTCAAAGGCTTCGTACTCCATCCCAAAGGGTATGGCTTCTATCGACCGCGTGAATAAGATTCTCAACGCGGAGAACCCCATTAAGGAAGTGGAAAATCCCGTGCACATTGACGGGCTGAAAGACATGATTGAGTTTCGCAACGTGTCGTTCAGCTACAACGGCCATACGCCCGTGCTGCAAGGGGTTGACCTCAAAGTGCGTAAGGGGCAAACCATTGCGCTCGTGGGGCAGAGCGGCTCGGGCAAGTCTACACTCGTGGACCTTCTTCCCCGCTACCGCGACGTGGTGGACGGCGAAATCTTCATCGACGGCGTAAACGTGAAGTCGCTCGCCATATCCGACCTGCGCCAGCTCATCGGCAACGTTAATCAGGAGGCAATCCTCTTCAACGACAGCTTCTACAACAACATAACCTTCGGCGTTGAGAACGCTACGATGGAACAGGTGATTGAGGCGGCGAAGATAGCCAACGCGCACGAGTTTATCATGGAGAGCGAAAACGGCTACGACACCAAGGTGGGCGACCGCGGCTGCCGCCTGTCGGGTGGTCAGCGCCAGCGCGTATCCATTGCGCGCGCCGTGCTTAAAAACCCCGACATCCTTATTCTCGACGAGGCAACCTCGGCTCTCGACACGGAGAGCGAACGGCTCGTACAGGAAGCTCTGGAACGCCTGATGAAGACGCGTACCACCATCGCCATTGCACACCGTTTGTCAACCATCAAGAACGCCGACGAGATATGCGTGCTCTACGAAGGACGCATTGTGGAGCGCGGCACACACGAACAACTGCTCCAGATGGGCGGCTACTACAAGCGGCTCAACGACATGCAGCAACTGTAAGCGGACTAATTTCCCCTGGAATGTTCACACTGAGAACGGCTCATACCATCAAACAGGCATTGCGCTTCGTGGCGCTCTTTACTATGTGTCTGGCGATTTTCGAGATTGCCAGACTCTGCTTCGTGTGGGTACAGCCGGCCGACGTTCGCGGCACCCTTACGGCTGACGACCTCGTACAGGTGATGCGCCACGGCCTGCCGCTCGACATTGCTACGGCGGCCTACCTCTGTGCGCCGGTGTGGCTCTGCCTCGGCGTGGCTTTGTGGTTGCGGTTCAAAGGGGCACGCATTATATATAAGGTGTATGCAGCGGTTGTGGCTACGGCTCTGTCGCTGATTATCGTGGGCGACGCCTGCCTATACCGCTTTTGGAACATGCGCATCGACGCTACGGTGTGGAACTACCTATCGCAGCCGCAGGGGGCTTTGCAGAGCGTGAGCATGATGTTTGCCCTCTGTGCCGTACTGGCTGTGCTGGCCGTGGGACTCGCCACGTACGGTTTACTCGTCTTCGCCTTTTTGCCTTCTAACAAACAGGCGGAGCGTCGGCGTTGCTTCACGTCCGCCCGGAAAACACTGCGCAGCCGCATTGGTTGGACAGCGGCGTGGGTAGTCTGCGGCGGTCTACTGTTTCTCGGCATACGCGGGGGCGTAGGGAAAAGCACGGCAAACGTAGGCATGGCTTATTTCTCGGAACGTGCGTTCCTCAATCACGCAGCGGTCAACCCGGCGTTCAGCCTCATCTCTTCCACGCTTAAACAAAAGGACTTCTCGAAGGAGGGCCGATACTTCGCCCCCGACGAGTGCCGGCGCATATTCTCTATGTTGGGGTACAGCACGGAGAGCGTGGGGAACGACTCTCTCCTGACTACGCAGCGCCCGAACGTGGTGCTGGTACTGATGGAGGGCTGCGGCGGCACGTTTGTCAACGCCGTAGACTCCCTGAGCGACCCGAACATCACGCCCAACCTCAACCGCCTGGCGCACGAAGGGGTAGTATTCACGCAGATGTACGCCAACTCTTTCCGCACAGACCGCGGCACGGTATGCACGCTGAGTGGCTGCCCGGCTTATCCAGATTTTAGCGTAATGAAGATGCCTGTCTACTGCGAAAAGCTCCCGTCTATCGCCGCCTCGCTCAAAGCGGCTGGATACGCCACAAGTTTCCTGTACGGCGGCGACATCAACTTCACCAACACACGCGGCTACTTGCAAAGCACGGGCTATGAGCACATTGACGGCGAGGAGGCGTTTCCGCGCGACGTACGCAAGACGCACGACTGGGGCGTAACGGACAAAATCGTCTTCGACACGCTCTACAACCGCATCATGCAAGCTCCCGTCAACCGTCCCTGGCACATCGGGGTGCTTACGCTGGCGAGCCACGAGCCGTGGGGCGTACCTTACGACCGCATCAAGGGAGACAAGGTTGCAAACTCAATGGCTTACCTTGACGACTGCATTGGCACGTTCGTGGAACGGCTCCGCCACACGCCGCAATGGGACAACACGCTACTCATCTTCCTGCCCGACCACGGCATTGGCTACCCCGCTGGCCTGACAGACGCAGAGGAGCGCCGCAGCCACATTCCCTGCATCTTTGCCGGCGGAGCGGTGAAAGGGTGCCGAAAAGTAGAGGCTATCTGTAACCAGACGGACTTAGCAGCTACGTTGCTGGGGCAGTTGGGCATTAGTCACGGGGAGTTCAAACTCTCGCGCGACGTTCTGAGCAAGACATACACACACCCTTCGGCCGTGCATTGCTGGCCCGAAGGCATATATTATAAAGACGAGTCGGGACTTTCGGCCGTCAACATCCTTTCCAATCCCGTGCAACCTCTGCGCGAAGTGCCGAGCAGCTCGCAAAGGCGCGTCAATGCCGCCAAAGCTTTTCTGCAAACAAGCTACGACCTGCTCGGGCAGAAGAAGTGAAAATCATTTACCCTAAACACATGAAGAAAATACTAATCACCGGTGCGTCGGGCTTTATTGGCAGCCACTTAGTGGAACGCGCATTAAACGAAAAGTACGAAACTTGGGCAGCCGTACGCCCATCGAGCAGCCGCCGCTACCTTAGCGATGAGCGCATCCGTTTCATTGAACTTAACCTTGGCAACAAGGCGGCACTGTGTCAGCAGTTGGAAAAGCACATGCAGGACAACGGCGGACAGGGCTTCGACTACGTGATCCACGCAGCCGGGGCTACGAAGTGCCTGCACGCCGACGACTTTTACCGCATCAATGCGCTGGGCACACAACACCTTGCGCAAGCTCTGCTCGAGACGGGTGCGTTGAAGGCAGGCGGACGTTTTGTCTTCCTAAGTTCGCTGAGCGTGATGGGAGCTTACCACGAAAAGAGCTACCGACCAGCCACGGAGAACGACTTCCCTATCCCTAACACGGCCTACGGCGAATCTAAGTTCCAGGCGGAAAGTTACCTGGCGCAGATTGAGGGACTGAACTACGTGGTGCTCCGTCCTACGGGCGTCTATGGCCCTCGCGAGCGCGACTACGCCCTTATGGCGGACAGCATACGCAAACACGTCGACTTCTCCGTGGGTTACAGCAAGCAGGTCATCACATTTATCTACGTGGCCGACCTTGTCAACGCTGCCTTCTTGGCGCTTACTCACGGCGAAAGCGGACGGCGGTATTTCCTCACCGATGGAGGGGAGTACAGCAGCCGTGCATTCAGCGACCTCATACAGCGGCAGCTTGGCGTGCGCTATGTGCTGCACCTGAAAGTGCCTCTTTGGTTCCTGCGCGCCGTGTGCTGGGTGTCGGAAAAGGTGGCGGCAATGCTCGGCAGGCCTTCCACCCTCAACGGCGACAAGTACCGCATCATGAGTCAGCGCAACTGGCGCTGCGACATCGGGCCGGCGCACCGCGAACTGGGGTACACCCCCGAATGGCCCCTGAGCCGTGGCGTTGAAGCCACATTCCACAAAAAGCGATAACACATCATGTTGAAATATCTCCGCAGTCTCATCTCTCTGGAAGTAGTCACGCTGCTCTACACGCTGTTCACTTCCCTGCTCATCCTGCTCTTTTGGCACCGCATGGCTTCGCCGCAGATGCTGTTCGTGGGGCGGGCATTTGTCGTGGGCGGCATTCTGCTCCTAAGTCTGGTTTACTATTATCGTCCCAGCAAGTTCCTGTTGCTGATGCGCTACGTTTTCCCGCTGTCGCTCTTGGGCTATTGGTATCCCGACACGTATGAGTTCTGCCAGCTATTTCCCAACCTCGACTATGTGTTCGCCGCCGCCGACAGAGCGTTATTTGGCTGCCAACCGAGCATTGAGTTCTCGCTATTCCTGCCGCAAAAGCTTTGGAGTGAGCTGTTCCACATGGGGTATTTCTCCTACTATCCCCTGATATTCATCACGGTGCTTTCGCCCCTCTTCACGGATAAAAGGCTCTTTGCCCGCACGGCATTTGTTGTGTTGTCGTGTTTCTTCGTGTACTATCTGATTTACCTGTTCGTCCCCGTGGCAGGCCCGCAATACTACTTCCATGCCGTGGGCTTTGAGGTTATTCAGAGCGGACACTTCCCCCACCTCGGCGACTACTTCCGCTATCATACTGACCTTGCGCCGTCGCCCGGCCCAGAGGGCTTCTTCCGCGAGTTGGTGGAGAGCACGCAGAAGAGCGGCGAACGTCCCACTGCGGCGTTCCCGTCGAGCCACGTAGGCATGAGTACGGTGCTCATGATGCTTCTCTGGACAAATCGCCGCTGGCTTTTCGTGCTTGCCCTGCCGTTCTACTTCTTCCTGTGCTGCGCCACAGTGTACATCCAGGCGCACTACCTCATCGACGTGTTCGGCGGACTGGTCACAGCCTTCGTCTTCTACTTCTTCACCTTGTGGCTTTGGCAAAAGCTTTACGACAAGAAGGAGACACCCACTATATAATAAGAGTATATCACCCAACGACACCTATACCCCAACATGATTAAGCACTTATTCCTCTCACTCCTTGCCTGTTCGTCGCTTGCCCTTACGGCACAGACGTCCGTAGAGAAAGGGGGCATCACGTCCTCCATGCTCGAACAGATAAAGAAGCAACACCCCACGACCTCTACCGACCGCGCCCTGCGCAATGCGCTCGCTGGCACAAGCATTAACCAACTTGCCACGACGGCAGACAACCCTGCCGCCAACGACACGTACTTCAGCAACGAAGTGCCTTCGAAGGGCATTACCGACCAGAAAAGTTCGGGCCGTTGCTGGCTGTTCACTGGGCTAAACGTGATGCGCGCAGAGATGATTAAGAAGTACGATCTGGGCAGTTTCCAGTTCTCGCAGAGCTACTGCTTCTTCTACGATCAGCTTGAAAAGTCGAACCTCTTCCTGCAAGCGGTCATCGACAACGCCTCGAAGCCCATGGACGACAAGGTGGTGGAATGGCTGTTTAAGAACCCGCTCTCCGACGGCGGCACATTTTGTGGAGTGATGGACGTAGTGAGCAAATACGGCCTTGTGCCGGCTGAGGTAATGCCGGAGTCATTCAACGCCAACAATACCTCACGCATGGCATCGATACTGTCGCTGAAACTGCGCGAATATGGCCTTACGCTGCGCAAGCTCGCCGCTCAGGGAAAGAAGACGGCTGAACTCGAAAAGCAGAAGACTGAAATGCTCGGCACAGTCTATCACATCCTCGCCGTATGCCTGGGCGAGCCGGTGCAGAAGTTCACGTGGACCATGAAGGACGCTTCGGGCAAACCCGTAAGCACGAAGGAGTACACTCCGCTGTCGTTCTACAAGGAGTACATTGGCCGCGACCTCAAAACAAGCTACGTGATGCTGATGAACGACCCTTCGCGCCCCTACCATCGCACGTACACCATCGACCTGGACCGCCACTCGTACGACGGCACGCAGTGGACCTACCTCAACTTGCCGATGGACGAGATTAAGCCGCTCGCCATCGCCTCTATCAAGGACTCCACAATGATGTACTTCTCGTGCGACGTGGGCAAGTACCTCGACTCAAAGACGGGCATTCTGTCGCTCTCGAACTACGACTACGAGTCGCTCTTCTCCACCACATTCCCCATGACCAAGGCAGAGCGCATCAGCACTTTCGCATCGGCATCGAGCCACGCCATGACGCTCATGGCGGTCGACCTCAACGCAGAGGGGAAACCCAGCAAATGGAAGGTGGAAAACTCCTGGGGCGCCTCATCGGGCTACAACGGCCACCTCATCATGACGGACGAATGGTTTGATGAATATATGTTCCGTCTGGTAGTGGACAAGAAATATGTGCCCGCCGCCACGTTGAAACTCTTTGAGCAGAAACCGACGGTTCTCCCGGCATGGGATCCGCTGTTTATGGAGGAGGACTAATCAAAACAAATGCGTTCCCGTTGCTACCTGATGGCACGGGAACGCTTTTTTATATCTAAAACAATACAACTATGATACTCGGTTCATTGAACGACACCGCACGGCTTGAACACGTCTGCCCGGCTCTTTCAAAAGTATTTGACTATGTGCGCACGCACTTTGAAAAACTCAAGCATGCGCCAGCTGGACGCATCACAATTGATGGCGAACGCATCTTCCTGAACGTGGACGATGCCACGCTGCGCAAAAAGGAGGAGCAGGTGCTTGAAGCTCACCGCAAGTACGTGGATATTCACTTCCCGCTGAGCGGTTCCGAAGAGGTAGGGTGGCGCAACATGCAGACGGTCACCGTGCCAAGCACCGAGCCGTTTAACGAAGAAAGGGACTTTGCCTTTTATCCCCAAGAGGCAGCGGTTTATTTCACGGCGCAGCCCGGCACGTTCTACGTGATGTTTCCCGAGGACGCACACGCCCCTATCATCGGTACGGGGTCGTTGCGAAAGATTGTGGCTAAGGTGCGCTTGGACTTGTGGGACTCAAAGTAATATCCAGCCCGCAACGCCGCAGAGAACTACCATAAACAGGGCGTTGAAACGATAGATACCCACGCCGATAAGTGTGGCAAAAAACAAAAAGACAGACACCCAGAAGTCCCAAGGCGTGGTGGAGGGGGTACCGAAGTTGTCGGGGCGCATCATGAGTATGGCTGCGGCGGCAACAAGTCCCGGAACGAGCGGACGAAGCACCACCATGGCGCAGTCGTAAAAGGTTTTGTACTTACGCCTTTCCTGCAACTTCACAAACACAGCCGTCCAGAGGGCAGAGGGTGCTACAAGTGCCGCAACCGATAGAAGCGATGCAGCAAGGCAGCCCCATACGCCGTAACGTGCCGAAGCGGCCAAAGCTCCCGTCAGCGTGGCGGTATTCACTCCCGCGCCGCCAGGCAACATACGGCAAAAGGCCATCAGGTTGCCCATTTGCTCGGGCGTGAGCCAATGGTGGAGCGTCACCACTTCGTGTTCAAGCAGAGCCTGGGCACTGGCATAGCCGCCGATACCCAAGAGCGATACTTGCAGAAAGCTGAGGAAGAGGAATAAGAATACCATAGCGTAGAATGTGTGGCATTGATACGTCAGCTCGTCACTCCTTTGGCGGATGAACGAGGAAGGCGTAAAGGACGGCGAGCATTGTTAGCCCGAGAATGATATAGGAGGGCGAAATACCCAGCAGACCAATAGCGATAGCCGCACCAACGGGTATCCAAACGGTGCTGAGACTGATACTTGCCTTGCGCCACATCTGGAAACAGGGCAGGAGTATCAACGCCACAATGGCTGGACGCGCACCGCGCAGAAAGCCCTTGACAACGGGCAGGTCGCAGAAGTCGTTGTAGAACACGGCAAAGAGCAGGAACAGAAGCAGCGGAGGCAGAATCATGCCGAGCAAACACACGGCACTACCCTTCCACCCGCCGAGCTGCTTGCCCATATAAGTGGCCATGTTCACGTTGAACACCCCCGGCATTGCCTGCGCTACGGTGAGGTGGCGCATAAAGTCGTCCTCACTCATCCAATGGTTTTTCTGCACCAAGGCACGCTTCAGCGGAAGAATGGTGGCGTAGCCATCGCCCACGGTCAGACCGCCGGCTTGCAGGAAGGTGACGAAGAGTTTGAACAGTGTCAAGGGTATTCCGTTTTTAGTGAACAAGCAGACAGGCTTTGCGGGGCTTGTCTGCTTGTTCTTTGTTTTGTTGTTATTGGTGTTGTTCGCGGTAAAGGTCATTGACCGTCTTCACCGGATTGAATGTGCTCAGGGGTACTTCTACGAATACGGTGTTCCAGTCGCTCATAGCGCCGTTCCACAGGCCGGGGAGTTCCAAGGCTTTAAGCTCTTTGCCGTCCTTGCTCTTGTGCGAGATGAAACCCGTTTGCGGGTCAACGTAGCGGGGAAGCTCAAAGGGCTTTCCCTCGTAATCCTTCAAGGCGCACACAAGGTCAACGGGATTAAAGTGGGTGCCTTTCTCAAACATGGCCTTCTTCTCAGGATCCGCCATGTCGATTTGCGAACTTTCGAGGATTTGGGGCGATATTGTGCCGTCGCTGTTGTAGGCAAGGAACGGACCACCGCCAGGCTCGCCCACGTTGCGCACCATACCGCATACGCGCATCGGACGGTTGAGTTTCTTGCGCAGGTAGATGGCAAGTTCGGTGTCCTCCAGCATTTTTGTGCTGGGGTTCTTCGTACAGAATTTCTTCTGAACGAATTGCAACATCTCGCGCAACTCATCCATGGTGTACTTGCCGCTGTCGAGCTTGCGGAGGTAGGCGAAGGCTTGCTTCTGGAACGTCACGAGCACACCGGCAAGCAACTTCTTGTAGCGCACGGTGTCGTCCTTCAAACGGTCGGGCACGACGTTGTCAATGTTCTTTATGAACACCACGTCGGCACTTATCTCGTTGAGGTTTTCAATCAGCGCGCCGTGTCCACCGGGACGGAACAACAGACTGCCATCGGCGGTGCGGAAGGGTGTATTGTCGGGATTGGCGGCTACGGTGTCGGTGCTGGACTTTTGCAGTGAGAACGACACGTTATAGTGCACGTTGTACTTGGCCTCATAGTGCGGTGCAACTTCCTTCACAAGGTTTTCGAAGAGACTGCGGTGCTCGGGCGAAACGGTGAAGTGCACGTTTACCGTGCCGTCCTTCTCTCTCGCGTAGAGCGCACCCTCTACAAGGTGTTCTTCAAGGGGAGTACGAGCACCTTCGGCGTAGTTGTGGAATTTGAGCAATCCCTTGGGCAGACCGCCGTAGTTGAGTCCGTCTTTGCCAAGCATGGCCTTCACAATGCTCTTGTATGCTCCCTCGGCGAGCAGCGCGTTCATGTCCTTTCCGTAGAGGTGGGCGCACGCTTTGTCGAGGTCGGCGAAGAACGCTGCGTGGGGCAGTTCGGCGAAGAACTGTTTTTCAAAGTCGGTCGTCGGCACGTCGTAAGGCGCATCGGCGAAGGCGAACATATTCTTGAACATTCGGCTGGCTGCCCCTGAGGCTGGTACAAACTTCACCACGCGGTGCTGTTCATCAGCCGTATAGTCGGCCCACGCCGTGAGATACTGCGCTGCTTCGTCCTCGGTGGGGACGAGTATTCCCTTTTCTACGCTTGCGGCAGCCGCGAGTTTGAGGTAGGGAAAGCCTTTTACGAAACAACTGAGCTGTTGCTCCATCTTCTCTTCGCTGATGCCCTTCTGGGCAAGCAGTTCTTTGTCCTTTTCTGTAATCATGACGAAACAGGTATTTTAGTTTGTGTGCATTCTGGGTCAGAGCAGGTGGCGATAGGCCTCGATTGCGCGTTCGGCAGTTGCCACGGCTTCTTCGAGCGGAAAGGGCAGCTCGCCGCCCGATGCGTTGAGGTGGCCGCCACCGTTGAAGAACTCCTCAGCCATTTTGTTGCAGGGAAAATCGTCAACCGAACGGAGCGACACGCGCACCACGTCGCGCTCCGTATCCTCGCGCAGGGAGATGCTGAGCCGCATGCCTTTCACCTGCAAGGGCATATTGACGAGTCCCTCGGAGTCGCCGCGGATATAGTTGAACTCTTTCATCTCCTCACGCGTGAGGGTGTAGATGGAGGCCTTGTTGTCGGCGTAAAAACGCAGCTTCTCGTTCAGCACATATCCCACCAGCCGGAGGCGACTTACGGAGAACACGTTGAACACGTTGCGGTATATTTTGTCTTTGTCTATCTGCTTAGTGAGCAGCAGGGAGATAGCCTCGTATATCTCGGGGCTGTTGGAGTTGTAGGTAAATCCACCCGTGTCGGTCATCATACCCGTATAGATGCAGGTGGCGCCCTGGCGCGTCATGCTTTCGAAGCCGCCGAGCTGGCAGATGAGTCGAAAGACTATCTCGCTGGTGGAGCACATCTGGGGAAAGGAGATGACCTGCTTGGCTGCGCTGCGGTCGGGGTCGAGGTGGTGATCGATGATAATCTTCGGGGCTTTGGCCCTGCTCACCGCCGCCTGCATGTCCTGAAGCCGCGACAGGCTGTTAAAGTCAAGGCAGAAGATAAGGTCGGCCCGCTGAATGAGTCCCGTACAGGTTGCCTCGTGGCGAGCATAGAACTTCACCGTCTGACTATTGGGCAGCCAGCGCAGAAAGTCGGGGAAGGGATTGGGAAGCACCACGTCGACCCGTTTGCCGAGCGTCTGCAAGTATTCCGCCCAACCAAGCGAGGCGCCAACAGCATCGCCGTCGGGGCCGCGGTGAGCGCATATCACAATGCGGCGGCTTTCCTTGATGGATTGCAGCAGGGCGAAGAGTTCGTCCTGGGGAATTAAGGGAGCTATCATGCGGCGTTCCGTTTAACTGAGGATTGTGTATCCGGCTGCGGTAATGCCTTTGTGCAGTTCGTCAATGTGCGTCTGGTTACGCGTCTCGAGCACCATGCGCAGGTTGCAGGAGTTCACGTCGGGACTCTCGCCGTTGCGCTCGTGGTGGATGGAGATGATGTTTGCGCCGTGCTGGCAGATGACTTCGCAGAGTCCCAGGAGCGATCCTGGGCGGTCTGCCATCTCGATGAGCATTTCGGTGGTGCGTCCGCCCTTCATCAAGCCTCGGTTGATCACGCGGCTAAGGATGGTCACATCAATGTTACCGCCACTCACTACGCAGCAAACTTTTTTGCCCGTGATATCTACTTTGTTGAACATAGCGGCTGCCACACTCACAGCGCCTGCGCCTTCGGCAATGAGCTTATGGTGCTCAATGAGGGCCAGGATGGCGGCGCATATCTCGTCTTCCGTCACGGTGACAATCTCGTCTACGTACTGCTGGCAGAGTTCAAAGGTGTGTTCGCCCGGAGCTTTCACCGCAATACCGTCGGCTATGGTCAACACGTTGGTAAGTGTCTCGATCTGGTTGTGATCTACGCTGTTGAGCATGCTGGCTGCGCCCTTCGCCTGCACGCCAACCACCTTCACGGAGGGCTTCAGCGTTTTGATAGCGTAGGCCACGCCGCTTGCAAGTCCGCCACCGCCGATAGGCACAAACACCACGTCGACACCAGGGCACTCGTTGAGAATTTCCATACCCACTGTGCCCTGACCAGCTATCACTTGCTCGTCGTCGAACGGGTGGATAAAGGTCATTTGCTTCTCCTCGTTGATTTGCAGCGCGCGCTGGTAGGCATCGTCGTACACGCCCGGCACGAGGCACACCTCTGCGCCGAGTTCACGCGTGGCCTCCACCTTCGAGATGGGCGCACCCGAGGGCATACATATCAGCGAGCGAATGCCGTAACGCTTGGCGGCGAGAGCCACGCCCTGGGCATGGTTACCAGCCGAGCAGGCAATTACGCCGCGTGCCTTTTCCTCGTCGCTAAGCTGGGATATTTTGAAACCAGCTCCGCGCACCTTGAACGAACCTGTCACTTGCAGGTTTTCGGGTTTGAGGTAGACTTCGGCAAAGGGGTTGATTTTCTTCGTAGGAATGAGGGGCGTGCGTTGCACCACGTCTTTAAGCACGGTCGACGCTTTGTAGATGATATCGAGTGTCAGCATGGGCTTTCGTTAAGGTTTTTCAATGCGCAGAGTCGCCGCGGGCGGAAACAAACTCCCCTCAGAGGGGCGGCGGACTGCGGTGTTTTTCAATTTGTCTCCTATGCAAAATTACACGTTTTCGGCATACAAGGATACAATCCGCCACTTTTCTTTGCCCTGCGGAACGACTTTTGCCGTACCTTTGCGCCAACGATTACAATACGAAACTCCACACTTACTCCCTATGACACACGGACACGAAGTCCTCCACATGATGGAGGGAAATGCCTACGCCTCGCGCGCTGAACTGGTGCAGGCCATTGAACAACGCTTTGGCAAGGAAGAACGTTTCTGCACCTGCCACGCCACCGACTTGACGGCCTCGCAACTCGTCGACTTCCTCGCCGAACGCGGCAAGTTTATGCCCGCCAACGGCAATGACGACTTTACGGTCGACACTACGAAGATTTGCAGTCACAATCACTGATTTTAACGCTGGGCGCAGGGCGCTCGGCACCTCACCGCGTGGGGACAGACAAGGACAGACTTGTTTGTCCCCACGTTTTTGTTAATCTTACCCCCGGGGTAATCGTCGTCCATCGTACGAGTGACACATGGCAGTCGTACGGTTGACACACGTCCATCGTACGACAGACGCATGTACACCGTACGACGGACGTCAACAACCTCTGGAGTAATCTCGACTGGCCCGCGGGGAACATCCACGGGGTGCAGTTTTTTGAAAACGTATCCGTATAAAGGTAAAGTTTCCTAACTTTGCAGCAAACACACCTTATATATACGCCTTACAGCCCCCAATTCCAATGAACCAATTCAGCAAAAAGATATTTGCGGCACTGTTGGCCCTTGCGCTGGCCGTGCCGTTTGCCCTTGCACAACAGGCAGGATGCAACTTCAACCGCACGCTGCGCGTAGACTACGACTTTAGCGGCAACACGCATGAGCAGCACATCGCCCTCAACCAGTTATGCAGCTTCGAAGGTTGGGCTGGACGCCGCGTACACATGGACTCGCTCTTCCTGCACGGCAACGGCGACATCACGCTCCGCGACAAACGTTCGGGACGCGTGTTGTACCGTCAATCATTCTCCACCTTGTTCCAAGAATGGCTCACTACGGAGGAGGCTACAAGGCTTACGCGTTCGTTTGAGAACACGTTCCTGCTGCCTATGCCGGCGGACACTGCCACGGTAACGGTGAGACTGTTTACCTTCCGCAACACCGTGAGCGCAGAGTTCACGCACACCGTAGTGCCAACGGACATACTCATCCGCTCGCTCGATAGCAAGCCCGTGCCTCCGCACCGCTATCTGCACCAGAGCGGCGACAGTAAGGACAAGATAGACGTGGCCATCGTGGCAGAGGGATATACGGCTGAGCAGGCCGAGGCTTTCTATGCCGATGCGCAGACTGCGGTAAACTCTATCCTGGCCCACGAGCCGTTCCACAGCATGGCAGACCGCTTCAACTTCGTGGCAGTGGCAGCAGCTTCGGCCGACTCCGACGTAAGTATCCCCAAGGAGGGACTGTGGCGCAACACCGCGCTAAGTTCCCACTTCTCAACGTTCTACTCCGACCGCTACCTCACCACGCTCCACCAGCGCGACCTGCACAACCTGCTTGCGCGCATCCCGTACGAGCATATAATTATCCTTGCCAACACGTACACTTACGGCGGTGGCGGCATTCTCAACGCTTACACGCTGACTACTACGCACCACGCGGCATTCCGCCCGGTGGTGGTGCATGAGTTTGGCCACAGCTTCTGCGGTTTGGCGGACGAATACTACTACGACGACCAGTACGAAAACTACTATTCGCCCGACGTTGAGCCCTGGGAACAGAACATCACCACGCTGAAGGACTTTGACCGCAAGTGGAAGGACATGCTCCCCAAGAATACGGCCATACCCACCGTGCCCACAAAGAAGAACCGCGAGAGCATCGGCGTGTTTGAGGGCGGCGGATACATGTCGAAGGGGGTATTCCGCCCGTGTCAGGACTGCCGCATGAAAACCAACGAGGCAGCAGCGTTCTGCCCCGTGTGCCAGCGCGCCCTGTCGCGGCTCATCCGCTTCTACACCGAAGAATAAGCCCCTACCCCACACCCAACCTTAACCCAAACCCATCCCTATGGCGAAAAGCAAAGCCCCCAAACGCAACCCCGGCACTACGCCGCAGAAACGTTCGTGGTGGCAACAAATAAAATCGGGCAACCTCTACCGCGAAGGCCGCGAATACATCGAACGCGACGGCATACGCTTCATCATTGGCCTTTGCCTGCTCATCGTGAGCCTCTACCTGCTCATTAGCTTCGTGTCGAACGTCTTCACCGGACGCATCGACCAGTCGGCCGTGGAGAACGGCACGCTGGACCACGCTGCCAACTACGGCGGAAAGCTTGGCGCATACGTGTCAAACTACTTCATGGACTCGTGCTTTGGAGTGTTCTCCGTTCTGATACCAGTGTACACGCTCCTGGCGGGCCTGAAACTAATGGGCTCGTACCGAGTGCGCCTTTGGAAGTGGTTCCTGAACTTTTCCATCGTGATGATTTGGGGTTCCGTGTTCGTCACGCTCATCACTGACGTTCTGCCGCAGTCGGTCACGCAGTATTTCAGCTTCCGCTTGGGCGGCGGTCACGGCACGTACGTGGCACAATGGCTCAACAACGAGCTGGGAACGTCGGGCGCTTGGCTCGTGGTCATCATCACGCTGGTATTCTACTGCCTCTACCTGTCAAGCGAAACGGCAAGCGCCCTGCGCAAGGCTATGCGTCCGCAGGACTACATTAAGCCGCGCCGCAAGGACAAACCTACCGACGAGGAGACGGAGGAGAGCACAGATTATAGCGATGAGGAGGAGACCGACTACGACAACGAACCTGTATATAACTACGAGGAGCCGGCTGAGGAGGATGCCCCCGAAGAGGAGGGCAGCAACACCATATCCCTGGAACTCGGCAACGAGAGTAGCAGCGAGAATGAGGACGACATTCCGCCCCTCACCACAGCTGACGAAATGGAGATAAACGCCCCGACCGACGAGGAGACGAAGCTCGACATTGCGCCGCCCGTAGTGGACGAAAAGGCCGAGGGGAAAACCGTGGAGGAGGTGCTCTCACTCGAGCCCTACGACCCGCGTAAGGACTTGGAGTATTATAAGTTCCCCACCATCCCCCTGCTGAAACACTACGACGAGGACGGCCCCAACGTGGACATGACGGAGCAAAACGCCAACAAGGACCGCATCATCAACGTGCTGCACAACTTCGGCGTAGAGATATCGAGCATCAAGGCCACCATTGGTCCGACGATCACGCTCTATGAGGTGACGCCCGCCCCGGGTGTGCGCATCAACAAGATACGTAACTTGGAGGACGACATTGCCCTCTCGCTCTCGGCCCTGGGCATCCGTATCATTGCCCCCATACCCGGCAAAGGCACTATCGGTATTGAGGTGCCTAACAAGCGGCCTCGCATCGTGTCGATGGAGAGTATTATCAACACCCGGAAGTTCCAGGAGTCGACCTTCGAGCTCCCCATCGCCCTGGGCAAGACTATCACCAACGAGGTGTTTATGGTGGATCTCGCCAAGATGCCTCACCTGCTTGTGGCCGGCGCTACGGGTCAGGGTAAGTCGGTGGGTCTGAACGCCATCATTACCTCGCTACTCTACAAGAAGCACCCGGCGGAGCTCAAGTTTGTGATGGTCGACCCCAAGAAGGTGGAATTTTCCATCTATGCACCCATTGAGAAGCACTTCCTTGCCAAAATCCCCGACGACGATCTCGATCCCATCATCACCGACGTGACGAAGGTGGTGCAGACGCTCAAAAGCCTCTGCCAGCTGATGGATCACCGCTACGACCTACTCAAAAAGGCCAAGGTGCGCAACATTAAGGAGTACAACGCTAAGTTCAAGAGCCGTCAGCTACTCCCGAGCCAGGGACACGAGTTTATGCCCTACATCGTGGTGATTATCGACGAGTTCGGCGATCTTATTATGACCGCGGGCAAGGAGGTGGAGTTGCCCATCGCACGTATTGCCCAGCTGGCGCGAGCCGTGGGCATCCACATGGTCATCGCTACGCAGCGACCCACAACAAATATCATCACGGGTACGATTAAGGCAAACTTCCCGGCACGTATGGCGTTCAAGGTGATGTCGCAAATCGACAGCCGCACCATTCTCGACCAAAGCGGCGCCAACCAGCTCGTAGGTAAGGGCGATATGCTCTTCCTATGCGGCAACACGCCGACCCGTGTTCAGTGCGCCTTTGTCGACACTCCCGAGGTGGAGAAGATAAACGACTTCATAGCTGACCAACAAGGCTATCTGGCCGCCTTCGAACTGCCCGAGCCCATCATGGACGACGAGGGCGGATCACCGAAGGGCGGACTGGGCGACGAACCGCTCGACTCAATGTTTGAGGAAGCGGCGCGGCTCATCGTCATCCACCAGCAAGGGTCTACCTCGCTCATTCAGCGAAAGTTTTCCATCGGCTACAACCGTGCCGGACGACTTATGGACCAGCTCGAACGCGCTGGCGTAGTCGGCCCCACCCGTGGTTCGAAGCCGCGCGAGGTGCTTTGCCAGGACGAGAACCAACTCAACACCCTGCTTGCCGAACTACATAGCTAACACGCCCCATTCCGCATGACACTCTCCCCCAACACGCTGCTCCTTGCCGACAGCGGAAGTACAAAGATTGACTGGCTGTTGCTCCCAGGCGACGGCCAGCCGTTGCGTATCCACACGCAGGGCATCAATCCCTTTATGCTCAGCGACGAGGAAGTGGAGCAAATTCTCCGCACAGAGTTGCTCTCGGCGCAAGGCTTTGTACAGCCGACAGCGGTGCGCTTCTACGGCGCAGGATGTCGCGGCGAGGGGACGGCGCGTATGGAGCGCATTTTCCGAAAACTCCTCACCTCAGCCACAGACGTGACTGTTGCCTCCGACCTTGAAGGGACGGTGCAGGCTCTCATAGGGAGCGGAAGTGGCATTGCCTGCATACTCGGCACGGGAAGCAATAGTTGCCTCGTGGAGAACGGACAGACGGTTCGCAACGTGTCGCCCCTGGGCTACGTGCTGGGCGACGAGGGGAGCGGTGCGGTACTGGGCCGCCGACTCGTAGGCGATGTGCTGAAAGAGCAGATGCCCCCGCACATCCGCAAGGCCTTCTTCGAGGCGTTCCCCCTCACCGGCGACGAAATAATCCGCCGCGTCTATCGCGAACGAGGCAATCGTTTCCTTGCCTCGTTCGCACCGTTCTTACACGCCCACCGCGAAGAACCAGCCGTCAGGGAGTTGCTTCTCGACGAGTTCTCGCGCTTCTTCCGTCGCAACGTATTGCTCTACCAACGCCCCGAATTACCCGTGTCGTTCACGGGTAGCATAGCCTATTATTTCCGCGACGAACTGGCCCAAGCGGCCGAGCTTTGCGGCTGCACGTTGGGGCGCATTCTGCAAAGTCCGCTCGACGGCATCCAAAGAGCGTAAAAATGCCCCACGAGGTGAAAAGGAGCTACCCAAAGGGGCTAAATCGCCCATTTCCAACGGGTTAAGACAAAAAAAGGCGTAAAATATTTGCGCCGTATTTGGTCTTGCTCTATATTTGCCGCTGAAACACTGCCATTTCCCCGTAAACAAAGGGGATGCGGCATGCGAAACGCAACAAAACACACATTCAAAAATACACTTATGAACAAGACAGATCTCGTAAATGCTATTGCAGCAGCAGGCTTGACGAAAGCCGATTCAAAGAAAGCCCTCGACGCAGCCCTTGACGCCATCTCTAGCGCACTCGCTGGAGGCGACAAAGTAGCCATCCTCGGTTTCGGTACATTCGCTCTTAACGAACGTCCCGCACGTGAGGGTATCAACCCCCGCAGCAAGGAAAAGATCACTATCGCTGCTAAGAAAGTCGTCAAGTTTAAGGCAGGCGCAGAGCTCGCCGCAAGCGTAAACTAAGCCCAGGCTTACACTGACTATATAAAAACGTCAAGCGTTGAAAGCACGGAGGTCGCTCCTGCTTTCAACGCTCTTTTCTTATTGGCTTTGAATTGTATGGCCACAGCCGCCTCGTACCATTTAGGGCGCCAAGGCTGTGGCCAAAAGATTAGTCTCTGCGGAATATGTCGCGGGTGTATACTTTTTCCTCCACGTCGGTCAGGCAGTCGTCGAAGCGGTTGGCTATGATTGCCTTGCTTTGTGCCTTAAACTGGGCCAGGTCGTTCACCACGCGGCTACCGAAGAATGTGGTGCCGTCCTCGAGTGTGGGCTCGTAGATGATAACCTCTGCGCCCTTTGCCTTGATGCGTTTCATGATGCCCTGAATGGCTGACTGGCGGAAGTTGTCGGAGTTCGACTTCATTGTGAGGCGGTACACGCCAATGACGCACGTCTTCTCCTTGGCGGCATCCCACTGGCTGCTCCCGACGTAGTAGCCGGCCTTGCGCAGAACTGCATCGGCGATGTAGTCTTTGCGTGTGCGGTTCGACTCAACGATGGCCGACATCATGTTTTGCGGCACGTCCTGATAGTTTGCCAGGAGCTGCTTCGTGTCCTTCGGCAGGCAGTAGCCGCCGTAGCCGAACGACGGGTTGTTATAGTGTGAACCGATTCGGGGATCTAAGCCCACGCCCTCGATAATTGCTTTCGAGTCAAGCCCTTTCACTTCGGCGTAAGTGTCGAGTTCGTTGAAATAGCTCACGCGCAGTGCCAGGTAAGTATTGGCAAAGAGTTTCACAGCCTCAGCCTCCTTCATGCCCATAAAGAGTGTGTCGATGTTCTCCTTAATTGCTCCCTCCTGCAAGAGGGCGGCAAACGTTTCTGCGGCTTGGCGAAGCATGGCCACGTCGGTGACGGACTTGATAGCGTTGTTCTCCGCGGCAAAGTCGGGGCGATCGATGAGCACAGGATAGCCCACGATGATACGGCTTGGGTAGAGGTTGTCGTAGAGCGCCTTGCTCTCGCGCAGAAATTCGGGGGAGAAGAGCAGATTGAACTCCTTGACGCCCTTCTGTGCGTATTTAAGGTAAAGGCTGCGCGTATAGCCCACGGGGATTGTGGACTTAACGACCATTACCGCCTTGGGATTTACTTCCAAAACGAGGTCGATCACCTCTTCCACGTGACTCGTGTCGAAGTGGTTCAGGAGCGGATCGTAGTTTGTGGGGGCTGCAATCACCACGAAGTCAGCGTCGGCATAGGCAGCCCGACCGTCGAGGGTAGCAGTGAGGTTGAGTGGTTTCTCGGCCAAGTATTTCTCAATGTAGTCGTCTTGTATGGGGGAAATCTTGCGGTTGAGCTTATCCACCTTTTCGGGAATCACGTCCACCGCCGTCACGTGATGGTGCTGAGCCAGCAGGGTGGCAATACTAAGTCCCACGTAGCCCGTACCGGCCACGGCAATACGTATATCTTTGAAGTTGCGCATAAAACAATGTGTTTTTTCACTCCGGGGATACTCTTCCCCAGCAATTGCAAAAGTATGCAGAAAATTACAAGTCCACACCTACCAAACGCGAAAAACGTTGTCGCCCAAACCTTTTGCCGTCTATGCTTCACCCCTTGCCAATTTGCCCAAAGCAAGCAAAACAGCGCGCGAAAGCCCAGATTTGCCGTGAATTGCATACCTTTGCGCTGTAAGCCCTCCTTATATATAGGAGTAGGCACTGCGCCGCCACGGAGCGGCACAAGTAACGCGAATAACTTAACCCTATACACAACGAAAAACATGAGACACAAACTGATCGGACTGCTCATTGCGCTGGCGTTCCTGCCCTGGACCACCGCATGGGCGCAGACCTTTGTCAACCTCACCCCCCGTCCTAAGACTATGACGACGTACACCGGCACGCTCACGCTGCCCAGCGACTTCGCCATCAGCTACGACGGCGTGGACGAGGAAAGCGTAAACGAAATCAACCGCTTTGCTGAGTCGTACACCAACGCCACTGGCGCCAACGTGACGGTGACGAGCGGCGATGCCACGGCACTTGTCCGCGTGGCAAAGCTCACCAGCGCCACCACCAAGGACGGAGCTTACACGCTGACTATCAACGGCACCGGCGTGACGGTGAAAGCCAAGAACGCCCTGGGCTTCTTCTACGCCTTCCAGAGTATCAAGAAGATGCTCCCTGCCAACGTGATGGCGGGCGTGAAGGATCCGTCTGTCACCTCCTACACCCTTCCTCTTTTAAGCATCACCGACGAACCGCGCTTTCAGTACCGCGGCTTTATGCTCGACGTGGCGCGCCACTTCTTCACGGTTGAAGAGGTGAAGCGCATGCTCGACGTGATGTCATACTACAAGATGAACCGTTTCCACTGGCACCTGAGCGACGACCAGGGTTGGCGCGTGGAGATAAAGAAGTATCCCAAGCTCACCAGCGTGGCCAGCATCGCTCCCAACAGTCGTTTTACGGACATGTACGAGCTTACGCAGTACTGGATAAACAAGCCTTACGGCCCCTACTATTACACGCAGGACGAGATTAAGGACGTGGTGGCCTACGCCGCAGAGCGTCACATCACCATCATTCCCGAAATCGACATGCCCGGACACTTCTGCGCCGCCCTCACGGCCTATCCGGAGTTCAGTTGTACGCCTAATGGCTCGCACGTGGTGCAGAGCGACGGCGGCATATTCAGCGACGTGATGAACGTGGCCAATCCCAACGCCGTGCAGTTCACCAAGGACATCCTCGAAGAACTGATGGAGCTCTTCCCGGGTGAATACATCCACATCGGTGGCGACGAATGTCCCACCACGGCTTGGCAGAACAACGCCCAGTGCCAGGCTGCCTACAAGAGTCTCGGCCTGACGGACTACCGACAGCTGCAGAGCCACTTCATACAGGAGATGGCTGAGTTCGTAAAGTCGAAAGGCCGCAAGCTGGCTATTTGGAACGAGGGCATAACTGCCTCGGGCGCCGACCTTGACATTATGAAGGCCACGGATGCTACCGTTTACTGCTGGACGAGTCCCGAAGCTGCTGCCGCAAAGGCTAAGGAGCTCGGCATGGCCAACATCTACACCCCCTGGGGACCCTACTACATCAACCGTAAGCAGGGCAACAGCCAGTTCGATCCTCCCGGCGCAGGCTATGGTACGGACGACGTGAAGGCTACCTATAACCAGACCATCCCCGACGCTACTGACTACGGCGTACAGGGCACGTTCTGGACAGAACACGTGTCCGACGCTGACTACATGGAGTGGCTCGCCCTTCCCCGTTTGATCGCCATTGCTGAGCGCGGTTGGACAACAGAAGCCAACAAGGACTTCGAGGACTTCCGCAAGCGTATGTCAGCCGACACGGTGATGCTCAACTACGGCAACTACAAGTACTGCAAATACCACATGATTGGTTACACGCAGCCCACAGCCGACGACAGCCGCGTGATGCCCCATGCCAACACGGCCGACAACAAGTATTACTACCGCCTCATCTCGGGCGGAACGGACGCAACCCGTAAGGACCGCTGCATTGAACTCCTCGCCGAGGGCTCATCGCTCATCAGCACGTACAGCGCAAAGGGCGCAGCGGCAGGCGTTCTGTGGACCAACACGCAAGCAGCCGCTACCGACGACAACTACGACAGCCAGTGGTGGAGCATTGAGGAAGACCCCAACAACGCTGGCATGTATGCCCTTGTGTGCAAGGCGCAGCCCGATGGTTCTGTCAACCCCTCCCCCACTGCCACCAGCACATCTGGTCGCTGGACCTACGACAACTCGGCTAAGCACTACAACTTCCAGCTCGGCACGGGTGCCTACGGAACGAAGGGCAACAACTACTATTACACCATCGCCAGCGACAAGGTGAGCGGCCAGTACTTCAATTCCTCTATGTCTGGTCAGGGTCTCGCTGTCAACGTGTACAGCGACCCGACGAGCGGCGCCGGAGGTCAGTGGGAGTTCTCCCCGATGGAGGACTATGGCAGCAATGTCACGCCCATCACCTTCGATTACCTGGAAGAGGGCAAGACGTACGAGTTTACCAACACCATTAGCGACTTCGACGGTGCGGCTCTCGCTGACGGCGGCAAGACGACCAGCCTGCAGCACAGCACCGATGTTTACGCTCAGAACGCATGGACAGTTGAGTCGTCCACGATTAACGCCGACGGATCGCAGACTCTCAACCTCAAGAACGCTGCCACGGGCCGCTACATCGCCGCCAAGGGCACTTACACCGCACGCCTGGGCAGCCCCATCACTGTGGCAAGCAGCGTAAGCTCGCCGGCAGTGACCATTAGCTACGTACCCTCAACGGAAGACTTCCGTTTGAAGGTGGGCGATAAGAGCCTCTTCCCCCTCCCCGCGGGCACCGTCAACGCTGGTTCAACAGTGAGCAGCGACGGCGACGCAGCGCACAAGCAGGGTGCGGGCTGGAATGTTCAGGAAGTCACCGTGGTGACCTTCACCTGCACGGACGACCAAGGCAACAGCCTCGGCACGTTCACACGCAGCCTGCCCGTCGGCACGGAAGTGACGGAAGCCGTTTGCCCCGCCATTAAGAACAACACCTTACAGACCATCACCGCCGCAGGCGACAATGCCTACACGCTGACCTACAAGCGTTCGGCTTACTCCCTCACTTACCACTGCGTGGATGCCAAGGGCGCAATCATTGAGACGGACGAAGTGGCTGTGCCCGTGGGCGAAAGCTACACCGTGTCGCTCCCCGCGCCTAAGTACTACACGCTTGAAAGCGCCGACAAGGAGGATGGCACTTCGCTCACCCTTACGGCTGACGCTACCATCAATGCCGTTTACACCACCGACGCCATTACGGGCGTAAAGAAGGACGGCGAGGCCGTGACCTCCGTGGAGAGCGGCAAGAGCTACCTGATCTACGACGCTACCACGGCATCGGGACGTTCGGGCTACCGACTCATCCAGAGCGGCGACAACCGCATCAACCGCAGCACGACGGACGAGGGCTTGCAGCCCACAGCCGTGTGGACGCTGGAAGGCAGCGGAAAGACGTTCAAAGTGAAGAACGAGTACACAGGCCTCTATGTGCCGCAGCTCACCCGCTCACAGTCTGCCACAGCCTCGAAGACGGGCGGTACGTTTACCTTCACGCTCAACTCCGACGGCGAGACGTGGGCACTGAAAGGCTCGAACGGACAATACTGGGACGGCATCGAAAGCGGCGACCTCGTAGGCTGGGACGGCGGAACGGGCCACCCCATCCGCATCAGCACATTCTACGCGCAGCCCATGTACACCGTGACGATTGTATGCCTCGACGAGGACGAAAAGACGCTCAGCCAAACCACCGAACTCCTCAACGCTGGCAGCGAATATACGTTGGCCATCCCCACCATTGAGGGCTACACCTTCACGGGTGTGACAGGCAACGAGGACTACCAAGGCACCGTGGAGGGATACCTCAACGTGAAAGCCTCGTACAAGAAGGACGTCGTTGACGGTATAGGCAGCGTGGAAGCTACTAAGACGACCGCCGGCAAGCAGGGCATCTACGACCTGCAAGGCCGCCGCGTACAGCGCGTAACGCGCCAGGGCATCTACATTGTGAACGGGCGGAAAACGCTTGTGAAGTAACCCCTTCGTTCATCCCCACAACACACCTATTATAAGGAGTGCGACCGCTCAGGCAGTCGCACTCCTTATTTTTGTACCCCGCGGGCAAACAGTCATCCCCCCGAATGTAGTTGGCGTTCGTCGTACGAATGACATGCGTCCACCGTACGACAGACACATGTGCATCGTACGGCGGCCGTGTGTCCATCATACGATAGCCATCAATTACGTCGGGGATATTTTCCGTAAATCCACATTCCGAAGCACCAACACGGGCAGTGTCATTATCCCGAAAAAATGCTATCTATGCTTTGCAAGTTCAGATACGAGTTAGTAACTTTGCAATGATTTTTATACCGAAAACATTATCAAGATGGAGACGTTTTTCAAATCACACGCCTATCTGATGGAACACTTCAATGCGCCGGTACGCCGCTCGCTGATGGACACCATCGACTGGAGCTACCGCATGATTGGCATTAAAGGTCCGCGCGGCGTGGGGCGCACATCTTTTCTCTTGCAGTATGCCAAGGAGAACTTTGACATACGGCTTCGTCAATGCCTATACATTAACCTTAACAGCTTCTACTTTCAGGCGCACGGCATAGTGGACTTTGCTGGCCGCTTTATGGCTGAGGGTGGGCAGGTGCTGCTCATCGATCAGGCCTTCAAGCTGCCCGACTGGCGCGAACAGCTCTGCGAATGCTACCACCGCTATCCCTATCTGCGCATTGTGTATGCCACCACCTCGGTGAACATGGGCGAGGGCGACGACGAGACGGAACTCTCGTCCATTAGCCGTACGTACGTGCTCCATGGTTTCTCCTTCCGCGAGTACATCAACTTGGAGACAAACCAAAACTTCGAGGCATACACCTTCGATCAGTTGTTGCAAAACCACGAGCAGATACTCAAAACGATACTTCCCAAGGTGCACCCGTGGCACTACTTCCAGGACTATCTGCAGCACGGCTACTACCCCTTCTTCCTCGAGAACCACAACTTCACCGAGGCGTTGCTCAAAGCAATGAACAACATGATCGAGGTAGACCTGTTGCTCAACAAACAGATTGAGTTGAAGTACCTCTCACGTATCAAGAAGCTGCTCTACATGCTCGCCATAAGCGACCCCGCAGCCCCCAACGTGAGCAAGCTGGCGCAGGAGATTGGCACCTCGCGCGCCACGGTGATGAACTACCTGAAATACTTGGAAGAGACGCGCCTTATCAACATGGTGCACCACCCTGGCGAAAGCTACCCCAAGAAGCCTGCGGCCATCTACCTGCACGACGCCAACCTGATGTACGCGCTGTGGGAGAACTGCATGTCGGAGCAGACCATCATGGAGACGTACTTCGTGAACTGCCTGTGGCGTCACCACACGGTGAACAAGGGGAAACGCTTGGGAATGTTCCGCATAAACAACTCTACGAACATCTGTGTGTGCGACAAGATGCGCCGCATACGTACCGCCGCCGACACCATCTACGTGAAGTACAACACGGACCTCGGCCGCGAGAATGAAATACCGCTCTGGCTCTTCGGTTTCCTCTACTAACGGAGGGGCAGACGCGCAAAGGATCAAGCAAAGAAACATAACAAACACATCTATTATAATAAGGCAAAGGGCGTGTGGCGCGGAAACGACACGAAACCCGTTGCCAAATACAAAAACTCATGGCAAACAAGAAGTTTATCACTTGTGACGGCAACCAGGCCGCTGCGCACATTGCGTACATGTTCTCCGAGGTTGCTGCCATCTACCCCATCACCCCGTCGTCGCCCATGGCCGAGCACGTGGACGAATGGTCGGCACAGGGCCGCATCAACCTCTTCGGCGACACCGTTAAGGTGCAGGAAATGCAAAGCGAAGGCGGCGCCGCTGGTGCCGTACACGGCTCGTTGCAGTCGGGTGCGCTCACTACCACGTTTACCGCATCGCAGGGCTTGCTCCTGATGATCCCCAATATGTACAAAATCGCCGGCGAACTGCTCCCCTGCGTGTTCCACGTTTCGGCTCGTACGCTCGCTACGCACTCTCTCTGCATCTTCGGCGACCACAGCGACGTGATGGCTTGCCGCCAGACGGGCTTTGCCATGCTTTGCGAAGGCTCTGTGCAGGAAGTTATGGACCTCTCCGCCGTGGCACACCTCGCTGCCCTCGAAACGCGCGTGCCGTTCATCAACTTCTTCGACGGCTTCCGCACCTCGCACGAGTATCAGAAGATTGAGGTGATGGATCAGGAGGACATCCGTCCGCTCGTTCCGATGGACAAGGTGAGCGAATTCCGCAGCCGTGCCCTCACCCCCGAACACCCCGTTGCACGCGGTATGGCCGAGAACCCCGAAACGTTCTTCGCACACCGCGAGGTTTGCAACCCCTACTACGACTCTGTTCCCGCTGCTGTGGAGAAGTACATGGCAGCTATCAGCAAGATTACCGGCCGCGAATACAAGCTCTTCAGCTACTACGGTGCTGACGATGCTGAGCGCGTAATCATCTGCATGGGTTCGGCCACGGAGGCTGCCCGCGAAGCCATCGACTACCTCAACGCTAAGGGCGAGAAGGTGGGTATGGTGAGCGTTCACCTCTACCGTCCGTTCTCTGTGAAGCACCTGCTCGCCGCAGTGCCCAAGACTTGCAAGAAGATTGCCGTACTCGACCGCACGAAGGAGCCGGGCGCAAACGGCGAACCGCTCTACCTCGACGTGAAGGACGCATTCTACGACGTAGAGAACCGTCCCGTGATCGTTGGCGGCCGCTACGGTCTGGGCTCTTGCGACACTACGCCGACCATGATCGTATCTGTTTACGACAACCTCGCACTGCCCCAGCCCAAAGATCACTTCACCGTGGGCATCGTGGACGACGTTACGTTCCACTCGCTCCCCTTGGAGAAGGAGATGGCTCTCGGTGGCGAAGGCATCTTCGAGGCTAAATTCTACGGCCTCGGTGCTGACGGTACGGTAGGTGCTAACAAGAACTCTATCAAGATTATCGGCGACAACACGGATAAGTATTGCCAGGCTTACTTCTCTTACGACTCGAAGAAGTCGGGCGGTTTCACCTGCTCGCACCTCCGTTTCGGCGATCACCCCATCCGCTCCACTTACCAGATTAAGACGCCTAACTTCGTGGCTTGCCACGTACAGGCTTATCTGCACATGTACGACGTGCTCCGCGGTCTGCGCGACAACGGCACGTTCCTGCTCAACACCATCTGGGAGGGCGACGAGTTGGCTCACAACCTGCCCAACAACGTGAAGCGCTACTTCGCTGAGCACAACATCACGGTTTACTACATCAACGCTACGAAGATTGCTCAGGAGATTGGCCTTGGCAACCGCACGAACACCATTCTGCAGTCGGCCTTCTTCCGCATCACGGGTGTCATCCCCGTTGACCTTGCCGTAGAGCAGATGAAGAAGTTCATCGTTAAGTCGTACAGCAAGAAGGGTCAGGACATCGTCGACAAGAACTACCAGGCCGTTGACCGCGGTGGTGAATACAAGCAGCTCGCCGTTGATCCCGCTTGGGTTTCACTGCCCGAGGACGAGAAGGTGGTTCGCGACGAACCCGCTTTCATCTCCGACATCGTACGCCCCATCAACGCTCAGAACGGCGACTTGCTCCCCGTCAGCGCCTACAAGGTATCGGAAGACGGTACTTGGCAGCAGGGCACTGCCGCCTACGAGAAGCGCGGCGTTGCAGCCTTCGTTCCCGTATGGCACAAGGAGAACTGTATCCAGTGTAACAAGTGCGACTTTGTCTGCCCCCACGCTGCCATCCGCCCGTTCGTACTCAACGACGAAGAGCTGAAGGGCTTCGCTGGCGAAGGCATCGAAATGAAGGCTCCCGCTGCCATGAAGGGCATGCACTTCGTACAGCAGGTTGACGTGATGGACTGCCTCGGTTGCGGCAACTGCGTTGACGTTTGCCCCGGCTTGAAGGGCAACAAGGCTCTCGAAATGGTGCCCCTCGAAGGTCAGCTCGGCGAAGCTGCCAAGTGGGACTACTGCGTAAAGAGCGTAAGCAGCAAGCAAGGCCTCATCGACATCAAGCAGAACCCCAAGAACTCTCAGTTCGCTACTCCGCTCTTCGAGTTCTCCGGCGCTTGCTCTGGTTGCGGCGAAACTCCCTACGTGAAGCTCGTCAGCCAGCTCTTCGGCGACCGTCAGATGGTTGCCAACGCTACGGGTTGCTCCTCTATCTACTCTGGCTCTATCCCCTCAACTCCTTATACTACCAACGAGAAGGGTCAAGGTCCTGCTTGGGCAAACTCTCTGTTCGAGGACTTCTGCGAGTTTGGTATGGGTATGATCCTTGCCAACAAGAAGATGCGCGCTCGCATCCAGTCGCTCTTCGAGGGCGCCATTGCCGACGAGAGCGTACCCGCCGACTTCAAGGCAGCCGCTCAGGAATGGATTGAAGGTCAGGACGACGCTACGGCAAGCCGCGCAGCTGCCGAGAAACTCGAACCTATGATCAAGGCTGGTGCCGAGAAGGGTTGCCCCACTTGCAAGCAGCTCAGCGAACTCTCGCACTTCCTCACCAAGCGCAGCCAGTGGATCATCGGTGGTGACGGTGCCTCTTACGACATCGGTTACGGCGGTCTCGACCACGTATTGGCAAGCGGCGAGGACGTGAACATCCTCGTGCTCGACACCGAGGTTTACTCCAACACGGGTGGTCAGGCTTCGAAGTCTACTCCTATCGGTGCCATCGCACAGTTCGCTGCTGCCGGTAAGCGCGTAACGAAGAAGGACCTCGGTATGATGCAGGCTACTTACGGCTACGTTTACGTGGCTCAGGTGGCTATGGGTGCCGACCAGGCTCAGTGCTTGAAGGCCTTCCGCGAAGCCGAGGCTTACCACGGTCCTTCACTCATCATCGCTTACGCTCCCTGTATCAACCACGGCCTCAAGATCAAGGGCGGTATGGGACGCAGCCAGGCTGAGGAAGGTCGCGCAGTGGCTTGCGGTTACTGGCACCTGTGGCGCTTCAACCCCGAGCTCGCAGAGCAGGGTAAGAACCCCTTCACGCTCGACTCTAAGGAGCCGGATTGGGATCTCTTCCAGGACTACCTCGACCACGAGGTGCGCTTCCTCTCGCTCAAGAAGGCTCTTCCCGAACAGGCTCAGGAGCTCTACGACGAGACGAAGAAGGCCGCTCAGCGCCGCTACGCTTCCTACGTACGCAAGACGCAGGAGAATTGGAGCAACGCCGAATAAACTTCCGAAACGAACCCACAACTTCAATATGGCAAAGGCTTCCGCTCCGTGCGGAAGCCTTTGCTGCGTTACAGGGGGAGTATGTGGGGCATAGCGAAAGCGAGGCAAGCAAGTTTTCAAGTCGAGGCTTTGTCTTTCGGCGGCGAATGATTACTTTCGCATAGATTTTCAAACAACTAAAACAAAGATGAACACAAATACGAACAAGTCCCACGAGGGACTGGCTCAGGGCATGACAAACATCTACGACGAGGTGAGCACTTCGGTAGCCTCAGCAATCAAGCAGGACCTCATCGAACACTTCGGCAAAGGACTTTACTATCATCTCAAAGACGGCGAAAAGCCCATCAATGCAGAGCAGCAGGCTTTCATTGCCGCCACATTCGTTAAGCACGGCGTAACAACGCCCCCCGTTTACGACAAGACGTTCTAAACCGCAGGGGAACTCTCCCCTCCCCCACGTAGGTGCAAACAATAAGCGTTGGCAACTGGACAATCACCCGTCCGTTGCCAACGCTCTCTTTTTGTCTGCCGTCTACAAAAAAGAAGCCGCATTGCCCAAGTGGACAATGCGGTGGAAAATCTTTTATCAAAGAACCTCACTATAACGAGAAACGTCGTCGGTTCTCGATAGCCGGTTTACTTCTTGCCGTGAACTTCGTCTGAAACGGTCAACTTCTTGCGACCCTTAGCGCGACGGGCAGCCAGCACGCGGCGGCCGTTGGCAGTTTGCATACGTTGACGGAAACCGTGCTTGTTGTTTCTCTTCCTGTTGTGGGGCTGAAATGTTCTTTTCATTTTTGGTTTATTCTTTTTGTTTTATATGCGTAGATTGCGAAGCGGATACCGCCGTGCTCTGACCGCCTCCGTAGCGGCGCGCCCGTGTATCCTTACACTTCGGTTTGCAAAATTAGGAAATCTTTTGTGTCTGAACAAGTCCGTCCGTCTTTTCTTTGCATCGGGCGCACTGCTTCAAGGCTTTCTAACGCCATATTGCACTGCTCACCGTGCAGTTTTGGCGAATATTGCACGATGAGCAGTGCAGTTTTCGGCAGAAACTGCACTTTTTGTAGTGCAATTTTGGATTTCCATTAGCGGGTAAAGACCATTAAACAAAGCGGACTGCCCACACGCTTATGCTGTGAGCAGTCCGCCTTTTTATTTGTCTTTGCGGGACGGAGGGGTTATTC